>NZ_JBHWVO010000015.1:0-195302 GCF_042736635.1 Streptomyces sp. NPDC060035
GCACCTGATGCTGCCGAGCGGCCCTCTCCGTGTGTACGGGACTAGTTGCGCGAACCGCGGGTACGGCGCATGAGCACCGCTCCGCCGAGCAGCAGAGCCGCGCTCGCGCCGGCGGCCATGCCGATCTCACCGGCACCGGTGTGCGCCAGCTGCTCGACAGGGACGTTCGGCACAGCGGCAGGGGCCGGGGTGTCACTGACGGGGGGCTTGTCGACCGGCGGCTTGGCGGCGGTCGGCGGCTCGTCGACCGGCGGCTCGTCGACCGGCGGCGCTGCGGGGCCGCTCTCGTTGTAGCACTCGTTGTCGGCGGCCGCGTTGAGCGCACCGATCAGATTGACGCTGTTGCCGCAGGCGTTGACCGGGATGTGAACGGGGGCCTGGATCACGTTGCCGGAGAGCACGCCGGGGGAGTTGGCGGCCACACCTTCGGCGCTCGCTCCGCCGTTGCCCCCGTAGGCGTCGTCGCCGTAACTGTCGGAGCCCGGGCCGTCGTAACCACGGTCGCCGTGCTCGCCGGAAGCGTCCTCGCTCCCACCGTCGTGACCGCGGTCGCTGTGCTTGCCGGAAGCGTCCTCGCTCCCACTGTCGTGACCGCGGTCGCTGTGAATGCTGCGGTCGTCGCCGTGACGGTCGCTCTCTTCGGCGTCCTTACCGTGGTGGTGGCCCTTGCCGGAGTCGACGTTCGCGCATTCGTTGCCGAAGGAGGGATTCAGCAGGGCGGCCCCGTTGACCGTGTTGCCGCAGGCATTGACCGGGACATGCACCGGTACCTGGGCGACGTTGCCCGAGCCGACACCCGGCGAGTTGACGGCGGCGCCCTCGGCCGAGGCGTCGGCGTGGGCATATCCGCCGCCGACGACGGTCAGGATGCCCGACGCTGCCGCCATGACGATCATGCCTTTGTTCAAAACCTGTCGCATTACTTGCCTTTCTTCAGACATTTCGCGTGGGCCATTCGCCCGCAGCGTCATGACACCCATAACGACGGAGCAGTTGCAGGGGAAACTTGGAGAACGGTGAAAAGTGTGTAACCACCCGATAGGGTTACGCACGGGTGTTCGTGATCCGATGCCGGACCTGCCGAACAGCCCCGACGGCCGGGGCTGTTCGGGTGAATGCGGGAGAATCGATCGCCCGGTGGCACGTCGGTCAGTAAGCTCCGCCGACGGGTGAGCCGGTATGGGCAGGGTTGGTTGTGAGCTCAAGGTCCGTACCGGTTCGCCCATCGGTCCCGGCCCGGCCGGGGTCCAGGATGTCGGCGTTCCGTCCGACCCGCGGAATCAGCAGTGCGCGGACAGCGCCACCCGGCCGAGGGCGACAAGCAGGCAACAGGCGCAGGTCCTGTCGGACATCCCGGCTCCCTCGGGCCACGGTGCCGGCAGCAACGGCTGACCTGGCCGCTGAATGACCGGGCCCGGTCGCCGACACTCCTCCATGGTGCGGCCCGGGTCCGTGCCGGCCGGGCGATGGCTTTCGGGAAGGTCATCGCCCTGCTTCCCTCCGTATGGCTGCGGAAATTGTGCAGTAATGCTGATCTGTTGATCGGCTGAGCTGATCGTTCATTGCCGGTCGGACCCGGATGGCGTTTCCGGTGCGAGCCTTCCCGTTTTCGCGCCGGTGGGAGTGTGATAGTGCGCGGATTCCTGTTCGTGAGTTTCGAATTTTGCTGGGCGGTCTCGTGAGCGGGCGGTTCCTGCCCGCAGTTCACCGTGTTCGGCCGGTAGCCCGATCGTGGGGGAATTGGTCCGGTTGCCGCACCGGCAGCCGACGCCGCCCGCAGAGTTGGGTAGAGGCCACTTATGGATCAGTCCGACAGTCAGCGTCCGGGGAGCCGCGACCGGCAGCCCGAAAGCTCCACACCGATCTACGACCGACTGCTCGCCGAATGGTGCGAGGCAAGCCGGAGCCCGGAATGCCGGGCGCCCGCGGCGCGGGGGCGGGGCAGGGGGAGCGCCTTCGTCCCGGCGCCGCGCACGGCGGGCGGGGCAGGCGGCGGCCGATAGCGGCGACGCTCACCCCTGCACGGGAGTGGTGAGCGTCGCCATGGGCGGACCCGGAGCGGTGTCGGCGGGTGTCGGCCCGATGCCGTTCCGGCAGGAGACAGCGGAGGTCCTGATGACCTCTTCGTCGGCTGCGAAGGACCGCAGTGCCTCCTCGCCGACCACGGCTGCCCCGTGCACCGCCGCGGGACACAGGCACGTCGCACATGCCCGTCCACCTGCTTGCGGGCCTCCGTCGCGGCCGGTCGCTCACGCGGAACGCAGCGCTGCGCGCCGAAGTGAGGCGTGGTCAGGTAGGTCCGGCGGCCTGGACACCGTAACGGCCTGGTGCCGGTCGTTGTGCGCGCGTATCCCCTGATCGGGGCAGATCTCGTTCCCACTCCGGCGAACACCCCCGGTCCGGCCACCCGCCGGAAAACCTCTTGACGCTTCCGGGTGGCCCCCGGCTAGGGTGTGCAGCGTTCAAGGAGCCGGTCAGGGACCGTTCGAGGAATCAGGAGGTGAGGACATTGATGACTGTCGTTGCGATGGGCGCTGCCCACAACCAGAAGAGCATCGTTCTCACCCCCGTGGCCACCGGCTGACCTTCACCTTTCCTCTCCGCGCCCGAGCGCGCGGTGCCGGGGCCACCCTGTGAAGGGTTTCCCTTGTCTTCTCCTTCTTCCTTCTCGATCCTTCCGGTTCCGTCCTCGTCGCATCCCCTGGCCGCCTACGGCTGGGACGACGAATGGGCCGAGACGTTCGCCCCGTACGCCGAGCAGGGACTCCTGCCGGGACGCGTGGTCCGGGTGGACCGCGGTCAGTGCGACGTGGTCACCCCGGACGGCACCCTCAGGGCGGACACCGCGTTCGTGGTGCCCCGCGATCCGATGCGGATCGTCTGCACCGGCGACTGGGTGGCCGTCGACCCCGACGGCGACCCGCAGTTCGTCCGTACCCTCCTTCCCCGGCGCACCGCCTTCGTACGCTCGACGTCCTCGCAGCGCTCCGAGGGGCAGGTGCTCGCCACCAACATCGATCACATCGTCATCTGTGTCTCGCTCGCCGTCGAGCTGGATCTCGGCCGGCTGGAACGGTTCCTGGCGCTGGCCATGTCCAGCACCGCCGGTGCCGCCCTGCTGGGCGAAGGGAAACAGGCCCCGGGTTACGAGGCGCACCCGCTCGTGGTGCTCACCAAGGCCGATCTCGTCCCGGACGTCGCCACGCTGTCCCATCTGGTCGAGGACATCGAGCGCATCGCCCCCGGGGTGCAGGTGCTGCCCGTCAGCTCCGCCACCGGCGAGGGCGTCGATGTGTTCGGTGCCATCGTCACGGGCGGTACGAGCGTGCTGCTCGGGATCTCAGGTGCGGGCAAGTCGACCCTCGCCAACACGCTGCTCGGCGAGGACGTCATGGACGTCCAGGCAGCGCGAGACGTGGACGGCAAGGGCAGGCACACCACCACGACACGCAACCTCCTCGTGCTGCCCGGCGGCGGCGCGCTGATCGACACCCCCGGGCTGCGTGGCGTCGGGCTCTGGGACGCGGAGGCCGGCGTCGGCCAGGTCTTCTCCGAGATCGAGGATCTGGCGCAGCGGTGCCGTTTCCACGACTGTGGCCACGAGGCCGAGCCGGGCTGCGCCGTGCTCGGCGCGATCGAGGACGGGACACTGGCCGAACGGCGTCTCGACAGCTACCGCAAGCTCCTCCGGGAGAACCACCGGATCGCGGCCAAGACGGACGCCCGGCTGCGCAGCGAGACCACGCGCGAATGGAAGCGCAGGGGCGCGGAGGGCCGGGCTGCCATGGCGTTCAAGCGGGAGGGCCGGATGCGGTAACGCGCGCGGGTCACCTGGTTCGACGTCCGAAAACCGCGAGTGCGCCTTCGCGAGGGGGCGCACACTGGACGGTGTGATGGACGAACAGACCAGGTACGAGGCGGTGAGCAGCCGCGATGCGCGCTTCGACGGAGAGTTCTTCTTCGCCGTCGCGACCACTGGCATCTACTGCCGGCCGAGCTGCCCCGCCGTCACCCCCAAGCGGAAGAACGTGCGGTTCTACCCGACCGCAGCCGCGGCCCAGGGCAACGGCTTCCGGGCGTGCAGACGCTGCCGCCCGGACGCCGTGCCGGGCTCCGCCGAGTGGAATGTGCGTGCCGACGTCGTGGGCCGCGCCATGCGGATGATCGGCGACGGCGTGGTGGACCGGGAAGGCGTCCCGGGGCTCGCGGGGCGGCTCGGCTACAGCGCACGTCAGGTCCAGCGCCAGCTCAACGCCGAGCTGGGAGCCGGCCCCGTCGCCCTCGCGCGCGCCCAGCGCTCCCACACCGCCCGGGTCCTGTTGCAGACCACGGACCTGGCGGTCACCGAGATCGCCTTCGCGTCGGGCTTCGCCAGCGTGCGCCAGTTCAACGACACGATCAGGCAGATCTACGCCCGTACCCCCAGCGCTCTGCGGACCGAGGCCGGCACGGGCACGGGAGCGGGGCTGCGAGAGGGGCGCAGAGCCGGAATCCCGCTCCGGCTCGCTCATCGCGGCCCGTACGCCGCCCGCGAGGTCTTCGACCTCCTCGGGGCCGAGGCCGTGGCCCGGATCGAGGAGATCAGCGGGGCCCCCGGCGCACGCACCTACCGGCGCACCCTGCGGCTTCCTTACGGCGCCGGAGTCGTAGCCGTCGACGAGGCCTCCACGGGTCCGTGGCTGGAGGCCCGCATCGCGCTCACCGATCTCCGCGACCTGACGACGGCCGTACAGCGGCTGCGGCGGCTCCTCGACCTCGACGCCGATCCGTACGCCGTCGACGAGGCCCTCGGCGCCGATCCGCGCCTGGCGCCGCTCGTCGCCGCGCGCCCGGGCCTGCGCTCGCCGGGCGCCGCAGACCCGGAGGAGTTCGCCGTGCGCACGCTCGTGGGCACGGAAGCCGCCGACGGGCTGGTGGAGCGGTACGGGAAGGTCCTGGACGTGCCGTGCGGCGGGCTCACCCATGTCTTCCCCGAGCCGGGTGTACTGGCCGCCGGAGCCGAGGATCCGGCCCTGCGGGAGCTGGCGGGCGCGCTGGCCGACGGAGCCGTGCGGCTCGAAGCCGGAGCCGACCGGGACGAGGCGGAGCAGGCGCTGCTGCGGCTGTCGGCGATCGGACCGGCGACAGCGGCACTGATCCGCATGCGGGCACTGGGCGATCCCGATGTGGACCCGCACGGGACATCCGGGACCGAGGGACTGCGGCCGTGGCGTTCGTACGCCGTACGCCACCTGGAGCTCGCGGGCTGAGCACCCTCGGGTCCCTGTCCCTGTACGCGGGGAGGCCGGTCAGCCCCAGATCACGGCGCCCAGCCAGGCCCCCACCACCAGCAGACAGCCGAAGAGCTCCAGGAGCACCGAGTATCCGGTCGCCCGCATGACCGACTTGACCGAGGTCCAGCCCGCCCCGTGACTGCCCAGCCGAAGCCGCTCCGCCCCGTAGATCGCGCCCACGTACCCCAGTACCCCGCCGATCACCGGCAGCACGAAGAACCCCGTGATCGCCGCGACCCCGCCGATCATCAGCGTCTTGCGGGGAGCCCCCGACTCGTGCGGGCGGCGTGACGGCAGCAGCGCCTTCAGCGCCTGGTTCAGCAGGAGCAGGCCCGTCGCCCCGATCAGTACGCCCCAGGCGAGCGGGGTCGTGTCCGTCAGTGCCCACCACAGCACCGCGGCCCAGACGATCGCCTGCCCAGGCACACCCGGTACCAGCACACCGACCAGTCCGAGCAGCATCACCGCTCCCACGGCGACGAGCTGCCACACACTCATTCGACCAGCCTGCCGGAGTCCGCACCGTCCCGCCCGTCAGCGCAGCTCCGCAGGGAGGCGAACCCCCGGTCGGTCAGCGCGGCGCACGGGCCACCCAGCCGCGTTCGTACGCATGCCAGCCCAGCTGCAGCCGCGTGGACACCCCGGTCAGTTCCATGAGCCCCTTCACCCGCCGTTGCACGGTCCGCAGGCCCAGCTCCAGCTGTTTGGCCACACTCGCGTCCGTCAGACCGGACAGCAGCAGCGACAGAATCTCCAGATCGGTGGGGTCCGGCCCGGAGCCCACCTCGTGGACACCGCTCTCACCCAGCCGCAACGGCATCGCATCGCGCCACACCGCCTCGAAGAGTCCCATCAGCGACTCCAGCAGACCGCTGGCATGGACGACCAGCGCGGCAGGCTCGGCTCCGCGCCCCGTCAGCGGCACCATGGCCAGCGAAGCGTCGGCGACCACCAGCTTGGTCGGCACCCGGTCGACCACCCGGCACTGCTCGTCACGGCTCAGCGCCGCCGAGAGCTCCACGATCCCGGTCGGCAGCGAGAGCACATCTCGCTCGACGACCACCCGGTAGGACACTCCGCGACTCGCCGCCCGTTCCTCGGACTCGTTCTCCGTGCCGGTGACCGCGATCGGCTTGCCCGTGACCAGTGCGCAGACTTCCGAGACGGCGCCCAGCTGCAGCTGATGGAAGCGATGCGCCACCGCGCTCGCGCCGGTCACCACCTCCACCAGATCGTGCACCGCCGGCTCGGCCGCCTCCGCCCGGTATTCCTCGGCGAGCAGCGCCGACGCCAGCTCGGCCTGCTCCAGCTCGTGCCGCTGCTGGGTCAGCAGCGCGCCCAGCGCGACCCCGGGAGGCGCTGCCACCCAGCGGGCCGTCCGCGACGACGACTGGGCCGCGAGTCCCTGCTGTTCCAGGCGGCGCAACGCCCGCTCCGTGTCCGCCTCCGGCAGCGCCAGCCGGCGCGCGAGATCCGAGAGCTCTGCGGCGCCCGCCGCGACAAGCGCCCGGTAGGCGGCTTCCTGTCTCTCGTCGAGGCCTATCGCTGCCAGCATCTTCCGGCCCTCCCCGGGTGGTGTGCGCGGGTCTCCGCGCCTGTCCGGCAGCTCGGCCGTGGCGGGAAACGGCCACGGCGCAAACCCGCCGAGCACATCATCCCCCGTACCGGTGCCCCCTCTGACAATGTGGCGCCACCGCAGCACCAACCACCTCTGGAAAAGGGCAGCTTGCGCTGCTTTGATCCGAATTCCACCTTGGGAGAGCGATGCGCCCGATATCGCGCACGGCGCTGGGAGCGGCCACCGCCGCCGTCCTGGCCGTCACCGCGATCGCACCGTCCGTGGCGGCGCCACAGGACGACTCGACCGCCAAGAGACCGCTGACCGGCAGTGCGGCCGCAACTGCCAAGGGCGCGCCCGTCACCGTCACCCTCGTCACCGGCGACAGGATCCTGGTGAGCACGGACGGTTCGGGAGCCACGTCCGCCACCGCCCTGCCCCGCGAGGACGGCACCGTCGCCCTCGTCCAGACCCGGCAGGCCGGCAAGGACCTGTACGTCTATCCCGAGGCCGCCGCCCACGCCCTTGCCGCCGGCACGGTCGACGAGGAACTCTTCAACGTCACCGGACTGATCCGCCAGGGCTACGACGACGCCCACTCCGCGACCGTCCCGCTGATCGCCACGTACACCGGTCAGGCCGGGCGCAGCACTCCCGCCACCCCGCGCGGCGCCGAGCGCGGACTCGACCTCGCGGCCATCGACGGCGTCGCGCTGAAGGCCGACAAGAAGCAGACCACCGCCTTCTGGGCCGACGTCACCGGCACGCGCGGGCGCTCGGCCACCGGGCTCAGGAAGCTCTGGCTCGACCGCCAGGTCGAGGCGAGCCTCGACAGGTCGACCAAGCAGGTCGGGGCCGACCTCGCCTGGGCCGCGGGTTACGACGGCAAGGGCACCAAGGTCGCCGTCCTGGACACCGGCGCGGACGCCGAGCACCCCGACCTCAAGGGCCGGATCGCCGACTCCAAGAACTTCACGGACTCCGACACCACGGACGACCGCCAGGGCCACGGCACCCACACCGCCTCCACCGTCGGCGGCAGCGGCGCGGCGAGCGACGGCAGGAAGAAGGGCGTCGCCCCCGGCGCGGACCTCCTCGTCGGCAAGGTCCTCAACGATTCCGGGTCCGGCGCCGAGTCCTGGATCATCGCCGGCATGCAGTGGGCCGTGGACAACAAGGCCGATGTCGTCTCGATGAGCCTCGGCAGCACCGCACCCACCGACTGCACCGATCCGATGAGCCTCGCCGCCGAAGAGCTCGCCCAGAGCAAGGACACCCTGTTCGTGATCGCGGCCGGCAACTCCGGCCCGACGCTGAACACCGTCTCCTCGCCGGGCTGCGCCCCGAGCGTGCTGACCGTCGGCGCCGTCGACCGCGACGACTCCACCGCCCAGTTCTCCAGCCGCGGGCCCGCGATCGTCTCGCACACCCTCAAGCCCGAGATCTCCGCTCCGGGCGTCGACATCTCGGCCGCCGCGGCAGGCGGCCGCGGTCCGTACGCCTACCGGTCCATGTCCGGTACGTCGATGGCCACCCCGCATGTCGCGGGCGCCGCGGCCATCGTGAAGCAGCGTCACCCCGACTGGACCGCACAGCAGGTCAAGGCCGCCCTCGTGTCGTCCGCGAAGAGCGACATCCCCGGCGACGTACGGGAGACCGGCGGCGGCCGGCTCGACGTCAAGGCCGCCATCGACACCACGGTCACGGGCGCCCCCGCCGTCCAGGGCGGCACCTTCAACTGGCCGCAGGACAAGACCGACCGCACCACCGTCGAGGTCCCCTACACCAACACAGGCACCGACCCGGTGAAGCTGTCGCTGAAGGTCCAGGGCGTCACCGGCAACGACGGCTCGGCCGTCCGCTCCTCCGTCGCCAGGCTCGACGCGAGCACCGTCACCGTACCGGCCGGAGCGACCGTCAAGGTCCCGCTGGACATCGACCCGACCGCGAGCCTGAAGGCCGCCCAGTACGGCGATGTGACCGGACGCGTGCTGGCCACCGGCCCCGGCGGAGTCAAGGTCTCCACCCCGTTCTCGCTGTACGTCGGCGCGGAGACCGTCACCCTGCGCGTCAAGCTCATCGACCGCACCGGCAAGCCTGCCGCCGGGAACTCCTCCGTGGACGTCATCGGCACCGACACCGCCTCCGGCGAGCGCCGCTTCAACGACGGTTCGGCCGACCAGGTCTACGAGGTGCGCCCCGGCGCCTACTTCGTCTCCAGCTTCATCATCTCGCCGGACCCGAAGGACGCCATCGGCAGGATGGTCGAGTCCGTCGGCTACCTCGCCAGGCCGCAGCTGAACGTCACCAAGGACACCGTCCTGGTACTGGACGCCCGCAAGGCCCACCGGGTCCAGGTGCGGACGGAGGACCGCACGTCCGAGATACGCTCCACGACGCTCGCCTTCGGCCGCAGCTGGGACGACGTCTGGCTGCACTCGGGTTCCATCAGCGCCGGCCGCGCCATCAAGAACTACGTGGTCGACGTTCAGGGCAAGGCGAGTGACGGCGACTTCGAGTTCTCCAGTTACTGGCGTGCGTACGCTCCGCAGATCGAGAAGCTCTCGGTCGTCGGCGGTGCCGCACTGCACCCGCTGATGGCGAGCACCGGCTCCGTCAACCTCGACGGTACGGGCGAGGCCGTGCTCGTCGACGCGGGCACCGGCACCCCCGACGAGCTGAAGGCCGCCGATGTCACGGGCAAGATCGCCCTGGTCGAGGTGGCCGACGACGGATTCATGACCGTCCAGGCGCGGAACGCCCAGGCCGCCGGCGCAAAGGCGATCATCGTGCACCGGCCGTCCGCCGGCCCCTGGCAGCCGTCCGTCGGCTACGGTCGGGCGCCGCTGCCCTCCCTCGCGATCGAGGCGGGTGAGGCCGCCGGCCTGACCACCGCTCTCGCCGACGGTCCCGTGACGCTGCGCTGGAAGGGCACTGCCGCCAGCCCGTTCGTCTACAACCTCGGCTTCCCCGAGACAGGCCCGGTCACCTCGGACCGCACGTACAAGGTCCGTGACAGCAAGCTCGGCAAGTCCACCGCCACGTACGAGGCCATGGGCATCGCGGCCGACTACGTCGACTCGATGGTCGTCTCCCGGCCGTACGGCACACGCTTCAACGCCGGGACGTCCGACACCGTCGCCGCCCCCGGCAAGCGCACCGAGTACTACTCGGCGGGCGACAGCCGCTGGGAGCGCTTCCTTTCCTCCAGTTTCCCCTGGGGCGAGACCATGTTCGACAAGCCCCGTACGTACAAGGCGGGCCAGCAGCGTACGGAGAGCTGGTACCGGGGCATCCTCGGCCCGTCGACTCCGCTCGACCTGCAGGGCGAGCAGCAGCTCGCCGCCGAGCGTCAGGACAACCTGATCGGCGTCGCCCCGGGCTTCTGGGCCGACACCGAACACGGCGGACTGCAGGGCTCCTTCGGAGACCTGGGCGGTATGAAGCTCACCAGCGGCGGCGAGGTGCTCGGAGAGTCCGGGTGGCCTTCCGGGGTCTTCACCGTGCCGGCCGAGGACGCGGCGTACGAACTCACCATGGTGACGTTCAAGGTGGGTCAGCCGGCCGCAGTCTGGAAGCGGTCGACCCAGACCCAGACCGTCTGGAAGTTCCGCTCGCACCGCGAGGAGAACACCTACTCCCAGGGCATTCCGCTGCTCTTCCCGGGCTACGACCTGGCGACGGACGGGCTGAAGACCCTGGCGGCGCAGGACGGTCAGAAAATCGCTCTGAGCGTCACCGGCCACGCGGGCTACACGCCGGGCAAGCTGACCGCCGCCAAGGTCTCCTACTCGTACGACAACGGCGAGACCTGGACCGCTGCCACCACCGCAGAGAAGGGCGGCCGCTGGACCGCGACCGTGAACCACGCGGGCGCGGCGGGCAAGCCGGTCACCCTGAAGACGGAACTGACGGACGCCAACGGCAACTCCGTCATCCAGACCGTGACCGACGCGTACGCAGTGCGCTGACGACACCCTGACCGGTCCGCCGGGCGTCCTTCCCGTGGGGGGTGGGGCCGCCCGGCGGACCCTTTTCCGGGCCGTCACTTCCGGGCCTCTTTTCCGGATGAACCGTTTTGGCATCGCCGGTGCGGTGGACAATAAGGGCATGAGTCAGCAGGGGGAGAGGCCCGCCGCCCACGAGGACGACTGGTGGCGCAGGCTGTACGACGAGACCGCGCCGGACACGGGTCCCAGCAGCGCGGCCGACAGTCTCGACGACCGCTTCGACTCCGCGTCGGATGCGGTGGGTCCGCCGGAGAACCGCGCAGACCCAGGAACGTACGCGGACCCGGGCGCCGGCCCGGCGCCGGATGCCCTTGCCACCCGGGAGGCCGCCGCGGTCCCGGTGCCCGATCCGCGCGTACCGACGAGGCCGTCCGCTCCCGGTGCCCCGCCCATCGACGACGTACACAGGCCGCCGCAGCCACCGCCCGCACCGGAGATGCCACCGGTGCCCCAGCGAGCCGCCGCGGACGGCGTGCCCGCGCCCCAGCGAGCAGTTCCGGCCGCACCGCAGGCATCTGCGGGACCGCCCCCCGCGCCGTTGCGCACCGTGGCGTGCCCCGCTCCGTGGGAGCCCCCGGGCGGATCCCCGCAGCCGCGCACCTTCGCCGCCCCGCCGCCTCCCGAGCCGCCCGCCGATGTCCCCGCGGAGCCTCCGGAGTTCACCGGGCAGGGCGGCCCCGCACAACCTTCGGGCCCCGTCACGGCGCCACGCCCCGTCGTCGGCCACATCGGGGACCGGCCGCCCACCTACGACGCCGAACCCGTCGCCCTGCCCGTAACCGGCCCCGGTGACCTCGACGGGCTCGTCGCCGACACGGTGCTCGACGGCGCCCGGTACGGGACGTACACCCTGCGGGCCGCCTCCGTGCGCGGGGACTCGGCACGATTTCGCGGCGAGCCCAGGCGTGACGCCCTGCTGACGGCCCGCTTCGGTGGCGGGGAGAGCTCCCTCGTCCTGGTCGCCGTCGCCAGCGGTGCCAGGGCCGCCGAACACGCGCATCTCGCCGCCGCCGACGCCTGCCGCTGGATCGGAGGCGCCGTCGGTCGCAGCCACACCCGACTCTCCGACGACATAAGGGCAGGTCGCAGGGGCGAGCTCACCTCAGGTCTGCACCGTCTCACCGACCGGACCTTCGGCAAGCTGCGCGCCCGCGCGGCAGAGCTGGGCATCGAAGCCGACGCCTACACCGTGGGCCTGCGCTGCCTGCTCCTGTCCGCCGACCCCGAGTGCCGCACCCGGGTCTTCTTCGGCGTCGGCGACGGGGGCCTGTTCCGGCTCCGTGACGGTGCCTGGCAGGACCTCGAACCCCCGGTACCGCCTGCCGGTGCCGGCGGAGGGGGACCCGTCGTCGGTTTCGGCTCGGCCCCGCGGGGCGGCGCGGAGAACGAAGAGGGCCCCGGTGGCGACCGGCTGACGATGGACCTGCAGATCACGACCCCGCCGTCGCCGTACATCGAGAGTCCGCTGCCGCCGCCCGCCGAGCCCTTCCGGTTCCGTGCCTCGGTCGCCCGACCGGGGGACACGCTGCTGCTCTGCAGCAACGGTCTGGCCGAACCGATGCGTGGCGAGCCCGCCCTCGCCGGGGAGCTCGCCGAGCGCTGGGGTGCCGCCGGGCCCCCGGGACTGGCCGCATTTCTCGCGGACACCCAGACCAGGGCCAAGGGGTACGCCGACGACCGCACGAGCGCCGCAGTCTGGGAGGCGTAACCCCGCAGGCCATGGGTTGATGGACTCCGGAGTCCGACCGGCCGGCTGTCCCGGCCCCGGAGCCGGGACAGCCGCATGTGCGCCGAGCACACGCAGAGAGGGCGCGCACCCATGGCCAAGCAGAACGTGTCGGAACAGTTCGTCGACATTCTCGTGCGGGCGGGGGTGAAGCGGATGTACGGCGTCGTCGGTGACAGCCTCAACCCTGTCGTCGACGCCATCCGGCGTAACGCCGCCATCGAATGGATCCAGGTCAGGCACGAGGAGACCGCCGCGTTCGCCGCCGGTGCGGAGGCCCAGATCACCGGCACCCTGGCGGCCTGCGCCGGGTCGTGCGGGCCGGGCAATCTGCACCTCATCAACGGCCTCTACGACGCCCATCGCTCCATGGCCCCGGTCCTCGCCCTCGCCTCGCACATTCCTTCGAGCGAAATCGGCCTCGGCTACTTCCAGGAGACCCATCCCGAGCTGCTCTTCCAGGAGTGCAGTCACTACAACGAGATGATCTCCAACCCGCAGCAGATGCCCCGGCTGCTCCAGACCGCTGTTCAGCACGCGATCGGGCGCGGTGGGGTCAGCGTCGTCTCGATGCCCGGCGACATCGCCTCCCGGCCGGCCCCGGAGAAGTCGATCGAGCACGCCCTGATCACCTCAAGGCCCTCCGTACGGCCCGGGGACGAGGAGATCGAGAAGCTCTGCCGGATGGTCGACGAGGCCAAACGGGTGACGCTGTTCTGCGGCAGCGGCACCGCGGGCGCACACGCCGAGGTGATGGAGTTCGCCGAGCGCGTCAAAGCCCCGGTCGGGCACGCGCTGCGCGGCAAGGAATGGATCCAGTACGACAATCCGTACGACGTCGGTATGAGCGGACTGCTGGGCTACGGCGCCGCCTACGAGGCCACCCACGAGTGCGATCTGCTCATCCTGCTCGGGACCGACTTCCCGTACAACGCGTTCCTCCCGACCGATGTGAAGATCGTCCAGGTGGATGTGCGTCCCGAGCACCTGGGCCGGCGCTCCAAGCTCGATCTGGCGGTCTGGGGCGACGTACGCGAGACACTGCGGTCCCTCACGCCGCGCGTGAAGGCCAAGACCGACCGCAAGTTCCTCGACCGGATGCTGAAGAAGCACGCCGACGCGCTTGAGGGCGTGGTCAAGGCGTACACCCGCAAGGTCGAGAAGCACGTGCCGATCCACCCGGAGTACGTCGCCGCGGTGCTCGACGAACTCGCCGACGACGACGCCGTGTTCACCGTCGACACCGGTATGTGCAATGTGTGGGCGGCCCGCTATCTCACGCCCAACGGCAAGCGCCGGGTGATCGGCTCGTTCAGCCACGGCTCGATGGCCAACGCGCTGCCGCAGGCGATCGGCGCGCAGTTCACCGACCGGAACCGGCAGGTCGTGTCGATGTCCGGCGACGGCGGATTCACCATGCTGATGGGCGACTTCCTCACGCTCGTCCAGTACAACCTGCCGGTGAAGGTGGTCCTGTTCAACAACTCCTCGCTCGGTATGGTCGAGCTGGAGATGCTGGTTGCGGGGCTGCCCTCGTTCGGTACGAGCAACAAGAATCCCGACTTCGCTGCGGTCGCCCGTGCCTGCGGGGCGTACGGGGTGCGGGTGGAGAAGCCCAAGCAGCTCGAAGGCGCCCTCAAGGACGCCTTCAAGCACAAGGGCCCGGCACTCGTCGACGTGGTCACCGACCCGAACGCGCTCTCCATCCCGCCGAAGATCAGCGCCGACATGGTGACCGGCTTCGCGCTCTCCGCCAGCAAGATCGTGCTGGACGGCGGGGTGGGCCGGATGCTCCAGATGGCCCGCTCCAACCTCCGTAACATGCCCCGCCCCTGACCTGCGGCTCGCTCAGGCGGGTGTCAGCCGCACCGTCAGGATCTGGAAGGGCCTCAGCGACAGCACAAGACCCTCCTCGCCGGCCACGGCCTCCGCCACCGGCCGCTCCAGCAGGTCGGTGATCTGTGCCAGCGCAACAGGGAAACCGACGCGCAGCACCGCGTCGGCCCGCCCGCCGGCCGACTCGTACAGCCGCACGACGACATCGCCGCCGCGGTCCTCGGCGAGCTTCACCGACTCCACGGTCACGGCCGGATGTCCGGTGGTGACCAGTGACGGCACGGCCGGGGCCACCGCCGCCCGCAGCGGCAGATTGAGCGCGAGCCCCTCCCGCACCGCATCGGTGACCTGCGCACCGGGCGCCAGGGCATAGCGGAAGCGGTGCGTCCCGAGATCGGCGTGCGGGTCCGGGCTGTGCGGGGCGCGCAGCAGCGTCAGTCGTACGGTCGTGCCCAGCCCGGCGTCGTGCGGGGTCCGTGTCACCTCGTGGCCGTACGTCGAGTCGTTGAGGACCGCGACGCCGTAGCCCGGTTCGGCGACGTGCAGCCAGCGGTGTGCGCAGATCTCGAAACGGGCCGCGTCCCAGCCGGTGTTGTCGTGCGTCGCGCGGTGCACATGGCCGAACTGGATCTCGGACGTGGACCGTTCGGCATGCACATCCAGCGGAAAGGCCACCTTCAGGACCTTCTCCGACTCCTGCCAGTCCACCTCGGTGTCGATGTCGAGCTGCCGGCTGCCCGCGGAGAGCCGCAGCTCCTGCACGATCCGGGACGCTCCGAACGAGCGCACCACACGGACGGCGGACCGCAGCGGCCCGGCCTCGACCGTCTCGACGGAGTCCGCGTCCGTCAGGTCCGTGCGCGAGCGGCGGTAGTGCCGGTCGATGTCCCAGGCGTCCCAGTGGTTGGGGTGATCCGGGTGCAGCTGAAGGAGGTTCGCCCGGTGGCCGGGGACGAGGACGTCACGGCCGGCCACGAGGTCGCGCACCGAGGCGATCAGCCCGTCCCGGTCGACCGTGACCCGCAGGAGCCCGTTGTCCAGAACGATTCCGCCGTCGCCCGCCGCACCGCTCGCCATGGCCTCGTGTTCCGGCACCGCCGAGCCGTCCAGCAGCCCCGCACCCAGCGCCGGCGTCCGCGCGACCACCGCAGTGCGCCCGTCGCCCAGCGCCTGCACATGGGCCCCCGACGGGAGCACCCCGCTCGCATCCGCATCCAGTTCGAGTACCTGGCTACGGTCGTACGGCGAGGCGTTGAGCGCTACCAGACCCTCGGGGCGGCCGAGTGCCGTCACCGCTCCGGCCACCGTATCGGCGAGTTCCGCACGCACCTCCTCGTACGTGTCGCGGGCCTCGCGGTGCACCCAGGCGATGGACGAGCCGGGCAGGATGTCATGGAACTGGAGCAGCAGAACGGCCTTCCAGATCCGCTCCAGCGTCTCGTACGGGTAGCGGTAGCCGGGGTTGCGCAAGGCCGCCGCCGTTGCCCACAGCTCCGCCTCACGCAGCAGGTGTTCGCTGCGCCGATTGCCCCGCTTGGTGGCTGCCTGGGTGGTGTATGTCCCCCGGTGCAGCTCCAGGTACAGCTCGCCCGACCAGACCGGCGCCTCGGCGCCGTACTCCTCCTCGGCTGCCGCGAAGAACGCCGAGGGCTTCTCGATCTCGACCCGCGGCGAGCCTTCCAGATTCCGGAGCCTGCGGGCCTTCTCCAGCATCTCGCGGGTGGGGCCGCCCCCGCCGTCGCCCCAGCCGAACGGCACCAGGGAGCGCGAGGCCCGGCCCTTCTCGGTGAAGTTCCGTTCGGCGCGGGCGAGTTCACTTGCGTGGAACTGGGCGTTGTACGTGTCCACCGGAGGGAAGTGCGTGAAGACACGGGTCCCGTCGATGCCCTCCCACCAGAACGTGTGATGCGGCATTTTGTTGTTCTGGTTCCACGACAGCTTCTGCGTCAGGAACCACCGGACCCCGGCCAGCCGGGCCAGTTGCGGGAAGGCCGCCGTGTACCCGAAGGAGTCCGGCAGCCAGATCTCCTCCGTCTCCACCCCGAGCTCCTCGGTGAAGAACCGCTTGCCGTGCACGATCTGCCGGGCCAGCGCCTCACCGCCGGGCATGTTCGCATCGGACTCCACCCACATCGAGCCGACCGGCGCCCACTGGCCGTCCGCCACCGCCTGCCTGATCCGCTCCCAGATGTGCGGCTGATGCTCCTTCACCCAGGCGTACTGCTGGGCCTGGGAGCACGCGAAGACCAGCTCCGGATAGTCCTGGGCGAGAGCGGTGACGTTGGCGAAGGTGCGCGAGGCCTTGCGCACCGTCTCACGCAGGGGCCACAGCCACGCGGAGTCGATGTGCGCGTGCCCGGCCGCCGACACGCGGTGCGCGCTCGCCGAGGCGGGCCGGGACAGCGCCTGGGCCAGCTCCGCCCGGCTCGCTGCCGCCGTGCCTGCCACATCGTGCAGATCGAGCGCGTCCAGCATGCGTTCCAGCGCCCGCAGGATCTCGTGGCGCCGGGAGCGGTCGGCGGGCAGCTCGCCCATCAGCTCGGACAGCACCTCGATGTCCAGGACGAGATGCCAGACGTCCTCGTCGAGGACGGCGAGGTCGGCGGAGGCGAAGGTGTAGAGGGCGCGGTCCCCGGCGGTCAGCACGTCGCCGAGCGCGGTCGGCTCGAAGCCGTGCTCCAGCACGGAGGGGTTGGCTGCCGCCTCCAGGAGCAGGGCGACCGGCTCGCCGCCCTGCGCCGCCGCGGCGATCGTGAGGTGCCGATTGCGCGGATGGATGCCCTTGAGGGGCACACCGTCGGTGTCGTACAGCATCCCCTCCGCCTGGAATCCCGGCCCCTGGCCGGAGAACCCGGGATCGACGACCGCCTCCACCCGGCGTCCCGACCACTCCTCGGGCACGGTGCCCGTGAGCCGGTACCAGGTGGTGGACCACGGCTTCCCCCACGCCGTACCGGTCACGAAGGGCTCGTACGTCTGCCCGAGGGCGTCGGCCACCGGTACGGGTTCGCCGGGAGCGTGCCAGGCGGAGAGGGCCAAGGGGGTCCGCGCCGCGTACTGGGCGGGGCGGATGAACTGCTGGAGTGCCCGCTCCAGGCGGCCCTCCACCAGTGTGCTGTCGTCGTGCATCACGGCTCCTCGGGGTCGGCGCCTGCGGGGCGGTACAGGGCTTCACTTCCCCGTACGGCGTCCGCGATCACCTCAGCCGCAGGGTCCCGGGCGCGGTCCGTTCCGTGATGACGTCCACCAGCGTGTCGAAGAGCGTCGGTCCTCGGCCGGCCAGCGCCTCGGCCAGCGCGTGGTCGGCAGCGGCTCTGCCGGTGGGGTGCACACGGCTGAGCGTGCGGCGCAGATGGCGTGCGGTCTCCTCATGGCCCAGCGCCCGGGCGGAGAGCGCGTGGTCGCGCCATTCGATGACGAAGGGGGCGTCGTCGGGGGTGCCCATGCCGCCGCTCAGACAGTCCGCGAACGAGTCGAGACTGCGGCCGAAATAGCCGCCGGGGCCGTTCACCGCCTCGCCGACCACGTCCCAGAAGCGCTCCAGGCCGGTGACCTCGGAGCCGTCGATCACATAGATCACGGTCATGCGTGGAGGGTACAAGCGCGGTTCTCCTGCCGCCGGTCCGGTGATCCGCGCCGAAGGTGGGGGACAACGGCGCGGACCGGACCGGGGGATTGCTGATCAGCAGCCGTGGTCGACCAGGTCGAAGGACTCGTAGTGGTCCGCGGTGTAGTAGTCCTCCTGGACCTCGTCACCCGTCACGATCCGACGGGCCCCGCGGGTCGGGGAACCCGGCGTGATGACCGTGTACTCGTGGTAGTAGCCGGTTCCCTGGCTCGGCAGGATGCCTTCCCGGTTCTGGAAGACGGTGCCGTCCTGGTCGTACGGGAACGGACCGCCCGCGTCGATGAGATCGAGGGTGTCGTGCGCCTGCGACGGCAGATCGGAGTAGCAGATGCTGCCGACCGCGGTGGCCGAGGGGACGGTAGCGGCCGTCGCGGTGAGCGGGCCGCCGACGACGAGGACGGACAGGAGGGCGGCGATACCGCCGAGCGTGGTGATCCGTGGGGGGATTCGCATGTGCACCATGATGACGCGCGTAGATCCCTATCCGTCAACGCCAACCCATGTGAATTTTTTGGAAGTTAACCGCAGGTAGGGAAACGTAACGTGCTGGCCTTCCGGCCGGGGTTGCGCAGGCGTCCGTTCACCTGTTGACGCCCCGGAAAGCGTGACTGCCCGCCTGTGGGGCATGCATCCCGTGAAGGTGTTCGAGGCATGACGACTCGAAGGAGGTTGATTCACTGTGCGCGCGGGGGACATAACGAAGCAACAGGAGAGCTCGCCGGTGCGGATGCACCGGAGACTGGGACATGCGGATCTGTCGGGAGTGGGCGAAGTGCGCGGTGCGCTGCGGGAGTTCCTGCGCTACCGCTCGCGCCCCGAGGACACCGACGTGGCAGAGCTCCTGCTGAGCGAACTCGTGACGAACGCCCTGATCCACACCCGCAACGGCGCAGTGGTCACGGTGACAGCGGCGCCCAGGCGATTACGGGTGGAAGTGCGCGACTTCCTTGCGGGGCAGGAGCCCGAGCCGTACGTACCGAACGCCGACGACGGTACGCACGGCAGGGGACTGCTCCTCGTGCAGAGCCTGGCCGACTCCTGGGGGGTCATTGCGCAGGCGCTGGGCAAGGTGGTCTGGTTCGAGCTGAACGGGGAGAAGCCCTGAGGCTCAGCCGAACTGCTGCTCCAGATCCTTGAGCTTCTGCTCCAGCGAGTCGAGCCGGGGCAGGGCCTGGGCGTCGTACTCGGCAGTGTGATCGACGGCAGCGGGATCGTCGCTCGTGTTCTGTGCCGGAGTACTCCTGGAGTTCGAGCCGTTCACGGCTTGCAGGGATGGCCGGGGACGAAGAGGCAGCTGTCCCGGTTCTGTTGTGGCAGGTTCCATGGCCGCCGGGCCGCCGCCCGATGTGGGGGCGATGGCCTGGACGTCCATCTGGCGATCGATCCGGGCGCCGCGCCCCCAGCCTCGGTTCTGCCGGTTCAGGGCCTTGATGCGGGCACGGTCCAGCTTCGCCTGGTCCCTTCTGTTGTGGCGGTCTTGTTCCTTCTCCTGCTTGTCCTCGCGAACGTCGTCCACCGCCTCGTCCAGGGTGCGTACGCCCTCGAGGAGCATCAGCGACCAGGCGCCGAAGGTCTCCCTGGGGGCGCGCAGCCATCGGACGATACGGATCTGCGGCAGTGGGCGGGGCACCAGGCCCTGCTCGCGCAGTGCTGCCACGCGCGTCTGCTTCAGCGCGCGGTCGAACAGCACAGCCGCCGAGAGCGACATCCCCGCGAAGAAGTGAGGGGCGCCCGCGTGCTCCATGCCGCGCGGTGCGTGCACCCAGTTGAACCAGGCAGCGGCACAGGCGAACGTCCATACCAGCAGCCGGGATCCCAGCGCGGCGTCGCCGTGGCTGGCCTCGCGCACCGCGAGCACCGAGCAGAACATCGCGGCCCCGTCGAGGCCGAAGGGGACGAGGTACTCCCAGCCTCCGGAGAGGTTGAGGTTTTGCCGGCCGAAGCCGACGAGCCCGTGGAAGGAGAGGGCGGCGGCGACCGCGGCACAACAGAACAGCAGGACGTACGAGGCGGTGGCGTAAAGTGCCTCCTTGCGCCTGCGGCGCTCCTCGCTGCGTTCCCAGCTGTCGTCGGTCGCGGTCTGTTCGGCGGCGCGCTTGCCGCGCGCGACCACCGTCACCGCCGCCAGGACCCCCACGAGCAGCACGGCGCCCGGAAGCAACCAGTCAAGCGAGATATCGGTCAATCTCATGCGTGGTCCCTTGCGTCACGTAGGGCTTATCGGGCGCCATTGTGACGGAAAAACCGCATAGCTCAGGGGGGTTTGGGGGCAAGTAAACCCCATGGGGGTGGCTGGGCTCATCGATGGGTGGAATCTTCTCGAACATCCGCATAGGGGAAGCGAGTTGCGTTCGAATACGGGTCGCCCGGATGGGCGGTGTGAGTCGGCCGGGGCTCAGGGGGCGGGTTTCAGCTTCCGGACACGGTCGGCGTCGCAGGTGCGCGGGCAGGTGACGCAGGTGTCCTCGGGCCGCAGCGTGTAGAAGAGGCAGCAGCTCGCCCGGTCGCGGGTAGGCAGCGGCTCACCGTCCGGGCCGGTCAGCTCGCGGAAGCCTGCGGTGCCCACGTACGGCTCGGTGGTGCCTGGCAGCAGCAGCTCCAGCTCGTCCATCGCCCGGCGCTCCTCGCCGAGCAGGTGGGCGATGTACCAGAGGCCCTCGACGATCTCGTCCGTCGCCATGCCCCACAGCGCCCGCTTGCCGCGCCGCATGCGTGGTCCGAAGCCGTCGAGCACGGGGCCGAGGTGTTCTGCCACGGCGTCGCGGACCTCGGCCCGCAGCGCCGCCTCGTCCGGGACGATCCGGGCGCCCGGCAGCATCGCCGCCGGATCGTCGGGAAGGCAGGCGAACTCGCGCACCCGCACGGTCAGATGCCCCAGGGCCCGCTGGAAGGAGACGTCCTGGACGGGAATCCGCGGCACCCGGCGGTGCAGGAACCACGGAACGGTCACCAGCAGGCAGGCGGGCCACGAGTAGCGGTGAAGTCCGAAGCTGGCCACCACGTCGGGGCGTGCCTGTGTGCCGTAGTCCCGGAGTACCTGCGCGCTGTCCCAGGCCAGGAAGGCGTCCAGGGCGCCGCCGCCCTCCGCGAGCTCGGCAGCGCCCACCCAGCCGGCGCCCGACGGTGACTCCGCGTCGTCGGCGAGCACCTCGGCGCGCAGCACGGGGAAGACCTCGGCCAGACGCGCGTACGCCGCCGTCACGGGGGACGGGGCGGTGGTGGTGAGCAGGGTGGAGACGGTCATGCAGGGACCACCGAATCACGATCGTTTGCAGGTAAGCCTTACCTTACCCGAATAGATCGATGTTTGAACTGCGGCCTCCTCCGCCTATCGTGCACAGAGGGCAGGCCATACGCGAGGCGGGCCCGCGGCAGGCCGAGGAGGTCCGGGTGGAGCAGGGCAGAGCGCGTGAAGGCGTACGCCCGCCGTACGTGTCCACGGGGATCCCGCAGGACGTCCGCGTTCCCGAACAGGCACGCGGCGAGCACACCCACAGCGAGCCGCCCGCCCCCCGCGTGGTGCAGCGGCACTCCGTACGCGGCCAGATCCTGGACGCCCTGCGCGCCGCCCTCGTCGACGGCGAACTGGCTCCCGGGCAGGTCTACTCCGCCCCGGCGCTCGGCGCACGGTTCGGCGTCTCCGCGACGCCGGTGCGTGAGGCGATGCAGCAGCTGTCCATCGAGGGAGCCGTCGAGGTCGTACCCAACCGTGGCTTCCGGGTCAGCGAGCGGGGCCCGCGCGAGCTCTCCGAGCTCGCCGAGGTGCGCGCCCTGATCGAGGTCCCCGTGATGCTGCGGCTGGCCCGTACCGTGCCTGCGGGCAGCTGGTGCGTGCTGCGCCCGCTGGCCGACGCCACGGTCGCGGCCGCGGCGGTCGGCGACCGGGCGAGCTACGCGGAGAGCGACCGCGCCTTCCACCGCGCCGTTCTCGCGCTCTCCGGCAACAAGCAGCTCGTGATGGTCGCCGACGACCTCCACCGCCGCTCGCAGTGGCCCCTGGTCAGCAACCCCGCCACCCGCCGGGCCGATCTTCTCGCCGACGCCTCCGAGCACACCGCGCTGCTGGACGCGCTCATCGCGAGAGATCTCACGGTGGTGCAGTCGCTCGTGCGCGAACACTTCACGGGCGCGGAGGGCTGACCCTGCGCCGACCCCGACCCGGGTGGGCCAGGGGCGGCGCACCGACCCCGGCCGCGGCGGTCAGTTGGCCTCCACGGTCTGTGGGGCCGGTGGCTCGAGCCGTGGGGCCAGCCACGTCGGTACGCCACCGAGGAGCCGGAACAGCCGGCCCGCCTCGGCGCGCAGCCGGCCCGCCTCGGGTTCCGTCTCGGCGTCCGCGAGCGAGATGAGGGCCGGGGCCGTACCGACGAGATAGCCGAGTTCCTCCCTTATCCGCAGCGACTCCGCGAAGCCGTGCCGTGCCTCCGCGAGCTCACCCTCACGCAGGGAGAGTGAGGCCAGGTGCCGCCAGGTGAACGAGAGCAGCAACTCGTCACCCTGGGCCGTGGCCCCGGCGTGGGCCCTGCGGTACGCGGCGCGGGCGGACTGCGGCGCATCGGCGATGTTCTGGGCGATCAGGCCCCGGCGGAAGTCCAGCAGGGGGCGGCCGGGCGCCCCTGGGGCGAGCAGGGCCGCTGCCCGGCTCAGCGCCACGCTTGCCTCGTCGGCGCGGTCCCGTGCCCCGAGCAGGGTCGAGGCGTACGCGAGATAGCCGCGCTCACAGGCGGCCGCCCCGCGCTCGGTGTTGTCCTGGGCGAGCGCCTCGGCCGTGCGCAGCGCGTCCTCGGCTTCGGTCCAGCCCGTGCCGGTGTAGAGGCACTGCTCGGTCAGCAGAGAGGTCCGCTGGAGAGCGGCGGCGGCATCCGTGGCCGCATGGGGTTCCAGCAGCGCAGCCGCGTCCGTCCAGCAGGCGCGTGACCGCAGCCGCCATACCGCTGTCTGGAGCGGCGGATCGTCATCTGCTGTCGTTCCGGAACCAGACATGGCGGTATACGCCACGTTGCCCTCCCCGAGCGCGCCATTGAGCTGTTGAGTCTGGCCGCATCTCAGCACGGAATGGCACGCCGGGCCAAGGGGTGGGATCAATGTCAGGTGAAAGATTTCACAATCGACCGGGCCGCGGCGGTGCTGTGGCAGTGCCCGGAAGTCAGCTCATGCGCAGGGCGAGGAAGAAGTCGAGCTTGTCCTCGAGGCGCGAAAGGTCACGCCCCGTCAACTGCTCGATGCGCCCGACGCGGTAGCGCAGCGTGTTGACGTGCAGGTGCAGCCGGGCCGCGCAGCGGGTCCAGGAACCGTCGCAGTCCAGGAACGCCTCCAGCGTCTCGATCAGCTCCGCGCGATGCCGCCGGTCGTAGTCGCGCAGCGGGTCCAGCAGGCGGGCGGTGAAGGCCCGGCGGACGTCGTCGGGGACGAAGGGCAGCAGCAGGACGTGCGAGGCGAGCTCGTGGTGGCCGGCCGCGCAGACCCGGCCCGGGCGTGCCGCAGCGACGCGGCGGGCGTGCCGGGCCTCCTCCAGTGCGCCGCGCAGTCCTTCGGCCGAATGCACGGCGGCGCTGACACCCAGTGTCAGCCGGCCGTCGTCCGCCAGGCCCGCCGAGAGCGGTTCGCGGACGGTGGCGAGGAGGGCATCGGCGTGCAGCGCGTTGTCCTGCCGCTCCGGGGTTCCCTCGGGCGCGTCCGGGCCCCCGGCGCCGGCGGAGCCGGAAGCGGGCTCCGCCGGCGGGGAGACGGCGGGCAGCGGTACGAGGGCGATGGCCTCGTCACCGGTATGGGCCACGGCGATGCGGTCCGCGGAGTCGGGTCCCGCCACGACGGGGTCGACCAGGATTTCCTCCAGCAGCGCCTGGGCGATCTGGCCGCCGGGAAGGTCCGGGCCGGAGTCCGTGCCCTCGCCCGCCCACTCGACCCGGGCCACCACGACCTGCCAGTGCGGCGCCGTCCCGAGGCCGGGCAGCAGGACCGGGGCCGCGACCCGCAGCCTGGCCGCGATCTCGGCCGGGGCCGCGCCCGTCTGGACCAGCTCCAGAACCTCCTGGGCGAGCCTGCGGCGCACCGTACGGGCCGCGTCGCGACGGTCCCGTTCGACCGCGATCAGCTGGGTGACGCCCTGGAGCAGGTCGAGCCGTGCCGTCGGCCAGTCGCTCGCGTCGGCCTCCACGGCCAGCAGCCAGTCCGAGAGCACCGACTCCCGCACGTCACGGGACGGGCCCGGGACGGAACCCCGGCCGCTGTTCCGGATCGGGAACAGCGAATACGTCGTACCGCCCACCTCGGCCCGGTGCGGGCCCCGGCGGCCGGTGCGGGTCGCCGCGAGATGCTGCGCGGCCAGTGCCGCACCCACGGGACCGGACAGGGGTTCGCCGGCCCCGGCGATCCGGCGGCCCGTGGGGGAGAGGACCCAGGCGCGCAGATCCAGGTCGGAGGTCAGGAGATCGAGGACGACCTCGGGGCCGCCGCCCGCCGGGCCCGAGGTCATCAGCCGGCGGTGCCGGTCCACGACGGCGGCGAGGTCTCCGGCACGCTCACCGGAGACCTGGCGCACCACATGCTCAGTGATCGTTGCAAATGCAACAATCTCGTCGACGGCGAAGAGCGGGAGCCTGTGCTGCAGGCACGCCTCGATCAGATCGTCGGGAACGGCCCCGAGCTCCGCCTCGCCCGCCGCGAGCCCGGCGACGCCGGCACCCGCCAGGATCCGGACGAACGGCTCCGAGTCCGCCGCGCTCCGGCGCCAGGCCAGGCCCGTGAGGACGAGCTCACCGCCGGAGAGATAGCGGCTCGGGTCGCGCAGATCGGTCGTCATCACGCCCCGGACCGAGCGGTCCAGCTCGTCCTCGCCGCTGAGCAGCTGCAGGCCCAGCGCGTCGGTGTCCAGCAGTGCGCGCAGCCGCATCTCGATTGCCGCCGATCTTTTTCGTTGGTGCGGGGGACAGCGGGGGATACCTGTGAATTGCGGTGAGGTTTCCGTTCCCCGCCATTCGTTCGAATCTACAAGACAGGGAAGGGGACCAGCCAATTCCTTCATGGTTTCGGTGACTGCACCGAGTGGAGCAAGGCTTGTGTACTGGGTCACACACCGTGTCAACAACACAGCAACGACCAGTCGAGGGCCGGCCGTCCCCAGCCCCCAGCCGAACGACCCGATTGAGAAGAAGAGAGCCACTCATGGACTTCCTTCGCCCCGCCAGCTGGGAGGAGGCGCTCGCCGCCAAGGCCGAGCACCCGACGGCTGTGCCCATCGCGGGTGGAACCGATGTGATGGTCGAGATCAACTTCGACCACCGGCGGCCCGAGTACCTCCTGGACCTGAACCGCATCGGTGAGCTGTCCGAGTGGCAGGTGGGCCAGGACACCGTCCGGCTCGGCGCCTCCGTGCCGTACAGCGCCATCATGGAACACCTCAGGACCGAGCTGCCCGGCCTTGCCCTCGCCTCGCACACCGTCGCCTCGCCGCAGATCCGCAACCGCGGCGGCGTCGGCGGCAACCTGGGCACCGCGTCACCCGCCGGTGACGCCCACCCGGCGCTGCTCGCCGCGGGCGCCGAGGTCGAGGCCGAATCCGTACGAGGCGCGCGGATGATCCCCATCGACGCCTTCTACACCGGCGTCAAGCGCAACGCCCTGGAGCCGGACGAGCTGATCCGGGCCGTGCACATCAAGAAGGCCGACGGCCCTCAGCAGTTCTCCAAGGTCGGCACCCGCAACGCGATGGTCATCGCGGTCTGCGCCTTCGGCCTCGCCCTCCACCCGGAGACCCGCACGGTCCGGACCGGCATCGGCTCCGCCGCGCCCACTCCCGTGAGGGCCAGGGAGGCGGAGGAGTTCCTGAACGCCGCGCTGGAAGAGGGCGGATTCTGGGAGAGCGGCAAGATCATCACCCCCTCCGTCGCCAAGCAGTTCGCGCAGCTCGCCTCCGGCGCCTGCAACCCCATCGACGACGTACGGGGCACCGCGGCCTACCGCAGGCACGCCGTCGGCATCATGGCCCGCCGCACGCTGGGCTGGACCTGGGAGCAGTACCGCGGCGCAGACCGCACCCTCGAAGGAGCTGCTTAACCATGCGAGTGAATTTCACGGTCAACGGCCGGAAGCAGGAAGCCGACGACGTCTGGGAGGGCGAGTCCCTCCTGTACGTCCTGCGTGAGCGCATGGGGCTTCCGGGCTCGAAGAACGCCTGTGAGCAGGGCGAATGCGGGTCCTGTACGGTCCGCCTGGACGGTGTGCCGGTCTGTTCCTGTCTTGTCGCAGCCGGACAGGCCGAGGGCCGCGAGGTCGTCACCGTCGAAGGCCTCGCGGACTACGCCAGGCACCGCGAGGACGCCCACCCCGGCGCCGGCTGCGCCGCGGGTGCCTGCGGCACCTCGCTCGACGCCGCCCAGCGGTGGCAGGCCCGGCCCGGGGACGGGCAGAGCAGCGAAGAGCTCTCCCCGATCCAGCAGGCGTTCATCGACGCGGGCGCCGTGCAGTGCGGCTTCTGCACCCCCGGCCTGCTGGTCGCCGCCGACGAACTGCTCGAAGCGCAGCCCTCCCCGTCCGACCAGGACATCCGCGAGGCGCTCTCCGGCAACCTCTGCCGCTGCACCGGTTACGAGAAGATCCTCGACGCGGTCCGCCTCGCGGCCGCCCGTCAGGAAGAGGCGGTCCGATAGCCATGGCGCTGCATCCACGAGCCGCCTCCGGGCCGGCCGGTACCCCCACCAAGATCACCCAGGGCTCGAAGACCAAGGGCGGAATCGGCGAGTCCACCCTGCGCCCCGACGGCACCCTCAAAGTCACCGGTGAGTTCGCGTACTCCTCGGACATGTGGCACGAGGACATGCTGTGGGGCCACACGCTCCGCTCCACCGTCGCGCACGCCGAGATCAGGTCCATCGACATCGGCGAGGCCGTCGCCACGCCCGGCGTCTACGCCGTGCTCACCTATGACGACCTGCCCACCGCGGTGAAGAACTACGGCCTGGAGATCCAGGACACCCCCGTCCTCGCCCACGGCAAGGTCCGTCACCACGGAGAGCCGGTGGCCCTCGTCGCCGCCGATCACCCCGAGACCGCGCGCCGCGCCGCCGCGAAGATCAGGATCGAGTACGCCGAGCTGCCGGTCATCACGGACGAGGCGTCCGCGACCGCACCCGGTGCGGTCCTGGTCCACGAGGGCCGCACCGACCACCACATCGGCCACGTCCCGCACCCCAACATCGTGCACCGCCAGCCGGTCGTCCGCGGCGACGCGGACGCCGCCGCACAGCGGGCCGACGTCATCGTCACCGGCGACTACGTCTTCGGCATGCAGGACCAGGCCTTCCTCGGTCCCGAGTCCGGCCTTGCGGTGCCGTCCGAGGACGGCGGGGTCGAGCTGTACGTCGCCACCCAGTGGCTGCACTCCGACCTCCGCCAGATCGCTCCTGTCCTCGGACTCCCCGAGGACAAGGTCCGCATGACGCTCTCGGGTGTCGGCGGCGCCTTCGGCGGCCGCGAGGACCTGTCGATGCAGATCCACGCCTGCCTGCTCGCGCTGCGCACCGGCAAGCCCGTCAAGATGGTCTACAACCGCTTCGAGTCCTTCTTCGGACACGTCCACCGGCACCCGGCGAAGCTCCACTACGAGCACGGCGCCACCAAGGACGGCAAGCTCACCCACATGAAGTGCCGCATCGTGCTGGACGGCGGCGCCTACGCCTCCGCCTCCCCGGCGGTCGTCGGCAACGCCTCTTCGCTCGCGGTCGGACCGTACGTCGTCGAGGACGTCGACATCGAGGCGCTCGCGCTCTACTCCAACAACCCGCCTTGCGGCGCCATGCGCGGCTTCGGCGCGGTCCAGGCGTGCTTCGCGTACGAGGCGCAGATGGACAAGCTCGCCGCGGCCCTGGACATGGACCCCGTAGAGCTCCGGCAGCTGAACGCGATGGAACAGGGCACCCTGCTCCCCACCGGTCAGCGCGTCGACTCGCCGGCCCCCGTCGCCGAACTGCTGCGCCGCGTCAAGGCCCGCCCGATGCCGCCCGAGCAGCAGTGGCTCTCGGCCGACGCGGAGGGCAGCTCCGTCGACGTACGCGCACTGCCCGGCGGACTGTCCAACACCACGCACGGCGAAGGGGTCGTGCGCGGCGTCGGCTACGCGGTCGGCCTCAAGAACGTCGGCTTCTCCGAGGGCTTCGACGACTACTCCACCGCCCGGGTGCGGATGGAGGTCATCAACGGCGAGCCCGTCGCCACCGTGCACACCGCGATGGCCGAGGTCGGGCAGGGCGGCGTCACCGTCCACGCCCAGATCGCCCGTACCGAACTCGGTGTCAGCCAGGTCACCATCCATCCGGCGGACACCCGGGTCGGCTCGGCCGGATCCACCTCCGCGTCCCGTCAGACGTACGTCACCGGCGGCGCCGTGAAGAACTCCTGCGAGGCCGTCCGGGAACAGGTCCTGGAGATCGGCCGCCGCAAGTTCGGTACGTACCACCCGGCGTGGGCGACGGCCGAACTCCTCCTGGAGGGCGGCAAGGTCGTCACCGACGGCGGCGAGGTCCTCGCCCCGCTGGCCGACGTACTGGAGGGCGAGGCGGTCGACATCGAGCTGGAGTGGCGCCACCGGCCCACCGAAGCCTTCGACCTCCGCACCGGACAGGGCAACGGCCACGTCCAGTACTCCTTCGCCGCACACCGCGCCGTCGTCGAGGTCGACACCGAACTCGGCCTGGTCAAGGTCATCGAACTGGCCTGCGCCCAGGACGTCGGCAAGGCACTCAACCCGCTGTCGGTCGAGGGGCAGATCCAGGGAGGTACCACCCAGGGGCTGGGTGTCGCCGTCATGGAGGAGATCCTCGTCGACCCGAAGACCGCGAAGGTGCGCAACCCCTCCTTCACGGACTATCTGATCCCCACCATTCTCGACACCCCGACCATCCCGGTCGATGTGCTCGAACTCGCCGACGACCACGCCCCGTACGGGCTCCGCGGTATCGGCGAGGCCCCGACCCTGTCGTCCACCCCGGCCGTCCTCGCGGCGATCCGGAACGCGACAGGTCTGGAGCTGAACAGGACACCGGTACGCCCCGAGCACCTCACCGGTACCTGACGGCCCATCAAAACCCTCCGGGCGGTGCGTGCCTGCCGTGAACGTCACACTTCCCCGCGCCGCGCACCGTCCGGAGAGCACGCACAACCGCTCCACCTGCAAGAAGAGTTCGTCTCGGGCCGTCCCCCGGGTCGTGCCGCCGCGCAGTCATCCCAAATCCCGCAATCACGAATCTCCACGCGGGTGCCCCTGTGAACCTTGGGAGTCAGGCAACATGACCCAGCAGTCAGTGCAGGCCAAGACGAGTGCGGAGGACGCGGGCCCCGGCTCGCGCGTCCCCGCCGGACGGTCCTGGCTCGACCGGTACTTCCACATATCCGAACGGGGATCGACCGTCGCGCGCGAAGTGCGCGGCGGCGTCACGACCTTCATGGCCATGGCGTACATCCTCCTGCTCAACCCGCTCATCCTCGGTGGCAAGGACGCCGACGGCCAGCTGCTCAGCCAGCCGGGACTCATCACCGCCACCGCGCTCGCGGCGGCCGCCACCACCCTGCTGATGGGCTTCGTCGGCAAGGTGCCCCTCGCCCTCGCCGCCGGTCTCAGTGTCTCCGGTGTGCTCGCCTCGCAGGTGGCGCCGGCCATGACCTGGCCGCAGGCCATGGGCATGTGCGTGGTCTACGGGCTGGTGATCTGCCTGCTGGTCGTCACCGGCCTCCGCGAGCTGATCATGAACGCCATTCCGCTCGCGCTGAAGCACGGCATCACCATCGGCATCGGCCTCTTCATCGCACTCATCGGGCTCTACAAGGCCGGATTCGTCCACAAGGGAACGGCGACCCCGCTCTCCCTCGGCCCCGCCGGCGAACTCGCCGGCTGGCCCGTACTCATCTTCGCCGTGACCCTGCTGCTGATCTTCATGCTGCAGGCGCGCAACGTCCCCGGCGCGATCCTGATCGGCATCGTCGCCGGCACTCTGGTGGCGATCGTCGTCAACGCCGTCGGTGACATCGACCCCAGGTCCTGGAGCAGCGGCCCGCCCGAGCTGGGCGGCAGCGCGGTCTCCCCACCGGACTTCTCCCTCTTCGGGGACGTCGAGTTCGGCGGCTGGGGCGACGTCGGCGTGATGACGGTCGGCATGATCGTCTTCACTCTGGTGCTGGCCGGGTTCTTCGACGCGATGGCCACCATCATCGGCGTCGGTACGGAGGCGAAGCTCGCCGACGACAAGGGCCGGATGCCGGGCCTGTCCAAGGCGCTGTTCATCGACGGTGCGGGCGGTGCGATCGGCGGTGTCGCCGGTGGCTCCGGCCAGACCGTGTTCGTCGAGTCGGCGACCGGGGTCGGGGAGGGCGCCCGCACCGGGCTGGCCTCCGTCGTCACCGGACTCTTCTTCGCCGCGTGCCTCTTCTTCACCCCGCTCACGGCGATCGTGCCGGCCGAGGTGGCCTCCGCCGCCCTGGTCGTCATCGGCGCCATGATGATGCAGAACGCCCGGCACGTGGACTGGAGCGACCGCTCCGTCGCCATCCCGGTCTTCCTCACCGTGGTCCTGATGCCGTTCACGTACACCATCACCACCGGTGTCGCCGCGGGCGTCATCTCGTACGCTGCCATCAAGCTCGCCCAGGGCAGGGCCCGTGAGGTCGGCGCCTTCATGTGGGTCCTGACGCTGGTCTTCCTCGTCTACTTCGCCCTGAACCCGATCGAGAGCTGGCTGGGCGTCCACTGACGCCACCGCCCTCCGCACCCCTGTCAGAAGGAGACACGCCATGCTGGACATCGCCGACGAGCTGCACCGGTGGGTCGGGCAGGGACGCGCGTTCGCCGTGGCCACCGTGGTCGCCGTCGGCGGCAGCGCGCCCAGGCAGCCGGGCGCCGCGCTCGCCGTCGACAGCGAGGGCACGGCCATCGGATCGGTCTCCGGCGGATGTGTGGAGGGCGCGGTGTACGAGCTGTGCCGGCAGGCTCTCCAGGACGGCACCACCGTGCGGGAGCGGTTCGGCTACAGCGACGAGGACGCCTTCGCGGTCGGACTGACCTGCGGCGGCGTCATCGACATCCTCATCACCCCGGTGCGCGCGGACGATTGCGCGCGCCCGGTGTTCGCCGCCGCGTTCGCCGCTGCCGCCGAGGGTGCGGCGGCAGCGGTCGCCCGCGTCACCGACGGGCCCGCGGACCTGCTCGGCCGCCCGCTGCTCGTCCACCCCGACGGCAGGTACGAGGGCGGGCTCGGAGGCCACCCCGATCTGGACCGCACGGCCGCCGCAGAGGCCCGCGCGATGCTCGACGCGGGCCGCACCGGCGAGGTCACCATCGGCGCCGACGGCTCGCGCTGCGGCCGGCCGCTCTCCCTGCTCGTCGAATCGAGCGTCCCGCCGCCCCGGATGATCGTCTTCGGGGCCATCGACTTCGCCGCCGCCCTGGTCCGGGCAGGACGCTTCCTCGGCTATCACGTCACCGTCTGCGACGCCCGCCCCGTCTTCGCGACCGCCGCGCGCTTCCCGGAGGCCGACGAGATCGTCGTCGACTGGCCGCACCGCTACCTCGCGGGCACCGAGGTGGACGCGCGCACGGTGCTCTGCGTGCTCACGCACGACGCCAAGTTCGATGTACCGCTGCTGGAACTGGCGTTGCGGCTGCCGGTCGCCTATGTCGGCGCGATGGGTTCGCGCCGCACCCATCTGGAGCGCAACGAGCGACTGCGCGAAGCGGGTGTGACCGAGCGGCAACTGGCCACCTTGCACTCGCCGATCGGGCTGGACCTCGGCGCCCGTACGCCCGAGGAGACGGCCCTGTCGATCGCGGCCGAGATCGTCGCCGACCGGCGCGGCGGCAGTGGAGTACCGCTCACCGGCGCCCACACCCCCATCCACCACGAGGACGAACCACCGCTCGCTTCCGTGGCCTGAACAGGCCCCGCGGCGGCGGCCGGGCGGCGGGCGGGTTGCCGCCATGGCGGGTTCACGTCAGTCGTGAAATCGCCATGGCTGTGTCTCAACCGGTAGATCAGCTGCATGACTCTTCTACCCTCCTTCGTTTCCGGCCGGGCGAGACCCGCTCGCGCGGGGCGCAGGGCCCTGCTCATAGCGACCTCGGTCGCCCTCGTGAGCGGCGCCATGCTTCCCGCGGGGGGCTCCGCCACCGCCGCTCCGCAGCCGCCTTCCACCGACGGCCGCTCCGAGGCCCCTGCCAGGAGCTACGAGGTCACCCTCGTCACCGGTGACGTCGTCCACTACACGGACGGCGCGGGCAACCAGGACACCGTGACCGTGGACCGCCCCGACGGCGCGGCGGGCGGTGTGCACATGCAGCAGGCGGGCGACGACATCTACGTCCTGCCCGACGAGGCGACCGCGCTGATCGCGGCGGGGAAGCTGGACCGTCGGCTGTTCAACATCTCGACCCTGGTCGAGATGGGATACGACGACAAGCGCTCCGGCGGCATTCCGCTGATCGCCACCTATCCCGCGGGCACGGCACGTTCGCTGCCCGCCGCACCGCGCGGCAGCGAGACGGTCCGCCGGCTCGAGTCGGTGAACGGTGCCGCGCTGAGGGCGGACAAGGACGACGCCCGCGCCTTCTGGAGCGACATCGCTCGTACGCAGAAGAGTCGTTCGCTGGACAACGGCATCGCCAAGCTGTGGCTCGACGGCAAGGTCGAGGCGGCGCTCAAGGACTCGGTTCCGCAGATCAACGCCCCGCAGGCGTGGGCCGCCGGCTTCGACGGCAAGGGCACCACGGTTGCCGTCCTGGACACCGGTATCGACGCGACGCACCCGGACGTCAAGGACCGCATCCTCGAGTCGAAGAGCTTCGTGCCCGGCCAGGAAGTCCTCGACAAGCACGGCCACGGCACCCACGTCGCCTCCACCATCGCGGGCTCGGGCGCCGCGTCGGACGGCGTCAACAAGGGCGTCGCTCCCGGCGCGGACCTGATCATCGGCAAGGTCCTCAGCGATGAGGGATCCGGCGCCGACTCCGGCATCATCGAGGCCATGGAGTGGGCGAAGGCCGAAGGCGCCGACGTCGTCTCCATGAGCCTCGGATCCAGCATCCCGGACGACGGCACCGACCCGATGGCCCAGGCCGTCGACGCGCTCTCGGCGGACGGCGGCCCGCTGTTCGTGATCGCCGCGGGCAACGCGTACGGCGCGGGCACGATCGGCGCACCCGGGTCCGCGGCGAAGGCACTCACCATCGCCGCCGTCGACAAGCAGGACAACCGCGCGGACTTCTCCTCCATGGGCCCGCTCACCCGGTCGAACGGACTGAAGCCCGACCTGTCCGCCCCGGGCGTCGACATCAACGCGGCCGCCTCGCAGGCGGTCCCCGGTATGACCGAGATGTACCAGCAGATGTCCGGTACGTCGATGGCGACCCCGCACGTCGCCGGCGCCGCGGCCATCCTGAAGCAGCGGCACCCCGAGTGGTCCGGCCAGCGCATCAAGGACGCGCTGATGAGCACCTCGAAGCAACTGCCCGACTACACCCCGTACGAGCAGGGCACCGGCCGCCTCGATGTGAAGGCGGCCATCGACGCGACCGTCGAGGCCACCGGCTCCGTGGCGGCCGCCTCCTACGACTGGCCGCACGCGACGACCGACCCGGTCGCCGAACGGACGATCACCTACCGCAACACCGGTACGCAGGACGTCACCCTGGACCTGGCCCCGGACACGGACTCGCCCGCGTACACGGTCTCGACGCCGAAGCTCACCGTTCCCGCCGGATCCACCGCCGACACCGTGCTGTCGCTGGACCCGTCGAAGGTCGAGGCCGGCACCACGTTCTCCGGCCAGGTCGTCGCGAAGAACGCGTCCGGCGCGACCGTCGCGCACACCGGCTTCGCACTGAGCAAGGAGCGGGAGCTCTACGACCTCACGTACAAGCTCCGCGACCGCGCGGGCAAGCCGATGGACGGCTATGTCGTCCTCGGTGAACTGAACGACCCGTTCGCCGCCCTCAACGTCGTCCCGGTATCCGGCGACACCACGCTGCGGCTGCCCCCGGGCACCTACACCTCCTGGGCCGCCGTCAACATCGACGGCGACCGCCCGGACTCGAAGGCCGTCGCCTTCCTCATGGAGCCCGAGACGGTCCTCGACAAGCCGACCACCGTCACCCTGGACGCGTCCAAGGCCCGCAAGGTCAGTGTGCGGACGCCTAAGGAGACCGAGACCCGGCAGCTGCGCTACGACATGGCGCGCACCGCACCGAGCGGCATGGTCTTCCGTGACGCATTCCAGATCCCGATGACGTACGACCAGCTGTGGGCAACCCCCACGAAGAAGGTCACCCAGGGCAGCTTCAGCTTCCTGACCCGCTGGCGCCAGGGCGAGAAGCAGATCGACCTGTCGGTCGACGGCCGGGACGTGCCGGTGGCCGTGCAGGGCGGTGCGCGCATCGCCGAGGACGGCAGCCAGAAGCTGGCCGCTGTCTTCGCGGGCAACGGCGCCGTGGCCGACTACCAGGGGCTGGACGTCAAGGGCAAGGCCGTCGTGGTACGCCGCAGCGACGCGGTCGCCGCGGCCGACCGGCTGGCCAACGCGCTTGCCGCGGGCGCCAAGGCTCTCTTCGTCGTCAACGACGGCCGCGGTGTGGCGATGGAGCAGTACACCGAGTGGGGCACCACGACCACCATTCCGGTCGCCTCGGTGCAACAGCTGGCCGGCGAGACCCTGATCAAGGAGGTCACGCGGGGCGAGAAGCTCAGCATGACCCAGCGCAGGTTCGCCCGGTACGTGTACGACCTGGTCGACCGCCACAACGGCACCGTCCCGGACCGCTCGCTGGCGTTCGCCCCGTCGGCCCGTGAACTGGCGAAGGTGGAGAACACCTTCTACGGTCACAAGGCCGCGCTCGGCGGTGGCTACCGCTACGACATCCCGGACTACGGTCCGGGCCTCGGCTTCGCCGAGTACGAGAAGTTCCCCGCCACCCGTGACGAGTGGGTCACCCCGCTTCCGGGCGACTCCTTCTGGTACGAGGACCACTCGGTCCTCAACGCCACGGAGACCGGTTTCGCGCTCGAGATGCGCAGCGGCGAGATGGACTACACGGCGGGTCGCACCTACCCCGCCGACTGGTTCGCGCCGATCAGCCGACCCCGTCTGGGCACCGGCTTCTGGGGTCCGTTCCGTTCCGTCAGCAACGACATGCAGTTCAACTTCACTCCGTGGACGGACTCGGGCGCGGGCCACTCGGGCTCGATGCCGGAGGACGAGTACGACACCACCACCACCGCCTTCTACCAGGGCGACACGCTGATCCGGAAGGTTGCGGGCCGGGCCGGGTACATCGGTGACCTGTCGGCGGAGAAGCTGCCGTACCGCTTCGTCCTCGACTCCACCCGTGACGGTGACATGTGGAAGACCTCCACCCGCACGCACACCGAGTGGAGCTTCGTCTCGGGCCAGATGGACCAGAACGGTCCCTGGCAGGCCGACCTTGCGCTGCTCCAGCTCGACTACAAGGTCGACACCGACCTCGCCGGTGACGTCGAGGCCGGCCGGTGGACCGAGATCGGTCTCGCCTCCGGTACGCAGGAGTGGCTGGAGGGTGCGGTGACGGCGAAGAAGGCCTCGCTGTCGGTCAGTTACGACGACGGCAGGACCTGGAGCGCGGTGCAGCTGAACAAGGGCTCGGCCGGCGAGTGGACCGCACGGTTCAGGACCCCGGCGAAGGCGGGCGGCTTCGTGTCGCTCAAGGCACACACCGAGGGGCCGGGCGGCCTCGCCGTCGACCAGGAGATCATCAGGGCCTTCGGCCTGAAGTGACCTGCTGACAACGGTATATGAGGCGGCCCCGCACGAGGTGCGGGGCCGCTTCCCGTGTGCGCGGCTCCTCCTGTGCCAGGCCGCTCCCCGGACCGTCCCATGCCGTCCCCCGACTCGGCCCCGTGTCTGCCCGCTCTCCCGTCATCGCCCCGGGGAGCGGGGGCCCGGCACGAGTACCGGTACTCAAAGGGCCGGGCGGGCCTGTGCGCGGTGCGCACGGGCCCGCCCGCAGAGGTGGCGGAGAATCAGAGCCCGGCCTGCAGCGCCTTCCATGTGTCGGGGCCCACGCTGCCGTCCACAGCCAGCTCTCGCGCGTCCTGGTACAGACGCACGGCCGTGCCCGTCGCCGAGCCGAAGCTTCCGTCTATGGCGACCGTCGATCCGAGCGCCGCGGTCAGCGCCCGCTGCAGCCGCTTCACGGCATCACCGCTCGCACCTGTGGTGAGGGTCGGTGTGGTACCGGCCGACAGCAGCGCGGTCCAGGTCTTCGGGCCGACCGTCCCGTCGGCGGTGAGCTTCCGAGCCGTCTGGAACGCCTTTACGGCGCTCTCCGTGACCCCACCGAAGGTGCTGTCCTCGGCACCTGCGTTGTACCCCTGCTTGTTGAGCAGCTGCTGAACGGCCTTCACCTGGGCACCCGTCGAGCCCAACCGCTGGGTCGCGTACGAGGTGAAGCTCAGCCCGTCGACGGCGCTGCCACCGCCGGCGGCGACCAGCTGCATGTAGTAGGTCCAGTTCCAGTTGACGCCCGGGTCGGTGTGGTCGTTCCCGGGTGCCTCGCTGTGCCCGATGATGTGGGACCGGTCCTTCGGGATCCCGTACCGGTTGCACAGATACGCGGTCAGCGCCGCCGAGGAGCGGTACATCGAGTCGGTGAACCACGAAGGGTTGTCGACGAAGCCCTCGTGCTCGATGCCGAGCGACGAGGCGTTGGCGCTCTTGGCGTGGTAGCCGGTGTCTTTGTCGCGCACCATCTGGGTGATCTCGCCGTCGGAGGAACGGACCACGTAGTGGGAGCTGACCTGGGACGCGGGGTTCTGGAACCAGCTGATGGTGCCGGCGTACGAGCCCTGCGTGACGTGGATGACCACCTTGTCGATGGTCGCCGACCGGCCGGTCGCGTAGTTGGCGGCATTCGCGGGGACCCACAGCGCCGAGGGGTAGTCGGGGCTCTGGGCGGTCACCCCGGCCGTGGCCAGAGCACCCTTCTCCGGGGCGACCGGGCGGGAGGTGACCGAGATCCGTTCGCCGCCGGGAACCGTCGTCCGCAACCCTTGGGCGAGGAAGGTGTAGACGGTGTCCGCGTAGAGCGCGGAGACGGCGCCCTTTGCCCCGCTGTAGCGGGCGACGGCCGGGTACCAGGCGTCGATGTCACGACGCTCGGCGCTGTCCAGGCCGAGCGCGTCGGCGTGGCTCCGCAGCACGGCCGCGCCGCCCAGGATGTTGGCCTCGGTGTCCTGGCGCAGATCGGCCGCCGATTTGCCGGTCAGGGCGGAGGCCTTGTCCAGGGAGCGGTTCGTGGGGCTGCTGACGAGGTGCATCACGCCGTAGCCGCCCGCCTGGCTGGGGCGTCCGGCATGCCCGTCCAGGTGCGTCTCGCCGTAGCCGACGGCGGCGAGCAGATCGCGTGGTACGCCGAACTCCTCGGCCGCCCGGGCGAAGGCCCGGTTCATGGGGTCGGTCCCGGCCGGGGCGGCAGGGGCCGGGTGACCGGAGGCGACGACGGCGGTGACGGTGAGAGCCGCCAGAACAGCTGCGCGTCCCCGGGTGTGGCCGGCGGGGCTTCTGGGCATACCTGCTCCTGGTCTGTGGGGGGAGGAAGGACCCCCGGCCCCGTTTTGGGGTGGGCCGAGGGCGCGAGCCCGCACAGGCTATCGATCCGATCAGGGCATGACAATGCCGATTCAGCGTGTCCAAATCCCTTTCACTCCAATGGAGTTGGGGTGATTCCGGCACCCCCTGGCCCGGGCTCCGGCACCCCCGGCCAGGGGGTGCCGGAGCCCTGTGCGGCTACCAGCGGTCCCGGTGGATGACATCCGCCACCGGGCGGCGCCGGACGGGCCCGAAGTTGCCCTGCGGCCACCCCACCGGAATGGCGGCGAAGGTCTCCATGTCCTTGGGGATCCCGAGCGCTTCCTTCCACTCCTGCTCCAGCATCAGATGCCAGATGGTGAGGTTGGCCGCGAGCCCCAGGGCCCGTGCGGCGAGCAGGATGTTCTGGACACCCGGATAGACGCAGGAGCCCTCGGCGAGCGCCTGGAAGCGCGTCTGCGCGTCCGTCATGTGCGCGAGCCCTGCCGGGCCGAGCGCCTGCGCATAGACCTGCAGGCCCTCGTCGTCGAACTGCGGCTCCGGGAACCTGTAGCAGGGGATGATCAGCGCCGGAGTGTCCGCGAAGTGGTCACGCTGGTATTCGATCGCCGCAACCATCCGGCCGTACGCCGCGTCGTCCATGCCCTTCGGCGCATACTTGCCGGTGGTTGCCAGGTAGGCGTCCACACAACGCTTCCACAGCGGGGCCAGACGGGCCATCACCTCGCGGTCGGTGACGACGACGTACTCGTAGCACTGCATGTTTCCGCCGCTGGGTCCCCAGACGGCTGCCTGTATGAGCTGCTCGATCGTCTCGTCCGGCACGGCGTCCGGCTTGAGACGGCGCATGGCGCGCATGGTGGACATGGTCGGGAAGAGTGCGGGTCCGTCAAGGGCGGACGCGTCGGCCTGAACCGTTTCGAAGGTCATGATCGCGGAGTTTACGCATCAAGGAACCCCGCAGACAGGCCCGTTGGCGGCCGGCTCCGCCTGCCCGTCCGGCCGGCGAGTCCGGGCAGGTCAGCGACGTCGGAGCCGCACCACGGGGATGTCGCGGCCGGTGCCCTGCTGGTACTGCGCGTACCGGGGAAAGACCTCCACCAGGTGCGGCCACACCCGGGCCTTCTCCTCGGGCGGGAGGGTCTCGGCGAGTGCCGGGAAGCGCTCCGTGCCGACCCTGAGCTCGACGGCGGGATCGGACTGCAGGTTCAGGTACCAGAGCGGATGGCGGTCCGAGCCGCCGTTCGACCCCACGATCAGGTAGTCGTCGCCGTCGCGCCCGTACATCAGCACCGTGCGCCGCACCGCCCCGCTGCGCCTGCCGACGCAGTCCATCAGCAGACACGGGACGCCGAGCTGGGTCGTGCCCTTGGTGCCGCCGGAGGACTCGTACAACTCGGCCTGGGCAGCAACCCAGTTCGTCGGACTGAGTCGTACCGCCCCGTCGTGCTTCTCCGTCGCCATGACCGCTTCTCCCACTCGTGCCCCGGTGTGCGCGTCCATCGTGTCACTCCTCGCCGCACCGGGCGCCCGAGCGGGGTCGGCCGAACGGGGTCCGGGGGCGGCCGGCACCGGCCGCCCCCGGGGGCGGTCAGTGCTTGTGGCCGCCCTTGCCGTTCACATCGACCCGCACGATCTGCGGGTCGTGGTCGCTCGCCTGGTCGGCGAACTCCGCGTTGATGTGCACCACGTCGTAGTCGAAACGGCGGATGGCGGGGCTGGTCAGAATGTGATCCAGCGTCTGCGAGTTGCCGTCGTACACGTAGCTGTACTGCTCGCTCCTCGGCAGCGTCGTGATCAGCGGCTTGAGCACCTTGCCGCTGGTCAGCGCGTCCATCGTCGGCGAGAACGCGAAGTCGTTCAGATCCCCGAGCGTGATCACCCGGGCCGACCCGTCCGCCTTCAGCAGCGAGCGGACGAAGGTGTTGACCTCGGCCGCCTGCTGCACCCGCTTCGTTTCCGAACTGCGCACCGGTTCCTGGTAGCGCCCGTGCAGGGGCTGGTCGCCGCCCTTGGACGCGAAGTGGTTGCCGATGACGAAGACGGGCCTGCCGCGGAAGCGGAACTCGCCCACCAGGGGCTTGCGGCTGTCGTCCCAGGCCGCACTCGTCGGATTGATCCGGCCGGGCGAGACGGAGAGCGTGGCGCCCTTCTTCGTCTTCACTGCGGTCACGGCGGTGGTCGCGTCGCCGCCCTCGCGGTCCACGAAGTCGACCCGCTCGGGGTTGAAGAGGAAGACGTTGCGGATGTTGCCGCCGGGCTCGCCGCCGTCCTTGCCGTCCTCGGGTGCGACATAGCGCCATGCGTACTGCGGGCCGCCCGCGGCGACGATCGCGTCGGTGAACCGCTTCAGCGTCGCGTCGGAGCCGACCGTGCCGTCGTTGACCGCGCCGTTGTCGTCCTGGATCTCCTCCAGCGACACGATGTCGGGGGAGGAGAGACTGACCGCGACACCCTCGGCGAGTGTGTCGAACTTGGCCTGCTCGTCAAGTGCGTCGAGGTTCTCCACGTTGTACGTGGCGACGGCGAGCTCCCCCCGCTTCTGCTTCCGCGTCACCTCGCGCCGGAGCCCGTTGTCGGTGAGCGTGCCGAGCTCGGTGGCCTGGAGGTTGTACCCGCCGAACGACGCGTAGTCGATGACGCCCGTGGTGGAGCCCGAGAGCTCATCGCCCACGTCGGCCACCGGGACCGGCTGCGCGGCGTTCAGCGACATCACCTTGATGCGACCGGTGTTCTGGTCCGTGTACGAGGCGTAGAGCGTGCCGCCGCGCCGGGTGCGGTTCTCCCTCGGCTTGACCGTCACCCAGACCTCGTCGTACGCGGTCGTCGCACCCGTCACCCGGGTGTCGGCGATCGTGACACGGGCGCCCTCGACCGACTCGTACAGATCCAGGGCGTACGCCGCAGGGTCCAGGGCCAGTGCGTCGATCGACCCGCCGCCGGCCGTCGGTACGTAGGCGTCGGGCACCGAATCCGCGTCGAGGACGACGGCCGCCGGCAGGGCGTTGCCCGAGGACAGGACCGTGGTCTTCGGTGCGGTGAGCTGGGTGAGCGACTGGGTGGTGGAGGACGGGTAGTACTCGGCCACCTTGCCACTGACCAGTACCGAGTCGCCCACGGCGACGGCCGGGGCGGCGGAGCCGGTGTAGACGAACAGGCCCTCGCTCGTGCGTGCGTCGGCGTCCGGTGCGGTGTCCTGGATCCAGAAGCCGCGCGAACCGCTGGTCCGTACGCCGGTGACGGTGCCGGGGACACCGGTCACCGACTGGCCCACGAGCGGGGAGACACGCGTCGTTCCCTGGATGTCGTGCACCCGCACGGTGCCGGGCTCGGTCGGTCCGCCGGGCTCGCCGGGGCCGGATCCGCCGGAGGTCCCGCCGGCCGCGTTGACCGGCGTCGGGGTGCCCGCGGCCAGGTCGGCGGCGTTGTCGTCGGTGTCCGCGAGGGACGTACCGCGTGCCACGGAGGCGGTGGCCGAGGCGCCTGTGGCCGGGCCACTGCCCTCCCGTACCACTGCCGAGCCGTAGCCGACGAGGTCCACGATCCGGGTGTCGACGGCACAGTCCGCGGCCGTCCTGCAGGTCAACGGTGTCGTACCGGAGACCAGCGCGACGGTACCGCTCGCCGCGGACATCGCGACCGTGCCGGTGGCGTCAGCAGTCGGCAGCGCCACCGTGCCGCCGGTGCCGGCGGCCTGCGCGACGAGATAGCGGCCACCGGGCGCGACAGCGCCGGACAGCTCGGAGACCTGCCACAGCGAGCCGGCGGACGGGGTCCCCGGCAGGTACTGGACGCTGAAGCCCGACAGGCCGAACGGGGTCGAACCGGCATTGGCCAGCTCGATGAAGTCGCGGGTGAGCGTCGCACCGGAGTTGCCGCCGCCGCCGTACACCTCGGAGATCACAGCGGTGGAGGACGGGGCCGCGAAGGCGGCGGGCAGCGCGGTCACCGAGAGTGTTACGGCGACGGCGCCGGCCAGCAGGGCGGAGCCGGGTCTGGCTATGTGCACGGGAACTGCCCCCAAGTTGTAGTGAGGTGGCAAAAACTATGCGCGTAGACCAGGAGTGACAAGGCATCACGAGGTTAATTCCTGGAAACGCCCCGGTGTGCGACCGCCGCCGCCGGTTCGTGTCAAGCGCGGACATGTCGCTGTCATACGCTTTCAACACCCCTTCATCGCGCCGCAATACGTGCGCAACACGCGTCCCTGGACAGGCGTCCCAGCATGCGGTCAGTGGTTTGACCGGCTTACGCCGTTCCGGCTACGTTGCGCGGCATGCAGCGATCCGCACACCTGACGACGCGAGGTCATGTCGACCTGAAGCGCGTGTGCTCCGCGGCGTGTCACCGGGCCTGAACACACGGAGCCCGCGAGAGCCGCCCACGGGGACACGTTCCTCCGGCGCGCTGCGGGCGCCCCGCCGCACGGGAGAAGCGGAATCCGCGCCGGACCGATACCGGCCGGTTCCGCCACGAGGCCCCCCCGCACCTTCGCCGGGGCGAGCCCGCACCCGTACCGCCCGCTGCCACCGAGGACTGGAAGACACCTGTGAAGAGTCTGCCTGCGCCCGCCCGCCGCACCCGTCCGCTGCGTCGCTCGGACATCCCCGCGGCCGGACCGGCCCGCCGTGCCTCCGGCACGGGAGCCGTGCTGAGCGCGATCCTCGACCACGGCCCGGTGGCCCGCTCCACCGTCGCCCGCGTCACCGGCCTGTCGCCCGCCTCCGTGACAGGACACGTGGGACACCTCGTGTCCCGCGGTCTGGTCCGTGAGAGCGAGGAGACCACCGGTCCGCGCGGGCTCGGACGCCCCCACATACCGGTGGAGATCGACACCGGCCGGTTCCTGGTCGCCGGTGCCCACATCGCCGTCGCACACTCGACGGTCTCCCTGATGGATCTGCGCGGCCGGGTCGTGGCCGAGGACCGCAGACCGCACCGCAGCACGGAACCCCGCAGCATCCTGGCCGACCTGGCCGCCCGGCTGCCCCGGCTGACGGCGGCTCACGCGGACGGGCGGACCGTCCTGGCCCTGGGCGTGGCCACCGGGCACCGGGTGGACTCCGCCGCCGGAGTGGTCGTGGAGCACCCTCATCTCGGCTGGCGCTCCGTGCCCGTACGAGAGATCCTGACCGACGCAACCGGGCTGCCGGTCCATGTGGACAGTCATTCACGGGCCTTGGCGCGGGCCGAGCAGATGTTCGGTGAGGTGTCGACACGGGCCAGCACGGTGCTGCTGTTCATCGGCGCGGTCGTGGACGCTGCCTTCGCGACTTCGGGGGAGCTGCACCGGGGCCCGCGCTCCGGAGCGGGCAGCGTGGCCCATCTGCCGCTCGGGCCGGGCGGGTCGGGTGACGCGGAGCCCTGTAGCTGCGGCCGTACCGGGTGCCTCCAGTCCGAGGTCTCCGAGCGCGCCATGATCCGTCGGGCAGCCGAACAGGGCCTGTACGTCGAGTCGTTCGGTGAGCTGCTCGACCATGCGATGGCGGACGAGCCGCGCGCCGTGGCGTTGTTCCGCCGCCGCGCCCGACTGGTGGGCCGGGCGGCGGCGCTGCTGCTCGACATGTTCGACCCGGAGTGCCTGGTGGTGGTCGAGCCCGGAGCGGGCCGGCTGCCGCAGTGCCTCGCCGATCTACGGGCGGAGGTGGCCGAGCGCTCAGGGGTGTGCGACGACCCGGAACGTGCCGTGGTGCCGAGCAGCTTCACCGGATCGGTGCTGGCCACCGCGGGTGGTGCGGTCGCGCTCGGCGCGCTGTACACCGACCCGCTGGGGCCGTGGCCCGCGCTGCCCGCGGTGTCCTGACCACCTCGGCGAATACCGACTTAATTCAGATCGTTGCATTGTTGACCCGCCCTTGCCCCGAACGGGAAGATGGATTCATGACCAGCCGACAGCGGAATTCAGGGAATGTGCCCCCGGTGGCACCCTCCTGCCGCGCGGCTGCGCCGGTGAGCGATATCGCCCGGCACTCCTGTTGTCGCCCCTGTCCGGGTAACCGATAACCCTCAGCTGAATTTCCGTGCGGTCCGCACCCCTGTGCGTGTTCACCTTGCCGCCCGTCCGTTTGTGCACCCATTTTCCGCCTTTCCGACCGGGGAGAGACGTTGACCGTCACTGTGTCTTCGTATGCCGCTGTCCAATCAACCGAAGCCGCCGCGCCCGGCATTTCCACCGAACCCGGCGTGCCCGGCATCGCCCCGGAACGCTTCAAGCAGGCCTTCCGCAGGTATCCCGCAGGTGTGGTCGTCGTCACCGCCGACGCCGGCCACGGGCCGGTCGGCTTCACCGCCACCTCGCTCACCTCGCTGTCGCTCGCCCCGCCGCTGGTCTCCTTCGGCATCGGGACTACGACCTCGTCCTGGCCGCACATCGAGCGGGCCACCACCGCGGTGGTGAACTTCCTCGGCGTCGAACAGGAGGCGCTGGCCACCACGTTCGCGACGAGCGGCATCGACCGCTTCGCCGCGCCGACCCGGTGGAGCCGACTGGCGGGCGGTGAGCCCGTGCTCGGCGGGGTGGCCGGCTGGCTGCGCCTCACCGTCCAGCACATCATCCCGGCGGGCGACCACCGCATCGTCGTCGCCCGGGTCGAGGAGTCCTGGCTCGACGAGGGACGCAGCCCACTGCTGTTCCACGACGGCTCCTACCACTCCATCCGCCCCACGCACGACCAGTGATCAGGAATTCACCATGACACGCCATGACACACAGCGGACTCTTGCCCGCCGATCGTTCCTCGCACTGGCGGGCGGAACCGTTCTGAGCCTCGCCGCCTGCTCTCCGCAGACCAAATCCGTGGCCGACGCGGAACCCGCCGGCGCTCTGCCTTCGGGAGACCCGCCGGCCGGCACGAAGCTGACCATCGCGGTCCGTACGGCGCGACTCCAGTTGGAGCCGGCCGGGCTGGCGAAGGAACTGAACTTCACCGTTTCGGATTGGCCGAACCTCTCTGCGGGTCCCGATATCATCCAGGGCTTCCGTGCGAAATCGATCGACCTGGCCACCAATGCGGGAATCCCGCCGATCCAGGCACACGCCATCGGTGTCGGAGCGAAGATTGTCGGGGTACAGGTCCGGAAGAAGCCGACGTACGTTTTTGCGACGGCACCCGGATCGTCCATCAGGAATATCGAGGACTTCCGGGGCAAGAAGATCGGGTTCTCCCAGGGCCAGGCCCAGGGCGTAGTGGTCCTGCGCGCACTGAAGGACGCGGGTCTGAGCAACAGTGACGTCGAGCTCGTCGCCCTGCCCAGCACCCAGTTCCTGACCGCTCTGCAGTCCAAGCAGGTGGATGTGGCCCCGCTCGGTGAGCCGAGCATCACCAAGTACCTCAGCCAGTACGCCAAGGACGGCGCCCGCGGGGTGAAGACAGAGGTCGTGGACCTGCTGACCGTGCTCTGGGCGCCGAACGAGGTCCTCAACGACCCGGCGAAGGCAGCGGCGGTGCGCAGCTTCATACCGCTGTGGGCGCGGGGCCAGGTGTGGGCGTGGGAGAACAGCGACGAGTGGATCGACACGTACTACGTGAAGGACCAGGGCGTCACCAAGGAGGACGGCAAGCGCATCGTCGCCGCCCTCAACAAGCCGCATTTCCCGCCCAATTGGGACGAGGCCATCGCCTGGGAACAGGAGACCGCCGATCTGCTGGCCGAGGGCGGCTTCGTACCCGAGCAGAAGGCGTCCGAGCTGTTCGACCGCCGATTCGAAGGGCTGGCGGCCAAGGCCGTGGCCGCCGAGTACCGGGAGGGGTCATGACGGATCTGCTGTCCAAGGCACGCGAGGCCGGACCGGAGGCCGCGGAGGCTCCGCAGGCAGCCGCGGAGGCCGCACCCGTATCCCGCGGCACCCGTCGGCGGCTCGGCCCCGGCCGGTCCCTGCCCTTCGGGCGGCTGATCGGGCCCGTGCTGCTCGTCGTCGCATGGTGGGCAGCATCCGCCTCCGGCTATCTCGACCCCCGCATCCTGTCCTCGCCCGGAACCGTGCTCGCCACCGCGGGCGATCTGATCTCCACCGGCCGGCTCCAGGACAACGTCCTGATCTCGCTCCAGCGCGCCGGACTCGGCCTGTTCTTCGGGGTGTCGGCCGGTGTGATCCTGGCCGTGGCGGCCGGACTGAGCCGCAGCGGTGAGTACCTCCTGGACGGTCCGCTCCAGATCAAGCGGGCGATCCCGTCCCTGGCCATGCTCCCGCTGCTGATCCTCTGGCTCGGCATCGGCGAGCAGATGAAGGTCACCGTGATCGCGCTCGGCGTCGCGGTGAACATGTACATCAACACGTACGCCTCGCTGACCGGCATCGACAGCAAGTACGTGGAGCTCGCCGAGGGCCTCGACCTGGGCCGCTGGCAGTTCATCCGCAAGGTCGTCGCCCCGGGCTCGCTCCCCGGCTTCTTCGTCGGCCTGCGCCTCGGAGTCACCTCGTCCTGGCTCGGCCTCATCGTGGTCGAGCAGATCAACGCCACCAGCGGCATCGGCTACATGATGTTCCAGGCCCAGCAGTACGCCCAGTCCGACGTGATCATCGTGGGGCTGGTGGCCTACGGGATCTTCGGCTTCGCCTCCGACGCGGCGGTACGCGCAGTCGAAAGGAGGGTCCTGTCATGGCGACGCACACTGGCGGGCTGACGGAGGCCCGGCCCGGGGCCGGCACCAAGGACGAGCAGCCCGCGGTACGCACGACAGGGCTGGTACGCAGGTTCGGCGACCGGGTCGTCCTCAAGGACCTCGATCTGACCGTGGCGCCGGGGGAGTTCACCGCGCTCCTCGGCCGCAGCGGCTCCGGCAAGTCCACCCTGCTCCGGGCCGTGGCCCGCCTCGACCACACGGTCGAGGGATCCGGCGAGCTCCTCGTACCCGAGCGGGTGTCCCTCTCCTTCCAGGACTCCCGTCTGCTGCCCTGGCTGCGTGTGCTCGACAACGTCGTCCTCGGTCTGCGCGGCCCGAAGGCCCGCGAACGGGGCCTGACCGCGCTCGCCGAGGTCGGTCTCGAAGGCCGCGACCGCTCCTGGCCCCATGAGCTGTCCGGCGGCGAACAGCAGCGCGCCGCACTGGCCCGCGCGCTGGTCCGCGACCCCGAACTCCTGCTGGCCGACGAGCCCTTCGGCGCCCTGGACGCACTGACGCGGATCAAGATGCACGGACTTCTGCGCGAACTGTACGAACGCCACCGCCCCGCAGTGCTCCTGGTGACCCACGACGTCGACGAGGCCGTCGAACTGGCCGAGCGCGTGCTCGTGCTGGAGGACGGCCGGATCTCGGTGGACCTCAGGATCGACCTGCCGTCCCCGCGCTCCCGTCGCGACCCGCGCTTCCAGGAATACCGCGACACGCTGCTCGCCGCCCTCGGCGTGGCACAGCCCCAGCTCACGAACTGAATCCCCGAGGAGAAGACACCATGCCGCGCAAGCAGCTCCATCTGAACGCCTTCCTGATGTCCACCGGCCACCACGAGGCGTCCTGGCGGCTCCCCGAGAGCCATGCCGCAGCCAACTCCGACCTGGAGCACTACAAGAACCTGGCCCGCATCGCCGAACGCGGGCTCCTGGACTCGCTGTTCCTCGCCGACGGCCCCGTCCTGATGGGCGACCCCGGCCGGCGGCCCGCCGCCAAGCTGGAACCCACCGTCCTGCTCACCGCCCTCGCCGGGGTCACCGAGCACATCGGCCTGATCGCCACCGCCTCCACCAGCTACAACGAGCCGTACAACCTGGCCCGCCGCTTCGCCTCGCTGGACCACATCTCCGGCGGCCGGGCCGGCTGGAACATCGTCACCACCGCCGGTGCCGACGCGGCGCGCAACTTCGGTCTTGACGACACGCCCCTGCACCGCGACCGCTACCGGCGCGCCGTCGAGTTCGTCGAGGTGTCCACGAAGCTCTGGGACAGCTGGGCGGACGACGCGGTCGTGGCCGACAAGGAGGCCGGGGTCCATGCCCTGGCCGACCGGGTGCGCAGCATCGGTCACACCGGCGAGTTCTTCCGGGTCAACGGCCCTCTCAACGTCGAACGGCCCCCGCAGGGATACCCGTTGCTCGTGCAGGCGGGTTCCAGCGAGGACGGCAAGGACTTCGCGGCCCGCTACGCGGAGGCGGTGTTCACCGCGCAGCAGACCCTCGAGGAGGGCATCGCCTTCTACAAGGACGTCAAGCAGCGTACCGAGGCGCTGGGCCGCAATCCTGACGGCATCAAGATCCTTCCCGGCATCGTCCCGGTCATCGGTGACACCGAGGCCGAGGCGCTGGAACTGGACGCCGAACTCGACCGGCTCATCGTCCCGGAGTACGCCAAGCGCCAGCTGGCCAGAACGCTGAAGCTCGATCCTGCCGAGCTGCACCTCGACAAGGAGCTGCCGGACGGCCTTCCCGACGAGGACGAGATCGAGGGAGCCAAGAGCCGCTACACGCTCATCGTGGAGCTCGCCAGGCGCGAGAGGCTGACTGTGCGTCAGCTCATCGGACGGCTGGGCGGCGGGCGCGGTCACCGTACCTTCGCCGGAACCGCCGAGCAGGTCGCGGACACCATCGAGCACTGGTACGACAGCGGGGCGGCCGACGGCTTCAACATCATGCCCGCCGTGCTCCCCTCCGGTCTGGAGGTCTTCGTGGACCGGGTCGTCCCCATCCTCCAGGAGCGGGGCCTGTTCCGCACCGAGTACACCGGCGCCACCCTGCGCGAGCACTACGGCCTGCCGCGGCCCGCCAACCGGCTGTTCGACACCGTCGACACCTCCGAGGGCCACACCGGTATCGGCCTCGCGGCGGCGGCCCGGTGACCGACTGTCCGTCGCCGCAGACCGAAACGTCCGCGCCGCAGAGCGAAACGCCTCCGCGGACCGGCACGTCCCCGCAGCCGCCGCCCGGCTGGGCGCGGCGGCTGCTGGGGTACTGCCCGGAAACGTCCGCGCCGCAGAGCGAAACGCCTCCGCGGACCGGCACGTCCCCGCAGCCGCCGCCCGGCTGGGCGCGGCGGCTGCTGGGGTACTGCCTGCGCCACCGCACCGACCTGCTGCTCGCGTTCGCGGCGGCCCTGGTGGCCGCCGTCGCCACCGCCACCCTGCCCCTCGTCCTGCGCCATGTCGTGGACGGGGTGGCAGGGGGCACCACCGGATCGCTCCTTCCCTGGACCCTCCTGCTCGCCGGCCTCGGCGCGATCCGCTTCGCGGCGAGCTTCACCCGCCGCTACCGCTCCGGCCGGCTCTCCCTCGGGGTGCAGTACGACCTGCGCAACGACGCCTTCGCCGCACTGCTGCGGCTCGGCGGCGCCCAGCAGGACGATCTGCGCACCGGACAGGTCGTCAGCCGGTCCATCTCCGACATCACCCTGATCCAGACGCTCCTTCAGTTCCTGCCCAACCTCACGGGCAACGTCCTGATGTTCCTCTGCTCCGTGCTCTTCATGGCGCTGCTCTCGCCGCTGCTGACCGTCGTCGCCCTGGTCGTCGGACCTCTGCTCTACCTCATCGCCCTGCGCAGCCGCCGCGACCTGTTCCCCGCCAACTGGCACGCCCAGCAGGAGGCCGCCGAAGTGGCCTCCTCCGTGGAGGCCACCGTCACCGGTGTCCGCGTGGTCAAGGGTTTCGGCCAGGAGACGCGGGAACTGAACGGCCTGGAGGAGCGTGCCCGCACCCTGTTCGCCTCACGCCTGCGGGTCGTCCGCTTCACCAGCCGCTACAACCCCGCGCTCCAGGCGGTGCCCGCACTCGGCCAGGTCGCCGTGCTAGCCCTCGGCGGCTGGATGGCCCTCCACGGCCGGATCTCGCTGGGCACCTTCCTCGCCTTCACCACGTATCTCGGCTCCTTCGTCACCCCCGTACGCCAGGTCGCGACGCTGCTCACCGTCTGGCAGCAGGCACGAGCCGGTGCCGAACGCGTACTGGAGGTCGTCGACGAAGCACCGGTGATCACCGACGCACCCGGTGCCCGCGACCTCCCCGACCGGCCACCGGCCCTCTCCTGGCAGGACGTCACGTTCGGCTACGGGGACGGCGCCCCGCTGCTGGACGGCTTCACCCTCGATGTGAAACCGGGCGAGACCCTCGCCCTGATCGGCTCCGCCGGCTCCGGGAAATCCACCGCGGCCGCCCTGCTGCCCCGGTTCTACGATGTGCCGTCCGGTTCCGTACGGGTGGACGGCACCGACGTCACCGAACTGACCCTGGCCTCGCTGCGCTCCCGTATCGGCTTCGTCTTCGAGGAGAGCCTGCTGCTCTCGGACACCGTGCGCGCCAACATCGCGTACGGCATCCCGGACGCCACGGACGAGCAGATCCGCCGGGCCGCCGCGATCGCCCGCGCCGACGAGTTCATCGAGCGGCTGCCCCACGGCTACGACACCGTCGTGGGTGAACAGGGGCTCACCCTCTCCGGCGGCCAGCGCCAGCGCCTCGCCCTGGCCCGCGCCCTGGTCGGCGACCCCGCCGTACTCGTACTCGACGACGCCACCTCGGCCATCGACGCGCGGGTCGAGGCCGAGATCCACGCAGGCCTCCACGAGGCCACCCGCCGCCGCACCACCCTGATCGTCGCGCACCGCAGATCGACCCTGGAGCTCGCCGACCGGATCGCCGTGCTGGACGGCGGCCGGATCACGGACACCGGCACCCTGGACGAACTCCGCTCGCGATCGGCCCTGTTCCGTACCCTGCTGTCCAGCGCCGAGAGTCCGCAGGCCGCGGAGCAGGCGGCCGCCGCTACCGCGGTCCCTCCGGCCGCCGGGGTCACCGCACATCTGTGGCACCGTGCCGAAAGCGCCGACACCGCCACGGAGGAAGGCACCGCGGTCCGGGCCGCCCAGGCCCTCGCCGAGGCGGCGGCCACCTCAGGACCCGGCCGGGGCGGACCCGGCGGCGGGGTGCTCGGCTCCGCCCCGCCGAGCGCCGAACTGATGGCGGGCCTCGCCAGGCTGCCGCTGCCCGCAGCCGACCCGAAGGTCCCCACCGCGCAGGCCGTCGCCGCCGACCCCGACTTCCACCTGGGCACCCTGCTGCGGCCCTTCCGGCTGCCGCTGCTGCTGGGACTGCTCCTCGTCGCCCTGGATGCCGCCGCACAGATCGCGGTGCCCGTCCTCGTACGGCACGGAGTGGACCACGGCGTGGCACGCCAGGCCGGAGGAGTCCTGCTGGCCGCCGCGGCGGCGGCCGCGCTCGTGGTGGCCGTGAACTGGCTGATCGGAGTGGCCCAGGTCCGTACGACAGGGCGCACCGGTGAACGCCTCCTCTACACCCTTCGTGTGAAGACCTTCGCGCAGCTCCAGCGGCTCGGCCTCGACTACTACGAGCGGGAGCTCGGCGGCCGGATCATGACCAGGATGACCACCGACGTGGACGCCCTGTCGAACTTCCTGCAGACCGGGCTGATCACCGCCGTGGTCAGTCTGCTCACCATCCTCGGAGTCCTCGTCGCGCTCCTCGTCATCGACGCGGGCCTGGCAGTCGTCCTGCTCGTCGCGCTGCCCGTACTGATCGGTGCGACCGCACTGTTCCGCCATCACTCCGTACCCGTCTACCGGGAGGCCAGGGAGCGCATCAGCGCCGTCAACGCCTTTCTCCAGGAGAACGTCACCGCCATCCGCGTCACCCAGGCCTTCGGACGCGAACGGCGCAACGCACAGGACTTCGCCGAGCTGGCCTGGTCCTTCCGCACCTCGAGACTGCGCGCCCAGCGCTACATGGGCACCTTCTTCCCGTTCGTCGAATTCCTCGGCACCCTCTCCACCGCTGCCGTGCTCGTGATCGGCGCAGGACAGGTCAGGGCAGGTGAGCTGAGCCCGGGGACCCTCATCGCGTTCCTGCTCTACGTCGAGTTGTTCTTCTCACCGATCCAGCAGCTCTCCCAGGTGTTCGACGGCTATCAGCAGGCCGTCATCGGCCTCGGCAGGCTCCGCAGCCTGATGCGGACCCCGGCCGGCACTCCGCCCGCCGAGAGCCCCCGGCCCGTCCGGGCACTGCGCGGGGACGTCGAATTCGACGGGGTCTCCTTCGGATACGCGGGCGGCGGCGGCCAGGAGGTGCTGCACGGACTCTCACTGCGCATCGCCCCCGGCGAGAGAGTCGCCCTGGTCGGTGCCACCGGCGCCGGGAAGTCGACCGTCGTCAAACTCCTCGCCCGGTTCTACGACCCGACGGCCGGTACGGTCCGGGTCGACGGCCAGGACCTGCGCGACCTCGACCTTCCCGGCTTCCGCCGCAGGCTCGGCATCGTCCCGCAGGAGGCCCACCTCTTCAGCGGCACCGTCCGCGACGCCATCGCCTACGGGCGCCCGGATGCCGGCGACGCCGAGGTGGAGGCGGCGGCCCGCGCGGTCGGTGCGCACGAGATGGTCGCCGGACTGCGGCTCGGCTACCTCCAGCCGGTGGGGGAGCGGGGCCGGGGCCTGTCCGCCGGCCAGCGTCAACTCCTCGCGCTGGCCCGCGCCGAGCTCGTCGACCCCGACATCCTGCTGCTCGACGAGGCGACCGCCTCGCTGGACCTGGCTACCGAGCGCCGCGTCGTGGCGGCGACGGAGGCACTGGCCAGGCGGCGGACCACCGTGGTCGTCGCCCACCGGCTGACGACCGCCGCCCGGGCCGACCGGGTCGTCGTTCTCGACGCCGGAACCGTCGTCGAGTCGGGCACACACACCGAACTGCTCGCCGCGCGCGGTGCCTACCACCGCCTCTGGGAAGCGTTCCGCCAGACCGGGAACCCCGCACCGGCCGATCACCTCACCACCGATGAACTCGTCAAGGAGAACGCAGGATGACTGAGTACCGCACCCTCGGACGCACCGGCGTCAAGGTCAGCCCGCTGGCCCTGGGAACCATGATGTTCGGCGCCCGTGGCAACACCGACCACGACGACAGCGTCCGGATCATCCACCACGCCCTGGACTCGGGCATCAACTTCGTCGACACCGCCGACGTGTACTCCGCCGGTGAGTCCGAAACCATCGTGGGCAAGGCCCTGGCCGGCGGCCGGCGCGACAACGTGGTGCTCGCCACCAAGTTCCACGGCAGCCTCGGCGACGACCCCAACCAGCGTGGCAACAGCCGTCGTTGGATTATTCGCGAAGTCGAGAACAGCCTGCGCCGGCTCGGCACCGACTGGATCGACCTCTACCAGGTGCACCGCCCCGAGCCGGACACGGACTTCGACGAGACCCTCGGGGCGCTCTCCGACCTGGTCCACCAGGGCAAGATCCGCTACATCGGCACCTCCACCTTCGAACCCTCCGCGATCGTCGAGGGCCAGTGGCTCGCCGAGCGCCGGGGCCGCGAACGCGTGGTCGCCGAGCAGCCCCCCTACTCATTGCTCGCCCGCGGCATCGAGCGGGAGGTGCTGCCGGTCGTCCAGCGGTACGGACTCGGGGTGCTGTCCTGGAGCCCGCTGGCCGGCGGCTGGCTCTCCGGCCGCTACCGCACGGGAGCCGGGCAGCCCGACTCCAGCCGTGCCGCTCGCCAGGCCGCCCGCTTCGACATCACCGCACCGGAGAACGCCGCCAAGCTGGCCGCCACCGAAGCCCTGGCCGAGCTCGCCGAAGAGGCCGGACTCACCCTCGTACAGCTCGCCCTGGCCTTCGTCCTGGAACACCCGGCCGTCACCTCGGCGATCATCGGCCCGCGCACCTTCGAGCAGCTGGACAGCCAGCTGGGTGCGGACAAGCTCAGGCTGAGCCGGGACGTCCTCGACCGGATCGACGAGATCGTCCCGCCCGGCACCAACCTGTCGGCGCGCGACTCCGGTTACACCCCGTCCGTGCTCACCGAGCCGACGCTGCGACGCCGTTCGGGGCTGAAGGAGGGGTAGACGGCCAGGGAGAAGGAGTGCCCGGCCGGATCCGTATAGACGCGGACATCGCGCGGGCCGCTGTTGCTGTCCTTCGTGTCCACCGGCCGGGCGCCGAGGCCTATCGCCTCGCGCTCGGCCTCGTCCATGTCCCCCTCGTCGACCAGGATGCGCAGGTGCGCCTGCTGGGAGTCCTCGGGGCGGGGCCAGCTGGGCGGCGCGTAGCCGTGGTCGCGGCGGACGGCCAGGTGCACACCCGGGTTGCCGACGATCTCCACGAAGTCCGGATCGCTTCCGACCCGCGTCTCGGCGTCCAGCAGAGCCGCATAGAACCCGGCGAGGTCCATGGGCTCGGCACAGTCCAGGACCAGAACACTCGTTTTTGCGACAGTCATGTCCCGCGAGTACCCCCGGTAGGGCGGAACACGCCGGACCCCAACGACGGGTCCGCCGGAATCAGGGGCCGCGGCCTAGGGTGCGGACCATGGCAGAGAGCGTGGTGCACCGGGACCCTGGCTCTCGTCCCGGACCTTCCGATCCCCGTCGCTGGCGCGCCCTCGCCGTCTGCCTGGTGGCGGGCTTCATGACGCTCCTCGACGTGTCCATCGTCAACGTGGCGCTGCCGTCCATCAAGGAGGGCCTCCACACCCCGGAGTCCGACCTCCAGTGGGTGCTGTCCGGCTATGCGCTCGCATTCGGGCTCGTCCTCATCCCCGGCGGACGGCTCGGCGACGCCCGGGGGCGGCGCACGATGTTCATGTGGGGCCTCACCCTGTTCACCCTGGCCTCCGCGGCCTGCGGGGCCGCCCAGTCCAGCCTCTGGCTCGTCATCGCCCGGCTGCTCCAGGGCGCGGCGGGCGGGCTGCTCTCGCCGCAGATCTCCGCCCTGATCCAGCAGATGTTCTCGGGCCGCGAGCGGGGCCGGGCCTTCGGCATGTTCGGCACCGTCGTCGGTATCTCCACCGCCGTCGGCCCGCTCCTGGGCGGGCTGCTGATCCAGGGGGCAGGGGCGGAGGAGGGCTGGCGCTGGGTGTTCTACGTCAACCTGCCGATCGGAGCCGTCTGCCTCCTGCTCGCCCACCGGCTCCTCCCGGACACCCCGTCCGCGGGGCGGGTCGGGCCGCGCGACCTGGACCCGGTCGGGGTGCTGCTGCTCGGCGCGGGGGTGCTGGCCCTGCTCCTGCCGTTCGTCCAGGCCCAGCAGTGGCCGGGAAACGGGAAATGGCTGCTCGTCGTTCTCGCCCTGGTCCTGCTGACCGCCTTCGTCGGCTGGGAGTCCCGCTGTGCGAGGAAGGGCTTCCAGCCGGTGGTGGACCTCTCGCTCTTCCGGCTCCGGTCCTTCTGGCTGGGCTGTCTGATGATCCTGCTGTACTTCGCGGGCTTCACCTCGATCTTCTTCATCAGCACGCTGTATCTGCAGTCGGGCCTGGACTACAGCGCACTGGAGGCGGGCCTCGCGATCACCCCGTTCGCACTGGGCGCGGGTGGCGCGGCGACCATCGGCGGCCGGCTCGTCGGCCGGTTCGGCCGGCCCCTGATCGTCGTCGGACTGACCATGGTGTCCGTCGGCCTCGGCCTCACCGCACTGGCCGCACACCTGGTGCCCGGCCGCGGCGCCGGACTGGCGATGGCGGCGCCCCTGCTGCTGGCCGGACTCGGCAGCGGACTCGTCATCGCCCCCAACCAGACCCTGACCCTCTCCCAGGTGCCGGTGCACAACGCGGGCAGCGCCGGGGGCACCCTCCAGACCAGCCAGCGGGTCGGATCGGCCATCGGGATCGCCGCAGTGGGCTCGGTCTTCTTCGCCCAGCTGGGTCCCGACGGCTGGGCGGACGCGTACGACCGCGGGCTCGTCGTCTCCATCGCATTCGTCCTGGTCGCGCTGATCGTGGCCCTGGCCGACGTGGGGGCGGGCCGCCGGGGAAGAAGACGTCAGGAGACATCCGAAGCACTCGACCCGCAGAGGGGAACACGATGAGCGACGAGGAAGCAGGGCCGGGCGGGAACATGTCGTACGGCCACAAGCCCTTCAAGCGGTCGCGCAGCCACTTCGCCGACCGCATCACCGCCGACGGCCGTGACGGCTGGCCCGTCGAGTCGGGCCGCTACCGGCTGGTCGTCAGCCGGGCCTGCCCCTGGGCCAGTCGCGCACTCGTCTCCCGGCGGCTGCTCGGACTGGAGAGCGCCCTCTCGCTGGCCGTCGCCGACCCCATCCAGGACGACCGCAGTTGGCGCTTCACCCTGGACGAGGGCGGCCGCGATCCGGTGCTCGGCATCCGCTACCTGAGCGAGGCGTACGACGCGAGGGAGCACGGCTACCCCGGCGGGGTCAGCGTCCCCGCGATCGTCGACGTACCGAGCGGCCGGCTCGTCACCAACGACTACCAGCGGATCACACTGGACCTGGCCACCGAGTGGACGGCCCTGCACCGCCCCGGCGCCCCCGACCTCTACCCAGAACCGCTGAGGGAGGAGATCGACGAGGTGATGGAGGGCATCTACCGCGACGTCAACAACGGCGTCTACCGGGCCGGATTCGCCGACGGCCAGAGCGCGTACGAGGCCGCGTACGCCGATGTGTTCGGCCGGCTGGACCATGTCTCGGAGCGGCTCGCCGGCCGCCGCTACCTCGTCGGAGACACCCTCACCGAGGCGGACATCCGGCTCTTCACCACCCTGGTGCGGTTCGACGCCGTCTACCACGGCCACTTCAAGTGCAACCGCGCGAAGCTGGCCGAGGACCCCGTCCTGTGGGCGTACGTCCGCGACCTCTACCAGACCCCGGGCTTCGGCGACACGGTCGACTTCGACCACATCAAGCAGCACTACTACCGCGTGCACACGGGCATCAACCCGACGGGCATCGTGCCGCTCGGCCCCGATCTGTCCGGCTGGCTGACCCCGCACCACCGGGAGCAGCTGGGCGGCCGCCCGTTCGGCGACGGCACCCCGCCCGGCCCGGTGCCGCCCGGCGAGGAGGTACCGGCCCGGGGGCGCCCCTGACCCGCGTCACGTCGCCCGCGGCGCGGGGGCGGTGTTCCCCGCGGCCAGCGGGGAACGGGCCAGCACCACACAGCCCACGGCGATCAGGGCTGCCCCGGCCAGCTGCGGCAGCAGCCACCAGCCGGTGCGCAGGACCTCGCCGAACAACGTCACGCCGTACGTGATGCTGATCAGCGCATCCCCGAGCGTCAGCATCGGCTGTACCGCCGCCAGGCTGCCGGCGTGCAGCGCGTTCTGGAGGAGGAACAGCGCCCCCACACCGGCCGCCGCCGTGGCGTACAGCTGCCAGGCCGTCAGCAGGGCGGTCACACCCCCCTCGTCCAGCTGCGCCATGGCGTCCTTCATCAGCGCCGCCGTCAGCGCGTACCCGCAGGCCGCGGCCAGGCCCAGCAACGCGGCCCTCGCGTTACCGTGGGTGCCGAGCGCGGCGGCGATCAGCGCGGCCTCGAACAGCCCTGTGACCACCAGGGCGGGGATCCAGTCCTCGCCCGGCACGCTGTCGCTGCCGCCGACCGGTGCGGCGGCAGCCATGCCGACGGCCAGCCCGAGCGTCACGGCGGCCACCCCGTACCAGACGGTCCGCGGCACCCGGACCCGCATGACCACCCCGGCGAGCAGCAGGGTCGCGGGCAGCTCGATCACGAAGATCGGCTGGACCACGGCGATCGGCCCGGTGGCCAGCGCCACCGCCTGGCAGACCGCGGCGACGATCACCAGTCCGATCCCGCACAGCCACACCTTCTGGCGCAGCAGATGCCCTATCAGCGACAGACGCATGGCCTCGCTGTCGGGCACGTTCAGGGCGGCGCGGCGCTGGAGGACCGAGGCGGCACCGTTGCTGAGTGCCGTCAGAACGGCGAAGAGGACACTGATCACGGGCACCATCATGAGGCGTACGGCACCCGGTCCGGGTGGTGCCGCCGTCCGGTACGAGTGTCGGATTCGAGCGCCGGTGCACACCCTGCCGCGTAGCGTGCGGTCCATGGTCGCGAAGAATGCTCCTGTGCTCTCCGCCCGCGCGCTCAACCGGGCAACGCTGGAACGCCAGTTGCTGCTCCGGCGTGCGGTACTGCCGGCGAAGGACGCCGTCACCCGTCTCCTGGGTCTGCAGGCGCAGAACACCAAACCGCCGTACTACCAGCTCTTCGCCCGGCTCGAAGGCTTCCACCCCGCCGAGCTCTCCGCGCTCATGGAGTCCCGCGAAGTGGTCAGGATCGTCACCCTGCGCTCCACCATCCACACCCACACCGCCGAGGACGCCCTGACCCTGCGGCCACTGGTCCAGGCGGCGCGCGACCGGGAGCTGAAGGTGTTCCGGAGCAGGCTCACCGGTGTCGATCTCGACCGGCTCGCCTCCCTCAGCAAGGAGTTCGTGCAGGAGCGGCCCCGCACGATGAAGGAGCTCCGCCAGGAGCTCGTGCCCCACTGGCCGGACGCCGATCCGCAGGCCCTGTCGGCCGCGGCCCGTTGCCTGCTCCCGCTGGTCCAGGTCACCCCGCGCGGCCTCTGGGGGCGCAGCGGACAGGTCGCACTGACGACCGTCGAGCGCTGGCTCGACAGACCGTCGGAGCCGACACCCGCGCCCGACGGGACCGTCCTGCGGTACCTCGGTGCCTTCGGGCCCGCTTCGGTGATGGACATGCAGATGTGGGCGGGACTCACCCGGCTGCGCGAGGTGTTCGAACGGCTGCGGCCCCAGCTCGTCACCTTCCGCGACGAACACGGCGTCGAGCTCTTCGACCTGCCGGACGCCCCACGTCCCGGCCCCGACCTCCCGGCCCCGCCGCGCTTCCTGCCGGAGTTCGACAACGTGCTGCTCGGCCACGCCGACCGGACACGGATCATCCCGGCCGCGTACAAGGGTCGCAACGGGGTGGGCAACCAGGTGTACGGATCCCTCCTGGCCGACGGGTTCCTGGCCGGGATCTGGCGCCTGGACCAGGTCGAGGACACCGCCGCAGTGACCGTTCAGCTCTTTGCCGAGCTCGGCAGGGCGACCTGCGACGAGATCACGGAGGAAGCCGTACGGATGATGTCGGTGATGTCCAAGGCGACCGCGTACGACGTCCGGTTCGCCCCGTTCATCGACTTCGGCGACTGACGGAACTCAGTCGGCACGACCTGTGGCCGCCACCGTCACACCCAGCCCGATCATCGCGAACCCACCCGCACCGCCGATCATCGACAGCCGGCGGTCCGACCCGGCGAACCAGGTCCGGGCAGCGGACGCGCCCAGCCCCCACAGCGTGTCCGTGACGGTCCCGATCGCGATCGGGACCAGTCCCAGAAGAAGCATCTGAGCCGGCAGATGTCCCGCCGAGTGATCCACGAACTGGGGCAGGACCGCGGCGAAGAAGACGATGCCCTTGGGATTGGTGACGCCGACGACCACCCCGTCCGCCACGGTCCGCAGATCACCGCGCGCGGGCTGCCCGGACCCCGCGACCGCCGTCAGGCTCATCTCCTTGCGGTGCCGGAACGCCTGCACGCCCAGGAAGACGAGATACGCGGCGCCCGCCAGCTTGACCGCCAGGAAGAACAGCAACGACCGCTCGACCAGCGAACCGATTCCCAGCGCGACCGCCACCACCAGCACGTACGAACCGGCGACATTGCCCAGCACCGTCGCCAGCGCCGTACGACGTCCGTGGGCCAGCGCCCGGCCGATCACGAACAGCACGCTCGGCCCCGGAATCACGATCACCAGCAGGGACATCGCGGCAAAGGCCAGATACTGATCGACAGTCACCATACGTGCAGAGCCTTTCGGTTCGCCAGGATCGTCACGGCAGCAGCCCCGCCCGGCGCGCGGCCACCACCGCCTCCAGCCGGGTGTGCGCCCCCAGCTTCCGCATCGCTGAGCGCAGATAGCCCTTCACGGTCTCCGGCCGCAGTCCCAGCCTCTCGGCCGCCGCCGCGTTCGTCGCCCCTGACGCCACACAGGTGATCACATCCATCTCGCGCGGCGCCAGCCTCACCTGCCGGGCTGTGGGGGACCGGCCCGCCCCCGCAGCCGAGGCGAGCCGCCCGCAGACCGCGAGCAGCTCCTCGCGCAGGGCCGGGTCGACGATCTTCGGCGCCAGGGCACGGAGCTCGCGGTGCGCCTCGCGGACGTCCTCCCAGGTGCCGGGATCCGCAAGCGGACCGGATACCTGCTCCCGGGTGGTCGCCAGGAGCTGCTGCACCTCGTCCCGCACGGCCAGCGCCTGCTCCACATCACGGGCCGCCGACACAGCTGCGTCGAACGTGCGGTCCCCGAGCGTGAGCGCCTCGCGCAGCGCCCCGTACAGCACGCCCCGCACCTTGCGGCGAACGACGACGGGTACCGCGACGACCGAACGCAGACCCTCCGCGGCGACAGCCGTGTCGTACTCGTGGCTGATGTGGCGCGAGGAGGCGTAGTCGGTCACCGCGCACGGCCGCGACAGGGCGATCGCCTTGCCGCCGAGCCCACTGCCCGCGGAGATGACGAGCCCGCGCAACGCACCGGTCTGCGCACCGTTCAGCTCGGCGATCCGCGCGTGGCGCGCGTCGGACAGCAGCCCGCCGAAGACCACCGGCAGCCCGCTCGTGCGGCGCAGCCTCAGCAGAGCCGCCTGCATCTCCGTCGCCTCAGCCGGTTGTGGCATGCCGATGCCTCTCCGCCCCATGAGGGTCGTACCCGCACCAGCCCCGTTCGGGGGTAGTGAGATCCGGGTCACTGTTTACATGATGTTAAGGGACGCGTCCGCAATGAGGAGGGCACATGCCGGCAGCCAGCGCCACAGAGACGTTCCGGGCCGCTCGGGACTTTCTGCTGGAACACCGCGAGGACTATGCGAAGGCCTACGCCGGCTTCGACTGGCCCAGGCCGGCCTGCTTCAACTGGGCGCTGGACTGGTTCGACGTCATCGCCGAGAACAACGACCGCACCGCTCTGCACATCGTGGAGGAGGACGGCGGGCGCACCGAGGTGTCCTTCGCCCGGATGGCCGCCCGCTCCAACCGGGCCGCGAACTGGCTGCGTGCCCAGGGGGTACGGGAGGGTGACCGGATCCTGGTGATGCTCGGCAACCAGACCGAGCTGTGGGAGACCGCCCTCGCCGCGATGAAGCTGCGTGCCGTCGTCATCCCCGCCACCCCGCTGCTCGGCCCCGTCGATCTGCGCGACCGGGTCGAGCGCGGCAAGGTCCGTCACGTGCTCGTTCGGGCGGCGGACGCGCAGAAGTTCGACGAGGTGCCCGGCGACTACACCCGGATCACCGTCGGCGGGGACGTGGCGGGCTGGCTCTCCTACAGCGGGGCCGACGAGGCGCCCGACACCTTCACGGCCGACCGCGAGACCGACGCCGACGAACCGCTGATGCTGTACTTCACCTCCGGTACGACAGCGCGCCCCAAGCTGGTCGAGCACACCCATGTCTCCTACCCGGTCGGCCACTTGTCGACGATGTACTGGATCGGCCTCAAGCCCGGCGATGTGCACCTCAACATCTCCTCACCCGGCTGGGCCAAGCACGCCTGGTCGAACCTCTTCGCACCGTGGAGCGCCGAGGCCACCGTCTTCATCTTCAACTACACACGCTTCGACCCGGTCCGGCTGATGGCGGAGATGGACCGCTCCGCGGTGACCAGCTTCTGCGCGCCGCCGACCGTCTGGCGGATGCTCATCCAGGCCGACCTCGCGCAGCTGAAGACGCCGCCGCGGGAGGTCGTCGCGGCCGGCGAGCCGCTCAACCCCGAGGTCATCGAGACGGTCAGGCGCGCGTGGGGCGTCACCATCCGGGACGGCTTCGGCCAGACGGAGACCGCGGTCCAGGTGGCCAACACACCGGGCCAGCTGCTGAAGACCGGCTCGATGGGGCGCCCCAGCCCCGGCTTCAAGGTCGAGCTGCTCGACCCGGTCTCGGGGGAGGCGGGTGCGTCGGAGGGTGAGATCGCCCTCGATCTGTCGACAGCCCCGGTCGGCCTGATGACCGGCTACCACGGCGACCCCGAGCGTACGGCCGAGGCCATGGCGGGCGGCTACTACCGCACCGGAGACATCGGCGCCCGGGACGCGGACGGGTACATCACGTATGTGGGCCGCGCCGACGACGTGTTCAAGGCCTCCGACTACAAGATCTCGCCGTTCGAGCTGGAGAGCGCCCTGCTGGAGCACGAAGCGGTGGCCGAGGCCGCGGTCGTGCCCGCGCCCGACCCCGTGCGCCTCGCCGTGCCGAAGGCGTACGTCGTGCTCGCGGAGGGCTGGGAGCCCGGCCCCGAAACGGCGAAGGTGCTGTTCGAGCACTCCCGGGCGGTCCTCGCCCCGTACAAGCGCATCCGCCGGCTGGAGTTCGCCGAGCTGCCCAAGACCGTCTCCGGCAAGATCCGCCGGATCGAGCTGCGGGAGCGCACGGCCCAGGGCAAGGGCACCGAGTTCGACGAGGGGGACCTGCGATGAGCGAGCTGTCCTACGCGCACGGCACCGGCAGCACCGCACTGCTCGGCGACACCATCGGGCGCAACCTCGACCGGGCGATCGAAGCGTTCCCGGAGCGCGAGGCCCTGGTCGATGTGGTGTCCGGGCGTCGCTGGACGTACGCGGAATTCGGCGCCGCCGTCCGGGAGCTGGCCCGCGGACTGATGGCATCCGGGGTTGCCAAGGGCGACCGTGTCGGCATCTGGGCGGTCAACTGCCCGGAGTGGGTTCTCGTCCAGTACGCGACGGCCCGTATCGGTGCCGTCATGGTCAACATCAACCCGGCCTACCGCGCACACGAGCTGGAGTACGTGCTCAACCAGGCCGGGATCTCCCTGCTGATCGCCTCGCTCGCCCACCGCACCAGTGACTACCGCGCACTTGTCGGCCAGGTCCGCGCCAACTGCCCGGCCCTGTGCGCCGTCCACTACATCGGCGACCCGACCTGGGACGCACTGACGGTGGCGTCGGCAGCCGTCACCGCCGAGCAACTCGCGCTTCGTGAAGCCGAGCTGTCCTGCGACGACCCGATCAACATCCAGTACACCTCGGGTACCACCGGGTTCCCCAAGGGGGCCACGCTCTCCCACCACAACATCCTGAACAACGGCTATTCCGTGGGGGAGATGGTCGCCTACACCGAAGAGGACCGGGTGTGTCTTCCGGTGCCCTTTTATCACTGTTTCGGCATGGTCATGGGAAATCTGGGCATCACCTCGCACGGCGCCTGCATCGTGATCCCCGCCCCGTCCTTCGAGCCCGCCGCCGTGCTCTCGACCGTCCAGCAGGAGCGCTGTACCTCGCTCTACGGCGTCCCCACCATGTTCATCGCGGAGCTGGACCTCCCCGACTTCGCCGCCTACGACCTCTCCTCGCTCCGCACCGGGATCATGGCCGGATCGCCGTGCCCGGTCGAGGTGATGAAGCGGGTCGTCGCCGAGATGCACATGGACGAGGTGTCCATCTGTTACGGGATGACGGAGACCTCGCCGGTCTCCACGCAGACGCGCCGGGACGACGATCTGGATCGCCGTACCGGCACGGTCGGCCGGGTGCTGCCGCATGTGGAGGTGAAGGTGATCGACCCGGTGACAGGCGTGACCCTGCCGCGCGGCGGGCCCGGTGAGCTGTGCACCCGCGGGTACAGCGTGATGCTCGGCTACTGGGACCAGCCGGAGCGGACCGCGGAAGTGATCGACGCGGGGCGCTGGATGCATACCGGGGATCTCGCGGTGATGAGGGAGGACGGATACGTCCAGATCGTCGGCCGGATCAAGGACATGATCATCCGTGGCGGCGAGAACGTGTACCCGCGGGAGATCGAGGAGTTCCTCTACAGCCATCCGAAGATTGCCGATGTCCAGGTGGTCGGGGTGCCGGACGCCACGTACGGCGAGGAGATCCTGGCCTGCGTCATCCCCCGCGACCCGGCCGATCCGCCGACGCTGGACGAGGTGACGACGTACTGCCGTGAGCAGCTGGCGCACTACAAGATCCCGCGGCGGCTGCAGATTCTGGAGAGCTTCCCCATGACGGTCAGCGGGAAGGTCCGGAAGATCGAACTGCGGGAGAGCTACGGCGCGTAGCGCACGGCGCCGGGTGGGGCCCTGGGTCAGGCGGCTTCGATGATGTCGGAGTTCATCCCCTGGGTCGCGGCCGCCCACTCGATCAGCAGTACCTCGTACGTCGCCGACTCCACGGACGACCAGTCCTGGCCCGCGCGGGCGTCCACGAGCGCGCGAATGGCCTCGTTCGCCTCGACGGCGGACGGGTGGGTGGGCTGGGTCGCGAAAACAGGGGTGGAGTGCGGTGAAAGCCGAGGAGTTAAGACCATGCCTTCACTCTACGTCCCCATACTGACAACAGTCCGAACATATGAGGCCCCCGGGGCACACGTGACCGAAATCATCTCGATGCAACGGTTGGGAGATCACGGCGCATACACACGCGCGGCCAGCGGTCCAGGCCGTGTTCGGCTTCCTGCGACCTGATCCCGCGGAGCCCGTCATCGAGCTCGTCCTCCGCCAGTGTCCGAAAACCGAGGCGCGTGTAGTAGGGCGCGTTCCATGGAACGTCGGCGAAGGTCGTCAGCGTGAGTGCGGCCAGTCCCTGGGCCTCGGCCCACGCGGTGAGATGGTCGATGAGGGCGCGGCCGACACCCCGGCGGGCGGCTGCCGGGGCGACGGAGATCTGCTCGATATGGGCCGCGCCGTCGACGCGGTCGGCGATCAGATAGCCGACCGGGAGGTCCGTGGCCTCGTCCGCGGCCACCCAGCAGCGCTCGCCGCGACGGTAGTTCTCCAGCAGGGCGAGCGGTGGAGGCTCGTCGTCGGCCACGGCCGGCATGCCGATCGTGCGGAACGGCTCGCCCGCGGCACGCTCGATGTCCTGGAGCAGCGGGAGTTCTGGGCGCCGGGCGGGACGGATGCGCATGGGGCCAGTATGACGGGCGGTCAGGGCCCGGTGCTGATCAGTTCGTCCGCAGGGCTGTTCACCGGCCGCGGTGCCCCCGTGAGGTCCATGACGAAGAGTGGGATGGCGAGGCCGTCGGCGCGCGAGCGGGCGTCCTCCGCATAGCCGGCCAGGGAGAAGAACACGCCGGACGCCGAGGCGTTGAGTGCGTTGAGCCAGAGGCACTCGACGTCGCGCAGGGCGGTCGGCCGTGTGGTGGAGTCGACCTGTGCGATGAGCCCCGTTGCCCGGAGGTCTATCCGGGACCCGGGGCGTACCTCGGGCTGGACGACCCCGCTGAAGCCCAGCCACTTCAGATAGAGCGCGGCGGCGCTCACCGCGTCGCGAGCGGTACGGATCACCATCGGCCGGAACGACGGGCGCGGGTGCGCGGCCGTGCGGGGCAGCGGGATGTGGGCGGGGCCGGCCTGCCGGGCCGCGGCTGACGGTGCCGTGCCGGGCGAGGCCACCGGGCGGACGGGTATCCGCAGCACGGCGCCGCAGGGGCAGCACAGCTCGGGGTGCGGCCACTGGTCGCGCCGCCCGCAGGTGGTGCAGCGCACGCTCACCCAGTCGTCGTTCCAGGTGCGGTGGGTGATGGGCTCGACCGGTGCACCGCGCATCAGTGGCGGGGTGGTCGGGGAGCCGCACGGGCACGGATAGGCGGGCGTCATGTACGCGTGGTCCCGGTCGCAGACCGGGCAGTGCACCGGTAGGGACTCCACCATCTGCCCCCTCCTGCCGCCGTTGCCGCGGCGACTGCGCTCCGTACCCCCATCGTCTACCAGGAGCGAGGTCCTGGGCAGGCGCTTGGCGCAGTTCGTCCCGGCGTCTTCCCTTGACGGCCGTTCGGCCCCGGCTTAGATTGATTCCGAATAGCAGAATAAAACTTCCGCAATACGGAATTGGCGCTCTCAGGTGGCGCGACAGAGCCCGACTCCACCAGGTCCGAGCAGGAGCACTCAATGCCTCGTATGACCGCTGCCCGAGCGGCAGTTGAGATCCTCAAGCGCGAAGGCGTCAGTAACGCGTTCGGTGTGCCGGGTGCGGCGATCAACCCGTTCTACGCGGCCCTCAAGGCATCCGGCGGGGTGCACCACACCCTCGCCCGCCATGTCGAGGGCGCTTCCCACATGGCCGAGGGCTACACCCGGGCCGCTGCCGGGAACATCGGTGTCTGCATCGGTACGTCGGGTCCGGCCGGCACCGACATGATCACCGGTCTCTACTCCGCCATCGCCGACTCCGTTCCGATCCTCTGCATCACCGGCCAGGCCCCCACTGCGGTGCTCCACAAGGAGGACTTCCAGGCCGTCGACATCGCGTCGATCGCGGCTCCGGTGACCAAGGCGGCGACCACCGTCCTGGAGGCCGCCCAGGTCCCGGGCGTCTTCCAGCACGCCTTCCATCTGATGCGCACAGGCCGCCCCGGCCCGGTGCTCATCGACCTGCCGATCGATGTGCAGCTCACCGAGATCGAGTTCGACCCCGAGCTGTACGAGCCGCTGGCGGTCCACAAGCCCGCGGCGACCCGCAAGCAGATCGAGCGGGCCGTCGAGATGCTCAACGCCTCCGAACGTCCGCTGCTCGTCGCGGGCGGCGGGATCATCAACGCGGACGCCTCCGAACTCCTGGTGGAGTTCGCCGAGCTGACCGGCGTTCCGGTCGTGCCGACCCTGATGGGCTGGGGCATCCTCGCCGACGACCACGAGCTCAACGCGGGCATGGTCGGCCTGCAGACCTCGCACCGCTACGGCAACGCGAACTTCCTGGAGTCCGACTTCGTCCTCGGCATCGGCAACCGGTGGGCCAACCGCCACACCGGCAAGCTGGACGTCTACACACGGGGCCGGACGTTCGTCCACGTCGACATCGAGCCCACCCAGCTGGGCAAGATCTTCGCCCCGGACCTCGGCATCGCCTCCGATGCCAGGGCCGCGCTGAAGCTCTTCGTCGAGGTGGCGCGCGAACTGAAGGCCGCAGGCAAGTTGAAGGACAGGTCGGCATGGGCGGCCTCCACGCAGGAGCGGCGGGCCACGCTGCAGCGCCGCACACACTTCGACAACGTGCCGCTGAAGCCGCAGCGGGTGTACGAGGAGATGAACAGGGCCTTCGGGCCCGAGACCCGGTACGTGACGACGATCGGCCTCTCCCAGATCGCGGGCGCGCAGATGCTGCACGTCTACCGGCCGCGCCACTGGATCAACTGCGGCCAGGCCGGTCCGCTGGGCTGGACGATCCCGGCCGCGCTGGGCGTCGCCACGGCGGACCCGGGCGGATCGGTGGTTGCGCTCTCCGGTGACTACGACTTCCAGTTCATGCTGGAGGAGCTCGCCGTCGGTGCGCAGCACCGCATCCCGTACGTCCATGTGCTGGTGAACAACTCCTACCTGGGGCTCATCCGCCAGGCCCAGCGCAACTTCGACATCGACTTCCAGGTCAACCTGGAGTTCGAGAACATCAACTCGCCGGAGCTGGGCGTCTACGGCGTCGACCACGTCAAGGTCGTCGAGGGTCTCGGCTGCAAGGCGATCCGGGTCACCGAGCCGGACCAGTTGCTGCCCGCCTTCGAGGAGGCGAAGAAGCTGGCGGCGGAGTTCCGGGTGCCGGTGGTGGTCGAGGCGATCCTGGAGCGCGTCACGAACATCTCGATGAGCGGGACGGACATCGCGTCGGTCAACGAGTTCGAGGACGTGGCGACGGAGCCGGGCCATGCGCCGACGGCGATCCGTGCGCTGACGGTTTCCTGACCCCCCGGCCACCCGTCCGGAGCTTCGGCCCCGGGATTCCCGGCACCGTCGGCGAATCCCGGGGCCGGTGTCGTGCCTCCGGCCGTCCCGTGACGGCGACTTCACTGGATGGCCGGCGCGATCACCGGCGGCGGGACCGTCTCCGTTCCGGCTTGCGCCAGTTCCTTGATGCCGGGCATTTCGTGTATCGCGGGCGTATCGAAAATCGCATACGCCACCGCAACAGCCCTTCGTCTCCCATAGGGGCATGGACCACACCGCATCCCTGTCGGCACCGCCCCGCCACACGCGCAGGATCGTGCTCACCGGCCTGGCGATCCTCGGCATGGCGAGCGCCCTGTTCGTCGTGCGGGGGCCGCTCCTGATGTCCGCTCCGAGGTGCATGGCCGGGCGGTGGCACGGCTGCTTCGACACGTTCAACGGTGTGGTGCTCATGACCCTGGTCGCGCTGCCGCCGGCCGCGCTGGTCGCGTGGGCACTGGCGCGCCGTCGGCGTGCTGCCGGCGTCACATCGGCGTGGCGGATGTCGCTGGCCGAGGTGGGCATGGTCCACGGGACGGTGCCGTTCCTGTGGATGACCATGATGCCGGGCGCGGGGGCCGGCACCGTTCCCGCCCGGGTGAGCCTGGTGCCGCTGCGGGACCTGGTCACGATGGGGCCGCTCGGGATCGTCGGCAACCTGTTGATCTTCGCGGCACTGGGGTTCTTCGCCCCGATGCGGTTCGCGGCGTCGGCGTCCGTGCCGCGGATCCTGGCGCTCGGGGCGGGCTGCTCGGTCCTGGTCGAAACCGCACAGTACGTCCTGCGGCTGGACCGGGTGTCCTCCGTGGACGACGTACTGGTCAACGCCGCCGGCGCCGTGCTGGCCGCGCTGGCGTCGCGCCGCTGGTGGCGCAGTACGGCGGAAGCGACGTCGGACCGGCCTCGCTCCGTGCCGGCAGGCTGAGTCGCGTGTCCGGTGTGCACACGCCTTGGCATACGTCGGCGATGTGTTGTGCTGCTTAAGCTTCGGACATGCGCGTACTGATCGTGGAGGATGAGCCCTACCTGGCCGAAGCCGTCCGTGACGGTCTGCGACTGGAGGCGATCGCCGCCGACATCGCCGGTGACGGCGACTCCGCCCTGGAGCTGCTCAGCGTCAACTCCTACGACCTCGCGGTCCTCGACCGCGACATCCCCGGCCCCTCAGGCGACGAGGTCGCCCGGCGTATCGTCGCCTCCGGCAGCGGCACCCCGATCCTCATGCTCACCGCTGCCGACCGGATCGACGACAAGGCTTCCGGGTTCGGGCTCGGCGCGGACGACTACCTCACCAAACCGTTCGATCTGCGGGAGCTCGTCCTGCGGCTGCGGGCACTCGACCGCCGGCGCGCGCACTCCCGCCCTCCGGTCAGCGAGATCGCGGGCCTCCGGCTGGACCCCTTCCGCCGCGAGGTCTTCCGCGACGGACGCTACGTCGCGCTCACCCGCAAGCAGTTCGCCGTGCTGGAAGTCCTCGTCGCCGCCGAGGGCGGAGTCGTCAGCTCCGAAGATCTGTTGGAACGGGCCTGGGACGAGAACGCCGACCCCCTCACCAACGCCGTGCGCATCACCGTCTCCGCACTGCGCAAACGGCTCGGCGAACCATGGATCATCACCACGGTGCCCGGCGTCGGCTACCGGATCGACACCGGTAGGGGCACCATCGCCCCCGGCAGGGGCACCACCGACCCCGGCAGTACGCATGCATAGACGCCCAGGGCTCAGCGCCCGACTGAAACTCACCCTCAGCTATGCCGGATTCCTCGCCGTCGCCGGCGCTCTCCTGCTGGCCGTGGTGTGGGTGTTCCTGCTGCGTTACGTACCCGACAACTCCAAGGGACTTCTCGGGATCTCGCCCAACCGCTACCTCCTTGTGCACACCTTCGCCCCCGCCGCGGCCGTGGCGATGGTCTTCCTGCTCGTGTTCGGTCTGCTGGGGGGATGGATCCTCGCCGGCCGGATGCTCGCACCACTCACACAGATCACCGATGCGGCACGGATCGCCGGGAACGGGTCGCTGTCCCACCGGATCCGCATGAAGGGCCGCCACGACGAATTCCGTGAACTCTCCGACGCGTTCGACTCGATGCTCGAACAACTCGAGTGCCACGTAGCCGAGCAGCAGAGGTTCGCCGCGAACGCCTCCCATGAACTGCGCACCCCGCTGGCGATCTCGCGGACGCTCCTCGACGTCGCCCGCAAGGACCCCACGCGGGACCGGGGCGAACTCATCGAACGCCTGCACGCTGTCAATACGCGGGCGATCGATCTCACCGAGGCCCTCCTGCTGCTCAGCCGCGGCGACCGCGGAACCTTCACCCGGGAGAGCGTCGACCTCTCCCTCATCGCCGAAGAAGCCGCCGAAACCCTGCTTCCCCTCGCCGAACAGCGCCGGATCACGCTCGACGGCACCGGCGGGGCGGCCCGGACCAGCGGCTCCCCGGAGCTCCTGCTGCGGATGGTGACGAACCTCGTCCAGAACGCCATCGTCCACAACCTCCCCACCGGCGGCACCGTGACGGTCCACACCGAGGCGCATGGCGACACGAGCGTGCTGCGGGTCGAGAACACGGGCCGTCGGCTCCCACCGGAACTGGTACCGACCCTCACCGAAGCGTTCCAGCGCGGAACGGAACGCGTACGCACCGACGAGCACGCCGGTGTCGGTCTCGGCCTGGCCATCGTGCACAGCATCGTCCGCGCCCACGGCGGGACCCTCGACCTCGTCCCCCGCCCCGCCGGCGGTCTCCTCGTCACGGTCCGGTTTTCCGGCACGCCGTAGGTATCGTCCCTGAGCGGGGCTCTCTGGAGCCAAGCCCAGATCAGTCCTGAAGCGCGCGGTCTCACTTCAGTACCTGGTAATAATCAGAGGCCGACATTTCCAGTTCGAAAACCATTCCGTGCTGCTGACGCAGGTCTGCGACCGTTCTCGATGTCGGCTCGCGCAAGCACCGTGTGACTGGCGGATCGTCCTCCGTGCACGGACCCGACTCATTGACCAGCGTCTTCGGGCTGCTGCGCAGGGTGTCCCAGGACAGGGTCTGCGGAGGGGCGAAGAGATGGGCCGGTTCCGGGGTGTCCGGGCCCGTCGGGTTGGGGCCGTGTTCCCGGTAGTAGTCGACGAGGCGTCCGCGGTAGTCGTCGTGACCGAACGGGATCGGGCCCGAGGGAGACGCGGAGACGTCGTGGTCGCCGGCGGTGAGTACGGCGTCCAGGGTGTCACCGATCTGCTGCGGGTCGGCGCCGTAGTAAGCGGTGATGTGCAGGTCGCAGCGGATCCTGTACCGGTCGTCGCCGGTCTGGAAGAACCACTCCTTCGCCGCTCCGCCGATGCACCTGTCGTTCACCCTGACCAGGCCGAGGACAAGGGGGGTGTCCTTGTCGTATGCGCGCACGGTGGTCCGGAGATAGTCCTCGGCCGCCTTCCGAGCCTCCTGCGCCGGCGGGCCGGCCGCACGTTCGCGTACCTCTTCGGGGCTCGTGGCGCGGTGATCGGAGGAGCAGGCCGGGACGGCGAGGAAGAGGAGGAGGCCGAGGAGGCATCTGACGGTGCCGCGCCCGCCGGATGTGGTGCGCGGCGCCCACGTCTTAGTCATGTGGCCATTGTTGGCGCACAGTTGGCGGCATCCATCCGTACCCGTACTCAGATGATGCGTCCGGAGGCAGCAAAAAAGGGGCGCGATGCACGGAGTCGGCCGTGCACCGCGCCCCGGCAACAGGGGCCGCGGCGGCGGTGACCGGGCCGGGCGCCCCGGCTCCTTCAGGTCAGAAGCCGGGCCTTCCGGGCCCTTCACCACCGCACTGGCGTCGTCCGCCGCCGCGGCCTCGTCCTGCCCGCGCCGCACGTGACCCCTCATCCGGGCGGTGCGGCACGGGCAGGGCCCTTGGGGAGGGAGGCTCAGTCCTCGCGCAGGGCGCGGACTGCCTCCTCCACGCGCGTGCCGTATTCGGCATCTGCGGCATGGAAGTGGGCGAGGTTCTTCTCGATCACATCGTCACGGGTGACCTGTGAGAGACCGCCGGAGATGTTGGCGATCAGGCGGTCCTTCTCGTCCGCCGCCATCAGCCGGTAGAGCTCACCCGCCTGGAAGAAGTCGTCGTCCTTCGTGTGGGCGGGTGCCTCGTGCGTTCCCGTCCAGCCGTGGACGGCCAGCGGGGCGGCCAGGGCCGCGCCGGTCTCCGCGGGACCGGCGTACGAGTTGGGCTCGTAGTTCTTGTCCTGGCGCGAGCCGTAGCGCGTCGCATGCAGTCCGTCGCGGCCGTAGTTGTCGGCGACGGCCGCCTTCGGTGCGTTGACCGGGAGCTGGGTGTGGTTGACGCCCAGCCGGTAGCGGTGCGCATCGGCGTAGGCGAAGAGCCGTCCCTGGAGCATCTTGTCCGGGGAGGGGCCGATGCCCGGCACGAAGTTGTTCGGGGAGAACGCCGCCTGCTCGACCTCGGCGAACACGTTGTCCGGATTGCGGTCGAGCACCAGGCGGCCCACCCGCTGCAGCGGATAGTCGCTGTGCGGCCACACTTTGGTGACGTCGAACGGGTTGAAGCGGTAGTCCGCGGCCTCCGCGGCCGGCATGACCTGCACGTGCAGCGTCCACGACGGGTTGACCCCGCGCTCGATGGCCTGGAGCAGATCCGTCTGGTGCGAGGCGGCGTCCTTGCCGGCGAGCTCGGCGGCCTGGTCGGCGGAGAGGGAGCGTACGCCCTGGTTCGTCTTGAAGTGGTACTTCACGAAGAAGGCCTCGCCCGCCGCGTTGGTCCACTGGTAGGTGTGGGAGCCGAAGCCGTTCATGTGGCGGTAGGAAGCGGGGATGCCGCGGTCACCCATCAGCCAGGTGATCTGATGCGTCGCCTCGGGAGAATGCGCCCAGAAGTCCCAGACGTTGTCCGGCTCCTGACGGCCCGTGAAGGGGTCGCGCTTCTGCGAGTGGATGAAGTCGGGGAACTTGATCGGGTCCTTGATGAAGAACACCGGGGTGTTGTTGCCGACGAGGTCGTAATTTCCCTCGCTCGTATAGAACTTGAGGGCGAAGCCCCTCGGGTCCCGTACGGCGTCGGCGCCGCCCAGCGAGTCGGCGACCGTCGAGAACCGGATGAACGTCTCGGTGCGGCGGCCCACTTCGGAGAGGAAGTCGGCGCGGGTGAATCCCGTGACGTCGTCCGTCACCTCGAAGTAGCCGTACGCGCCCGAACCGCGGGCGTGGACGACGCGCTCCGGGATGCGCTCGCGGTTGAAGCGGGCGAGCTTCTCCAGCAGGTGCTGGTCCTGGAGGAGGACCGGCCCACCGGCGCCGGCCGTGGCGGAGTTCTGGTTGTCGGCGACCGGGGCGCCTGACTCGGTCGTGAGCACACGCTTCGACATGGAGACCTTCCGTACTGGGGCTGCTGACGGCCCCAGGAGCGTAGATTCGCCGGGAACGGAACGTCAACAGTTTGTTGAAATTGGAGGAGATGATTCCGGGCCGCGGCGGCGCCTGGGCGCGACAGGACAGGTGTCAGCGCCACCGCGACCCGGAGTTCAGGGGGCCCTGATCAGGGCCGGGGGTGTCAGACCTCGGAGCCGGAGAGGCGTTCGACGGAGCGCAGCAGTGCCGAGTGGTCCAGGCCGCCGTCGCCCTGTGCGCGCAGTGAAGCGACCAGCTGGGCCACGACCGCGCCGACGGGCAGCGCGGCACCGACGTTCCGGGCGGCGTCCGTGACGATGCCCATGTCCTTGTGGTGCAGGTCGATCCGGAAGCCCGGAGCGAAGTCCCGCTTGAGGAAGTTGTCCTTCTTGCGGGTCAGGACCGTCGAGCCTGCCAGCCCGCCGTTCAGGACGTCGAGGGCTGCGGCCAGGTCGACGCCGGACTTCTCCAGGAAGACCACGGCCTCGGCGCACGCCTGGATGTTGACTGCGACGATCAGCTGGTTGGCGGCCTTCACCGTCTGGCCGGAGCCGTGCGGTCCGCACAGCACGATCGTCCTGCCCAGAGCGTTCAGGAGCGGCTGCGCGGCGTCGAAGTCGCCCTGCTCGCCGCCGACCATGATGGACAGCACGGCCTCGATCGCGCCGGCCTCACCACCGGAGACCGGGGCGTCCAGTACGCGGATGCCCTTGTCCTTCGCGTTCCTCGCCAGGTCCACGGAGGTCTGCGGCGTGATCGAGGACATGTCGATCAGCAGTGCGCCCGGCCGCGCGTTCTCCAGGATGCCGTCGGGACCGTACGCGATGGCCTCGACCTGCGGGGACGCGGGCACCATCGTGATGACGACGTCGGCGTCGCGTACGGCGTCGGCGATCGAGGCGGCACCCGTGCCGCCCGCCGCGACCAGCCGGTCGACCTTGTCCTGCTCCAGGGTGTAGCCGGTGACCTCGTACCCGGTCTTGATGAGGTTCTCCGACATGGGCGAGCCCATGATGCCGAGCCCGATCCACGCGACCTTGGGGAGGTTGCTGCTCATGAGGGTGCCTTCCGATAAACGTGTGTAGGGGAGGGCCGGCGCGCGCTAGGACCGGTGGCCGGCGGGGAGCCAGCCGAAGGATTCCGCGCTCGGCCGGTCGCCCGGCTTGTACTCCAGGCCGACCCGGCCCGCGTAGCCGGCCTGCGCCAGCTCGTCGAGGAGCTGCTCCAGCGGGAGCGAGCCGGTGCCGGGAGCGCCGCGCCCCGGGTTGTCGGCGATCTGGACGTGGCCGGTCTTCGCGGCGTACGCCTTGATCACCTGGCCGAGGTCCTCGCCGTTCATCGACAGGTGGTAGAGGTCCAGCAGGAATGCGGCGTTCCCCAGCCCCGTCGCCTCGTTGACCCGGTCGACGACCTCGATCGCCGCCGGTGCGCTCACCAGCGGGTAGCGGGGCGACTCCGGCTCGTTGAGGGTCTCGATCAGGAGGGTGGCCCCGATCCCGTCGGCCGCGCGGGCGGCGGCGGTCAGGTTCTCCAGGGCGAGCGCGTCCTGCACGGCCGGGTCCACTCCGTCGACGCGGTTGCCGTACAGCGCATTGAGCGCCCGGCAGCCGACCGAGGCGGCGAATTCGGTCGCCACCGCGATGTTGGCGCGGAAGCGGTCCGACTCCGCGCCGGGCACGGAGAGCGCGCCGCGGTCGGGGCCTGGCAGCTGCCCCGCGTAGAAGTTCAGCCCCACCAACTGGGTGCCCGCGTCGTCGAGCGCCCCCTTCAGGGCGTCGAGTTCGGCCTGCACGGGGGTGGGGGTCTCCGTCCAGGGCCACCAGAGCTCGACCGCGGTGAAGCCCGCAGCGGCGGCTGCCGCGGGGCGCTCCAGGAGCGGGAGTTCGGTGAAGAGGATCGAGAGGTTCACATCGAAGCGCTGGTCCGAGTAACCCATCATGCGCTCCTTCCGTATTGCGGAAGTTAGTTTCTGCTTAACGGAAGATTGCCTGGAAGGTGGCAGAGCTGTCAAGGGGGCTCCTGGCTTCCGGACATGCCGAAGCGGGGTGGAGGCCGCCCGCCCTCCACCCCGCCGCCGGTCACACCCGCCGGGTCAGCCGGCCGGCACCGTGTCCTGGAATGCCGTGCCCGCCGTGCGGTACTTGCCCACCAGTGCGGACACCTGGGCCGGGGAGAGGACCTGGTCCTTCACATGCAGGACGTAGTCCACCTGCTGGTCGTAGGAGCGGGGCGTGGTGCTGCTCTGGCCCGCCAGATCGATCAGCCACTGGTTGAAGTTGATCGACATCGGCCGCTCTGGCAGATACGCCGCCCCGTGCGTGCCGAAGTGCTGACCGTCGATGTAGTACGTGATGGCGCTGCCGTCGATGGTCAGCACCAGGTCGTGCCAGCCGGCATAGCTCTGCCGTGCCTCGCTGTGCTGGTTGACGGCCTCCCACGGATCGGGGCGGTAGGTCTCCCACGACGTGGTGTAGAGGATGTTGGCCGGCTCGCCCCAGCCGCCGTTGGGCAGGTACTCGAAGTCGTACTCCGCGTAGTCGTCCGCCATCGGCGCCCTGAGATCGTTGATGGTGAAGAACGTCTGGACGAGGTGGTCGCCGTCGGGCCCGGACCGGGGGGCATCGCTGAACTTCACCCGGGCCGCATAGGTGCCGTTGCGGAACTTCATGGCCTGCGTGAGGATCTCCGTCTGCTCCGTCGATGCACCGGTACCCGCCGTGGACGTCTCCAGGTTCATCACCGAATTGCCGCTCTGGCTGCTGAAGGTGACGTTCTCGGGCGCCCAGACGGCACCCGGTACACCCGGACCGCCGGAGTTCGAGCGGACGCTCCAGCCGTGCGCCGCGATCCTCGGGTCCGTGTGGCCGCTGTAGTCGAAGTCGTCGAACAGCGTGGGCCCGTCGGCCGGCGGATCGGTGGGAGGATCGGTCGGGTCCGTCGGGCCGTTGCCCCCGGGAGCCTCGCCCCAGGCCGTGACCCCGCCCAGCTGGGCGGTGATCCTGGACCAGTCGCCGTACGCGGTCCGCTCGGCGCCGAAGGAATAGTCGTCGCTCTGCCGCAGCGACTGCCAGTCCGCCCGGTGGAAGCGCAGCTGCATGTCCCCGGTGTCCGCGCCGGGGGCCAGCGAGCCCGCGCCCGAGGTGAAGGTGATCTCCAGGTAGCGGTCGGCGTCGGCAGTCGGATCGGCGAGCGTCCCGAACGTCCCGGTGATGTTCCCGCAGCCCTTCACCGCCCAGGAGCAGGCGAACCGGTAGGCCGTGGACGCCGAATCGGCCTTGAAGTAGTACCGCACCTTGACGTTGCTGAGCGGCACGCTCGTACTGCCCGTGTTGCGCACCTTCAGCCAGGGTTCGCTCTGGTCGGCCGTCGCCCCGGACGCACTCGTGCGGTACTGGACGACGAGCCCGTCGGCGGCAGCGGCGCCGGCGGTCGCGGGCAGGGCGGTGAGGGCGGTACAGCCCAGCGCCACGGTGACGGCCGCAGCCGCCGCCGTACGGATCCGGCTCCTGTCGGTCTTCCTCATGGGGATGTTCCTCTCCGGAACGGTGGTGGGGGATGAACTACCGAGGGGTTGGCGCTGTACCTGCGGAGGCGGTCATGAGGGACCGCGGGGTCAGGGGGCGGTAGGGGACACCGAGGGCGTCCAGACGCGCGGTGTGGTGGCGCAGCCGCTCGACGAACCCCGTCCAGTCGCTGCTGCTGCCGGACCAGGCGCGGTCGGCCAGGGCGCACAGGCGGGGGTAGGTGAGGTACTCGATCCGGTCCGGAGTCCTCACGTACTCGGTCCACAACTGCGCCTGGGTGCCCAGGATGTGCGCGGCCTCGTCGGCCTCCCACTCCTGCGGCGCCGGCTCGTTGCCGTACACCGTGTGCAGATCGACGGGGGCACCCGGCTGCGCGGGCGGCTCGCCCGGATCCGTGGACTGGGCGTAGTCGAGGTACGTGGCACGGTGGTGCGCGCTGACCACCCGGTGGCCGCGGCGGGCGGCGGCACGGGCGTGGGCCGGGTCGCGCCAGGTCATCACCGTGAAGTCGAGGGGGAGTTCGGTGCCGGTCTCCGCCCAGCCCGTGGGCCTGCGCTCCCGCTCCACGAGGAACGACCCGATCCTGCCCATGAACCAGCCGTGCAGCGCCCCGGGACCGTTGAGACCCTCGGCCGCCGCCCGGTCGCGGGCCGCGGGACTGTTCTCCCATTCCGTGGTCGGGCACTCCTCGCCGCCGATGTGGATGTACGGGGACGGGAAGACGTCCATGACCTCCTCCAGCACGGTCCGGCAGAAGTCGAAGACCTGTTCGTGGACGCCGAGCACGGTGTCGCAGACGCCCCACCTGGTCCAGACATCGAGATTCCGGCCCGGGTGATTGCCCAGCTCGGGGTAGGCGGCGAGGGCCGCGCGCACATGACCGGGCATCTCGATCTCGGGTACGACCCTCACCCCGCGGGCCGCGGCATGGCTGACCAGGTCCCGCAGCTCCTGCTTGGTGTACGCCCCCGAGTGCGGGACACCGTCGGCCAGGGACTGGGCCCGGTGGCCCCCGACCGAGGTCAGCCGCGGAAAGGCGTCCACGGGCATGCGCCAGCCCTGGTCGTCGGTGAGGTGCAGATGGAGGGTGTTGAGCTTGTGGAAGGCCAGGAGGTCGACGTACCGGCGCAGATAGGAGACGGGCTGGAAGTGCCGGGCCACATCGAGCATCGCGCCGCGCCAGGGGTACCGCGGCACGTCGCTGATCTCGACGCACGGCAGCTCCCAGGACGCGGCCCGTGCACCGCCCGAAAGGGCCTCGGGAGGCAGGAGCTGACGGATGGTCTGCACGCCGCGGAGCAGGCCGGTCGGCCGGGCGGACCGCAGCAGCAGTGCCTGCGGTCCGACGGTGAGGCCGTACCCCTCGTCGCCGAGCCCGCCGAGCTGCGGGTCGAGCGCCAGGACGATCCGGCCGTCGGCCGCGGGGGCCAGCGGCAGGCCGGTGGCCGGGCCCAGCAGCGTACGCAGCAGCTCGGCCGCCGCCTCGGCGCCCGGCAGGGCCCGGACGCAGGTGTCACGGTCGAGGACGAAGCGGCCGGGACGGGGCGAGACCTTACGGGGCCGGGGTACGAGGGAGAGCTCGGGACGTGATGCGGGCACGGGGGCCTCCGGATTCGGATCTCGGGCGGTTCGCGGGGTCGGCGACGAGGTCAGCCCTTGACGGCGCCGGCCGCGAAGCCGGAGGTGACATGGCGCTGGAGGAGCAGAAAGATCACCAGTGCGGGCAGGGCGAAGAGCGTGGAGGCGGCCATGGTGGCGCCCCAGTCCGTGCCGAAGGTGTTCTGGAAGGAGGAAAGCCAGACCGGCAGGGTGCGGTTGTCCTGCTGCTTGATGATCAGGAAGTTGGCGTACGCGAACTCGTTCCAGGCGGTGATGAAGCCGAAGAGCGACGTCGCCATCAGGCCCGGGGCGAGAAGGGGCAGTGCCACCCGTCTGAAGGCGCCGGTCCGGGTGCACCCGTCGACCTGCGCCGCCTCCTCCAGCTCGGGCGGAATGGTCGCGATGAAGCCCCGCAGCACCACGATCGTGAACGGCAGCGTGATCATGAAGTAGACCAGGGTCAGCGTCGGCAGCCGGTCGAGCATGTCCGTGTCGCGGGAGATGATGTAGATGGGGATGATCAGCGACTCCCAGGGCGCCATCTGGGCGATGAAGACCAGCAGCATGAACTGCCGCCGGCCCTTCCATCTCATCCTGGCGACGGCGAACGCGGAGCCGAGCGCCACGACCAGCGCCAGCAGGACCGCGCCGAGTGTGACCAGGATGCTGTTGCGCCAGAACAGCTCGAACCCGTCGGCCTGTACGGCCCGCCGGAAGTGGTCCAGCGTCCAGGTGTACGGAATGAGCTGCGGGTCCGCCGACTGGATGTCCCGGGACGGCTTGAAGGCCGTCGAGATCATCCAGTACACGGGGAAGAGGCAGACGACGACGGTCACCGCAGCGGCGGCGTTCAGCGGGATCCGCCGGATCCGGGGGCGTAGCAGGGTCATCGGAGTTCGTCCTCCTGGCGGAACATCTGACGGAAGTAGAGGACGAGCACCCCGGACATCAGGACCACGGTGACCATCGAAGCGGCGGAACCCAGGTCGTAGCGCTGGCTGGAGAGCGCCGTCTGGACGGCGTACACGGGCAGGATCGTGGTGGCGTCGCCAGGACCGCCGCGGGTCATCACCCAGATCTGCACGAACGCCTTGAAGGTCCAGATCACCTCCAGCGAGAAGACCAGCATGAAGATCGGCCGGAGCATCGGGAAGGTGACCGAGCGGAAGATCCGGACGCCGGACGCACCGTCGAGGCGGGCCGACTCGTAGAGCTCGGCGGGCACGGTGGTGAGCGCCGAGTAGAGGGTGATCGCCGCGAACGGCACGGACTGCCACACGATCAGTACGACGAGGATCACGAAGGCCGCCGTACCGTTCGCGAACCACGGGTACCGGTCGAACGAGCCGAAGCCGAGCGAGGTCAACAGCCAGTTGACGACGCCGAATTCGGAGTGGAACAGCCACTGGAAGACCGTGGTGGCCGCGACCACCGGCATGGCCCAGGCGAGCACCAGCGCGCACAGGACCGTGGTGCGCCCGGCCCGGCCGAGCCGCTCCGTCATCAGCGCGACCAGGGTGGCGATGACCATGATCAGTACGACGTTGACGGCCATGAAGACGAAGGTGCGGCCGACCACCTCCCAGAACCGCGGGTCGGCCAGCAGCGTCCGGTAGTTCCGGAGTCCGACGAACTCCGCGTCCCCGCTGATCAGTTGGCGGAGCCGGAAGTCCTGCAGGGAGATCAGCACGGCCCGTGCGAGCGGGTACACGAGCAGGTAGAGCATGCCGCCGATCGCGGGGGCGATCAGGGCGTACGGCCAGAGGTTGTGCGAGGGGCGGGGCCGCCGCCCCGGCGGTGCTCCCGCGGGGAGTCGGGTGCGTGGTGCGGTCCGTTCGCGGACGACCGGCACGGCAGGCCTCCTTTCGGTGAGGGGAAGGAACGGGCCGGTCAGGAGCCGGCGTTCATGGCCCGGGTGATGTCGGCCGAGGCCTTGGCCGCCTCCTTCGCGGCGTCGCGGCCGGTGAGAACCGCGGTCATGTAGTCCTTGATCGGGTTCTCCGCCTCCACCGCGGCCCAGCCGGGCGTGTTGGGCGTCGCGTGGCCGTTCGCCGCGCCGACCGCCATCGCGGAGGCACCCGGGTCGCCGGCCACGGACGAGGCCAGCGTGGTCCGGTTGGGTACGTAGCTCATGGCCACGGCGAGCTTCTTCTGCCAGGTGTCGCCCGTCAGCTCCTTGATGAACGTCAGCGCCTCGTCGGGGTGGCCGGCCGCGGCGGGCACGACCAGATCGGATCCGCCGGTGAACACGGCGCCCGGCGTGCCGGCGGTCTTGCCCGGGATCGGGAAGAAGCCGAGCTTGCCCTTGAGCTCGGGGTTGTTCTCCATGACCACGTTCGCTCCGCCCGGGGTGGAGATGACCTGGGCCACCTGCCCCTGCGCCATCACTTCGGCCTGCGGCGGATCGTCCTCGTCGGAGTCCTTGGGGCCCTTGCCGAGCGCCTGGAGCTGTGCGTAGAACTCCATGCCGCGAAGCGCCTCGGGCGTGTTCAGCGCGCCCTTCCACGTGCCGCCCGACTCGGTGGCGAAGTCGCCGCCCTCGTCCCAGATGAAACCGCCCAGTGCGTACCAGAGCTGGCCGGGCAGGTAGATCCCCTGCGTACCGCCCTTGTTGAGCTTGGTGGTGGCGTCGATCCACTGGCCGCGCGTGGTGATCGCGGCGGCGTCGACCCCGGCCTTGTCGAAGAGGTCCGTGCGGTAGATGACGACCCGGTTGGCCGCGTAGTAGGGGATGCCGTACTGCTTCCCCTTGTACGAGCCGGGCTCGGCGAGGCCCTTCAGCCAGTCCGTGCCGTTCAGCTCGGTCTTCTTGTCGCTGAGGTCCAGCAGCCCGCCGCTCTCGGCGAACTGCGCCACCTGGGTGTTGCCCGCCTCGATCACGTCCGGGGCGTCGTTGCTGGCCAGTGCCGCGGTGATCTTCTGGCCGATACCGTCCCACTCCTGGATCTGGATCTTGACCTTGATCTCCGGGTGCTGAGCCTCGAAGCCCTTGACGAACTCCTTCTGGAACGTGGCCGAGACGCTGTCGCGCATCAGCCAGACGTCGACCGTTGCCACACCCCCGGCCTCACCGGCGTCGTCGGAGGAGGTACTACAGGCACTGAGTGCGGCGGCCATCACAAGCGCGGAACCACCGGCAAGCAAGCGGTACTTCACGGTTCACCTCAACGGGAGCAGGACCTGACCACCTGACCAGTGAAGCCCACTGGACAGCTCACCTCTTGATGGTGGATGAAGGTGGCATAGACCAATGGGACCGTCAACCCCTTGTGTACAAAGGGCCTTTGGTGATCTCTGGGTGCCGGAGTCCTCTGTCCTCGTCCCGAAGGACGGCTACACTGCCCTGACCAGTAGCCGCCGCTTGGTCAACTGGTAAGAGAAACGTGACGTCAGAAGGGGGAGGGCATGGCAGCCGACGTACCGGGGACGGTGCTCAAACGGGAGCGGGCCCGCGACGCCGTCCTGGAACTCATCGAGTCGCGCAGCCCGGGGGACGCCATTCCCTCCGAGCGCGCCCTCTGCGCCCTGCTCGGCGTGTCCCGGCCCACCGTGCGCGCCGCGATCGACGAGCTGGTGGCCGCCGGGCTCCTGGTCCGCGAACACGGCCGCGGCATGTTCGTCGCACCCGAGAAGATCACCCAGGAGCTCGTCTCCGCCGACCTCGCCCTGAGCGTCCCGCAGGCGGCCGGAGCATGGTCGAGCCGACTGCTGGAGTTCACCACCCTCCAGGCCGGCGCCCGGGTCGGCCGAAAGCTGCGGATGTCGCCCGCCGAGGAGATCGTGTACGTCGCCCGGCTGCGCCTGGTCGACGGTGCACCGATGGCCATCGAGCATCTGCACATCAGGGCGGCGCTCGTCCCCGGCCTGTCCGCCCAGGAGCTGGAGAGCGGCGACCTGTACGAGCATCTGCGGGACACCCACCACGTGCATGTCCACGAGGCGGTCCAGGCCATCGAGCCCACCGTCGTCACCCGGGCGGAGGCACGGCTCCTGGAGGTCCCGGAGCTGTCCCCGGCGCTCCTCTTCGAGCGGCTGACCTCGGACACCACCGGCAGGCCCGTCGAGTACGTCCACTCGCTCTACCGGGGCGACCGGTACCGGATCGTCTCCCGGCTCGCGCTCGGCCCGGCGGCTGCCGCGGCGGGGCTGGTCAGGGACGGGCACCACCCCGGCATCCCGCCCGGCGACTTCGCGCACGGCGACCCGATCACCTCCTCCACCCGGGGGGACATCCAGTCGGGCTCCTGACCGCTGTGCCTTAGGGTCGGGAGCCAGCCGTGCGAGCCGACGACCGCGGCGGGGACATGAGGGAGGCACCGTGCGCTTGAGGGTGGAATTCACCACCGAGCCCTTCGATCTCGACGAGGCGCCCGCCCATGCGGTGGTGGCCCGTGAGGTGATCCGGACGGCCGAGCTGGACGCAGTGGATGTCGGTCCGTTCGGCAACACGGCGGAGGGCGGCGCCGACCAGGTCCTCACGGCGGTGGACTCCCTGCTGCGCAAGGCCCTGGCATCGGGTGCCACCCGGGTCTCGCTGCAGGTCAACGTGATCGGGGAGGACACCCCGTGACCGGGCAGGCGGACCACCCCCTGGTCGCCGCGGTGAAGCCGCTCGTCGACGCCATGGGCGCCGAGCTGCTGGGGCCCGAGCAGGCGGAGGCCGACGACGTGGTGCTCGCCTGGGAGGGGCAGGACGTCATAGCCGTGAGGCTTCCGCAGCTCTCCGACTCGCTCGACCACATTCTGGCCGGGATGGAGCGGCGGCACGGAATGCCGCTCGCCGACCTGGACCGTAAGACCAAACAGCGGATCGTGCGGACTCTGGAGGCACGCGGTGCCTTCGCCGTGCGGCATGGCGTGGAGACCGTGGCGGGCGCCCTGGGGGTCAGCCGCTTCACCGTCTACAACTACCTCAACCGTGAAAACGGCACCAAGGGTGAGTAGTTGACCGAAGGGTGAGCCGATCCCACAGAGAGCCGCTGTCCGGATGCCGGGACGGCGGCTCTCCGCGTTCGCAGAATTTCAACAAACTGTTGACGTGATGTTGTGAAAGGCGTTAGCTATCCGCAGCCCGTACAACGCACAGCGAAAAACAGCCACGGAGGCTCCCGTGACTTCGAGCTCCACACCGGGCCTGGCCCGGTTCAACACCCTGGCGGCCGGCGAGGCCGCTGCCGCGCTGCACGAGGTGTGCGCCAGTGCGGCGTGGGGGAGCACCGTCCTCGCCCGCCGGCCGTACGCCACCGCAGAAGCCCTGTTCTCCACGAGCGACGCCGCCATGGCGGAGCTCTCCCCGGAGGATCTGGCCGAAGCGATGGCAGGCCATCCGCCGATCGGCCGCCCGAAGCCGGGGGATCCGGCCTCCGCCCGTGAACAGCGGGGGATGGCCGGAGCGTCCGAGGAGCTCAGGACCGAGATGCTCGAACTGAACCTGGCCTACCAGGAACGATTCGGCCACGTCTTCCTGATCTGCGCCACCGGGGCCACCGGCGAGCAGATGCGCGACGCGGTGAAGTCCCGGATCGGGAACTCGTCCGAGCAGGAGCGCGAGATCGTGCGCACCGAACTGGGCAAGATCAACCACATCCGGCTGACCCGCCTCGTACAGGACCCCCCAGAACAAGGAGCGTGACGGCCTTGAGCACCGAAACCACCGCATCGGTGTCCACCCACATCCTGGACACCAGCATCGGCCGCCCCGCCGCAGCAGTCACTGTCTCCCTCGCCGCCCGTAGCGGCGGCGACGCGCAGTACGTGACGCTCGGCGGATCCGCGACCGACGCGGACGGGCGCTGCAAGGACCTGCCGGCCCTGCCGGAAGGCACCACCCACGTGCGGCTCGTCTTCGACACCGAGTCGTACTTCACCAGTCAGAAGCAAGCCGAGGCGCAGCAGGACGCCCCCCGCGTAAGGGACAGCGGTGCGTTTTTCCCGGAGGTGGCGATCGCATTCGCCGTCATGCCGGGCGAGCACTACCACGTACCGCTGCTGCTCAACCCGTTCGGCTACTCCGTTTACCGAGGGAGCTAGCAGACAATGCCCACGATTCTCGGCCAGAACCAGTACGGCAAAGCAGAGAACCGCGTCGTCAAGATCACGCGGGACGGCGACACCCACCACATCAAGGACCTCAATGTCTCCGTCGCCCTCTCCGGCGACATGGACGAGGTCCACTACTCCGGATCCAATGCGAACGTCCTGCCGACCGACACCACCAAGAACACGGTGTTCGCGTTCGCCAAGGAACACGGCATCGAGTCCGCCGAGCAGTTCGGCATCCACCTCGCCCGGCACTTCGTGACTTCGCAGGAGCCGATCCAGATCGCACGGATCCGGATCGAGGAGTACGCCTGGGAGCGCATCGCGACCTCGGACGGCAAGTCCAGGTTCATCGGCGCCGACGAGGTCAACCACTCCTTCGCCCGCAAGGGCCAGGAGCTGCGCACCACCCAGATCACCTTCGACGGCGAGAACTGGGAGATCATCTCCGGTCTCAAGGACCTCACCGTCATGAACTCGACCAACTCGGAGTTCTGGGGCTACGTCAAGGACAAGTACACGACGCTCAAGGAGGCGTACGACCGCGTCCTGTGCACCGACGTGTCGGCCGCCTGGCGTTACAACTGGACCAGCGACGGCGAGCGGATGCCCAACTGGGAGAAGTCGTACGAGCAGGCGAAGAAGCACATGCTGCAGGCCTTCGCCGAGACGTACTCCCTCTCGCTCCAGCAGACCCTGTACCAGATGGGTTCGCGGGTCATCAACAGCCGCAGCGAGATCGACGAGATCCGCTTCTCGCTGCCGAACAACCACCACTTCCTGGTGGACCTGGAGCCCTTCGGCCTCAAGAACGACAACGAGGTCTACTTCGCCGCCGACCGGCCGTACGGCCTCATCGAGGCGACGGTGCTCCGGGACGGTGTCGAGCCGAGGATCCCGGTCGACATGACCAACCTCTGACGCAGTACCGAGCCGGCCTTCCGCCGCCCGCAGCCAGGCGGGGGGCCGGACGTCCTCTTCACACCTCGGCACCCACGGCCTCGACGCCGTGGCACTCAAATCCTCCTAGGGTCCTGCCGTGCCCACATCGCCAGAGACAGAAGAAGGAAGCACCATGGCAGCTTCGGCGGACCCCAGGCCCACACAGCGCATCGTCATCGAGAACTGTTCGATCGCGACCGTCGACGCCCACGACACCGAGTACGCCTCGGGGCATGTCGTCGTGGCGGGCAACCGCATCGAATCCGTCGGCGCGGGCAGCGCGCCCGAAGGCCTCGCCGATGTCGTACGACGCATCGACGGCACCGGCCACCTCGTCACACCCGGTCTGGTCAACACTCACCACCACTTCTATCAGTGGATCACCCGGGGGCTCGCGACCGACCACAACCTCTTCGACTGGCTGGTCGCCCTGTACCCGACGTGGGCGCGCATCGACGAGCAGATGGCCCGCGTGGCCGCGCAGGGCTCGCTCGCGATGATGGCCCGCGGCGGTGTCACCACCGCGATGGACCATCACTACGTCTACCCGCAGGGCTCGGGCGACCTGTCCGGCGCGATCATCGGCGCGGCCCGCGACATGGGCGTACGGTTCACGCTCGCCCGCGGCTCCATGGACCGCAGCGAGAAGGACGGCGGACTGCCGCCGGACTTCGCCGTCGAGACCCTCGACGGTGCCCTCGCCGGCACCGAGGCGACCATCGACGCACACCACGACGCTTCGTTCGACGCGATGACCCGGATCGCCGTCGCGCCCTGCTCGCCCTTCTCCGTGTCGACCGAACTCCTCAGGCAGGGCGCCGAACTGGCCCGCCGCCGCGGAGTGCGGCTGCACACGCACGGATCGGAGACCGTCGAGGAGGAGCAGTTCTGCAAGGAACTGTTCGGCATGGGCCCGACCGACTACTTCGAGTCGACGGGCTGGCTCGGCGACGACGTGTGGATGGCGCACTGCGTCCACATGAACGACTCCGACATCGCCGCATTCGCCCGCACCGGAACCGGCGTCGCGCACTGCCCGTCCTCCAACGCCCGCCTCGCCGCGGGCATCGCCCGCGTCCCCGACATGCTCGCCGCCGGCGTCCCGGTCGGTCTCGGCGTCGACGGGACCGCGTCCAACGAGTCCGGCGAACTCCACACCGAACTGCGCAACGCCCTCCTCATCAACCGTCTCGGCGCCCACCGCGAGAAGGCCCTCAACGCCCGCCAGGCCCTGCGCCTTGGGACGTACGGCGGCGCGCAGGTCCTCGGCCGCGCCCAGGAGATCGGCTCCCTGGAGGCGGGCAAGCTCGCCGACCTCGTCCTCTGGAAGCTGGACACCCTCGCCCACGCCTCCATCGCCGACCCGGTGACCGCACTCGTCTTCGGCGCGGCGGCCCCCGTCACCCTCTCCCTCGTCAACGGCAGAACTGTCGTCGAGGACAACCACCTGATCACGGTGGACGAGGACGCCATCGCCCGCGCGACCCGCGACGAGGCCAGGCGTCTGGCGCAGATCGCCGCCGGAGCCTGACGCTCCGCACGCTCCCCCCCGACCGGCCGGCCCAGGGGGACGGCCCTGGGCCGGCCACCGTGGCCCCGAACAGGGTCCACGGCAGCCGGTGCGAGGGCGGGTACTCACACGTACGCGCCCTCGCACCGGTGACGAAAGCTGCCGCATCAGCTGCACGACCTGCACCAACGCACCACTCAGCACCACCTCCCTGACACCCACGTCCCCGACGTGCACCCGACCGGAGGAAGCCGCCGTGGCAGCCACGCCCAGGTTTCGCACAGAGATATCCGAAGGAACCGACCGGAAACACCCGGTCGACGAGACACTTCCCCCACTGAAGATGTTCACCAGCGGTCTGCAGCACGTGGCCGCGATGTACGCGGGTGTCGTGGCCCCGCCGATGATCGTGGGACCCGCCGTCGGCCTCACCGCGAAGGAGACCGCCTTCCTGATGGGGGCGAGCCTCTTCACCGCGGGCATCGCCACCCTGCTCCAGACCCTCGGCTTCTGGCGCATCGGCGCCCGGCTGCCGTTCGTCAACGGGGTGTCGTTCGCCGGGGTGACCCCGATGATCGCGATCGGCAAGGACCGGGGGCACGACGGCATCGCCGTCATCTTCGGCGCGATCATCGTCGCCAGCCTTCTCGGTTTCGTACTCGCCCCGTACTTCTGCAAACTCGTCCGGTTCTTCCCGCCCGTCGTCACCGGCACCGTCATCACCCTGATCGGCGTCTCGCTGCTGCCGGTCGCCTTCACCTGGTCCCAGGGCGGAAACGCGGGCGCCGACGACTACGGCTCGACGACCAACATCACGATGGCCGCCGTCACCCTCGTGATCGTGCTCGCCCTGCGCAAACTCCTGCGCGGCTTCCTCCAGCAGATCGCGATCCTGCTCGGGCTGGTCATCGGCACGCTGATCGCGATCCCGGTCGGCATCACCGACTTCGGGACCCTCGGGGACGCCGACCTGGTCGGCTTCCCGACTCCGTTCCACTTCGGCGCCCCGCAGTTCGAGATCGCCGCGATCGTCTCGATGTGCATCGTGATGCTGGTCTGCATGACCGAGTCCACCGCGGACATGCTGGCCCTCGGCAAGATCGTCGGACGTCCGGCGGACGAGCGGACCATCGAGGGCGGTCTGCGCGCCGACACGCTGGGCAGCGCCATCAGCCCGCTCTTCAACGGCTTCATGTGCAGCGCGTTCGCCCAGAACATCGGGCTGGTGGCGATGACCAAGGTCCGCAGCCGCTTCGTCGTCGCCGCGGGCGGAGCGATCCTCGTGGTGCTCGGACTGGTTCCGGTCGCCGCGTCCGTCATCGCTCTTGTACCGCTGCCCGTACTCGGCGGCGCCGGCATCGTCCTCTTCGGCTCCGTCGCCGCGAGCGGTATCCAGACACTGGCCGCCGCGGCCCTGGAGAAGGGCGAGAACGCGCTGATCGTCGCGACCGCCGTCGGCATCGGCCTGATCCCGATCGCCGCGCCGGACTTCTACCACGCGTTCCCCGAGGACCTGCTCGTCGTCCTCGATTCGGGCATCTCCACGGGCTGCGTCGTGGCGATCCTGCTGAACGTTGCTTTCAACCACCTGGGCCGCAAGCCGGAGACCGACGAGCGAGCCGCAGGAAACGAGCAGTCGAAGGACCCGGTGGTTCTGCCCGTCGCCCACTGACCGGGCGGGTGCCCGGGCCGGGGCGCGTACGACGGAACCTCACGGGAACCGCCGTACGCGCCAGTGGCGTTGGCCGTGTCAGCCGATGTGGAAGCTGTCGCCGTACACGTGCCAGTCCAGCGGCGGATCCAGATTCAGATTGCCGTTCCGCAGGAACACCCGCTGCGCGGTGTCCACCCGGCTGGTGTCCGAGTGGGCCTCCTCCTGCTTCATCGCCCAGACCCGCGCGTCCAGGAACGCGTCGAGGTAGGCGACCTCGTCGCCGCCCTGCGACGGCGGCCGTGCCTGCGCCAGGGCCATCCGGCGGATGGAGCCGAAGCCCGTGCTGTCACTGCCGCCGCCGTGCATGACGATGGCGTCGTAGTACGCGAACTGGCCGAGCGTGCCGAGGCCGTCGGCCTTGCCCTGGCCCACCGCGGGATCGAAGTACACCCGGTCCCGCTCGTCGTTCTGAGCCTGTTCGAAGGCCGGGTCGGACGCCGCCTCGGCCCAGTCCCCGGTGAAGCCCGGGTCGAGCCCCTCGTGCGAGTCGGAGCCGTCCACCGCGCGCAGGGCGGGCAGGTACTTCGCGAGTACGTTGCCCGGCTCGCGCTCGGTGTACAGCTCGATCAGGTCGAGCATGTCGCCGGTGCCGGAGCAGAATCCGATGATGCCGGCGGTGTAGCCGCGGCCGTCGCCGATGTCCTCGATGTAGCCGTACTGGGCCTTCCAGTCCAGCGAGGAGTTCTCCGCGCTGGACACGAGCTGCATGGCGATGTCCTTCTTCGCGGGATCGTCGAGCCCGGTCGCGGCGGCCTCCAGGTGATGAGCGGCCGACGACGTGGGGGCGCCGGCCTGAGCGGTGACCGGAATCGCTGCGAACGTCAGCCCGAGGGCCGCTGCGGCGAGACCGATGGGGCGGGTGAGGCGAGTGAGATGGATGGTGCGACGTGCGGTGCCATTGTGGGGGTAGTGCACCAGTCCTCCAAAAGGGAGTTCGTCGTTCCGATGTTCTGTTAGGAAGCTTTCCTATCAGCTGTTGGAGCCTGCGGTACAGCCCTCCGGCACGGATTGACCGGGCTCTTTTGCGTACACGGAAAAGCCCCGCACCACGCGCAGACGCGCGGTACGGGGCTCAGGGTGGTGACGCTCAGTGGTCGATGCGGAAGCTCTCGCCGTACACCTTCCACCGCAGCGGCGCTTCCAGCTGGAGCCTGCCTTCGCGTACGAACACGCGTTGGGCGGACTCCACGCGGCTTGTGTCGCTGTGCGACGGCTCCTTGCGGATCGCGGCCACACGGGCATCGAGGAAGGCATTGAGATAGGCCTCCTCGTCGCCCCCCTCGGAGGGTGGCTCGGCCTTCGCGACGGCCTGGGCGCGCATCGAGCGGAAGCCGACGGTGCCTGCCGCGTCCTCGTAACCGTGCATCACATAGGCGTCGTAGTAGATGAACTGGCCCAGGGCGCTCAGTCCGTCGGCCTTGCCCTGCTCGACCGCAGGATCGAAGTAGGAGCGGTCACGCTCCGTGTTCTGCGCCGCCCGGAACGCCGGGTCCGACGCGGCCTTCGCCCAGGCCTCGGTGAACGGGCTGCCGAGCCCCGCGTGCGCATCGCTGCCCTTCACCGCGCGCAGCGCCGGCAGGAAGCGTTCGAGCGTGTTTCCGGGGCGCGCCGCCCCGTAGCGCTCGACGACCTTGAGCATGTCGCCGGTGCCGGAGCAGAATCCGATGATGCCGGCGGTGTAGCCGCGGCCGTCGCCGATGTCCTCGATGTAGCCGTACTGGGCCTTCCAGTCCAGCGAGGAGTTCTCCGCGCTGGACACCAGTTGCATGGCGATGTCCTTCTTCGCTGGATCGTCGAGCCCCTTCTCGGGGGCGTTGGCGTCCGCTCCGGAGCAGCCCGACAGAGCGAGGGCCACGGCGACGGTGAGGGCGCGACACAGGTGTTTCACACGACAAGCGTGCCAGGTGGGGGCCTGGGACCGGAGCGCGTCCGACGGCGGTAGCGTTCAGGGCATGGAAGATCGGTCTGTTGTGGATGTCGGCGATGTGCGGCTGGCGTATACAACCTGGGGTGACCCGTTCGGCTCGCCGGTGGTGCTGCTGCACGGCCTCGGCGGCTCCGCCGCGAGCTGGGAGCCGACGGCGCGGCTGCTCGGCGAGGAGTGGCGGGTGTACGCACTCGATATGCGCGGGCACGGCGAGAGCGACTGGCCCGACGAGTACACGTTCGAGCAGATGCGGGACGACGTCCTCGGCTTCCTCAACGAGTGCGATCTCCCTCGGGTGGGCCTCGTGGGCCACTCGATGGGCGGAGTCGTCGCCTACTTGCTCGCCGAGGAGCATCCGGACCGGGTGGAGCGGCTGGTGCTGGTGGAGACCCCGCCGCCGTTCCCGGGGCAACTGGTGGGCGACGGCCACCCCACCGGACCGGTGGACTACGACGAGAACGCCCTCCCGGCCGTCAGGGCGCAGATCGCGGCTCCCGACCCGCGGTGGGAGGAGGAGCTGGGGCAGATCGTCGCACCGACACTGATGATCGCCGGCGGACCCGAGAGCGGTATGCCGCAGGAGCGTCTGCCGGACATGGCCTCCCTCATTCCCGACTGCCGGCTGATCACGCTGGGCGGCGGTCACCAGGTGCACCAGCGGCACGCGGACGAGGTGGCTCAGCAGATCACCGAGTTCTTCACCAGCTGAACCCGTCGGCGGGCTGCGCCCGGGCCCGGCTCGAGGTGCCGCCGGGCCTGGCCGGGGCGTGTCCTGGGCGTTGTCAGTACCGGGTGCCAGGATCCGTCCCATGGATCTCGCACCCTTCTTCGCCGATCTCGAAGCCCAGCCGTGGGCCACCTACCAGCATGCCTACGGCAGCGCCGCCGACGTGCCCGACTGCCTGCGGGCGCTGGCGGACGAGGGCGAGGAACAGGCCGCCGAAGCGCTCGGCGAGCTGTACGGGAGCATCCTGCACCAGGGCTCGGTGTACGAGGCCACGGCACACGCCGTCCCGTATCTGGCACGGCTCGCCGGTGAGGGCGTCCGCACCGCGGAAGTGCTCGCCCTGCTCGGCGGGATAGCGGAGGGCGGGGCGGACGAGGGGGAGAGCGACGAGGCCGCCTGCCGACGGGCCGTGACTGCCCAACTTCCCCTGCTGCTCGCCTCGGTGGAGGCCGGGAGCGCCGACGTACGGCAGGCCGCGGTCTGGGCGGCGACCATGACCGGGGCCGCGGACCAGGTGTGTCCGGTGCTGCGGACCCGCTTCGCCACGGAGGACGAGCCGCTGGTACGGGCCGAACTGCTCGGCGGCCTGGCCCGTCTGGACCCGGCGGGCACGGCAGATCTGGCGGCCGGAGCCATCGGTCCGGACGGGCCGGGGGAGCTCCGGATCGCCGCGCTGCTCGCCTGCGTGGACACGGGCGTGCCCTGGACCGCCGTGCACCACGAGGCGATGCTCGACCTGCTCCCCGCCGACGAACTGGTCTCCGGCCGCATGGACCTCGACCGGAACGAACCCCTGCAGTATGTGGTCTCGGAGCTCCTGATCCGTGACACGGACGCAGACCGCGACGCCGTGTACGGACTCCTGGACACCGCGTTGCGCAGTGAGCGGCCCGAGGTGTGCACGGAGGCCCTGTGGGCGGCGGAGTCCGCCTGCCGGATTTCACGCAGTGCGCCCGACCGGCTGGCGGGCCCGCTCGCCGCCGCGGTACTCGGCGACCCTCCGGCCGTCGGGCGGGCGCTGTCGCTCCTCAGGCTGCTCGGCCGCCGCGCCGCCGCCGTGGCCCCCGCCCTGGCCGAACTCGCCGCGACGGACGGCGACCTGGCCGACCGGGCACTCGAAGCTCTGGTGAGTGTGGACCCGGAGCGGGCCGTGCGGCTCCTCTCCCGTGACCTGGAGAACCGGCCCCGGGCACTCGGCGCCGCCTGCGGCGGGCCGCTCGAGGCCTCGCCCACGGTCTCGTTCGACGCCGGACTGCTCTCGGCGGTCCGTGCCCGGCTGGCCACACCGGAGAAGCTGAGGGCCAACGAACCCTTCCGGTACGCGGCGCTGCTGGAGTCCTGGGGGAGCGGGGCGGCCTCGGCCCTGCCCGAACTGGGCGCCGCACTGCGCAGGTTCCCGCAGCCGATGGCGAGGGCTCTTGCCGCCGTCTGCCCTCCGGGAGACCGCGAGGCGACGAGCGGGCTGCTGCGCCGGGCGGCCCGGTCGGGACCGCCGGAGGCCCGGCTCGCCGCGGCCCGAGCCGTGTGGCAGCTCACCGACGACGCCGGTCCCCTGCTGACCGTCCTGGCCGCGCAACTGACCGGCGACGGGGGCCGCGTACGGGAGGCCGCGTCCGCCGCCGCCGAGCTGGGACCGCAGGCGGCGGAGCTGGTGCCCGCCCTGGTGGCGGCGGCAAGCACTCCCGGGACGGGCCGTGTCATTCCGCACCTGGACGCCGATGTCGCGATCGCCGAGGCGCTGTGGCGGATCACGGGCCGGGCGCAGGAGGCGCTGCGGCTCCTGGCCGGAGTGCTGGGTGAGACCGAGCTGAGCTGGATCCGCTGGACATTCGTCCGGGCCGCGCGGGTCGCCGCCCAGCTGGGGGGCCAGGGCCGCCCCCTGGCGCCCGCGCTGGAGGGACTGCTCGCACATCCGCGCCACGCCCCGGCCGCGGTGCTCGCCCTGCACGCCATCGCGCCGGGGACGCTCGATGTCCGCGCGGCGGCCGGGCTGCTGCTGGACTCGGCTGAGGAGGACGCCGACCCGGCCACGGCCCTGGAGGCGCTCCTGGCCCTCGGCCGGGACGCGCTGACCGAGGACCACGGACGGCGGCTTGCCGCGCTGGCCGAGCGGGACCTGAGGGTGACGGCCTCCGGCGTGGAGACCGCCATCGCCCCCACCGACGACCGGCTGCGGGAACAGGCCAGGGAGGTGTTGCGGGCACTGCGGCCCCCGGCTGCCGCGGGGGTCTGAGAGGCGTCCGGGCCCTTCCGCTCCGGGCTCGGAAGCATCCGGGGCGCGAGCTCGTCAGGCCCCCGGCCGTCAGCCGCCCGGCCGCCAGTCCGGGCGGCGACCGCTCAGAGCGATCACGCGGTCGAGCAGCGGCGCGTCGTGCGGAATCGGCACCGGCGGGCCGAAGAGCGCACCGGGCCCCCGCCCGTCGTCCACGGGAGCAAGCAGCGCCTCCGACGAGCGCAGGCTCGCCTCGTCCGCCCGGAATTCCTGACCCGTCGACCTGGCCAGATCCCAGCCGTGCACGACCAGCTCGTTCGATACGACCATGGCGGCCACCGAGGCGGGCAGATCCACCCCGCCGGCCTGGGTCATGCCCTCCCAGGCAGCCGGAGCACGCCACGCCATGACGAGCTCGTCCAGCAGCGGAGGCAGCGACTCGCGCCAGTCGTCGGGGAGGACCGGCAGCGCCGAGTCCGGAGAGGTGTCCGTCGTCGGCCCGAGCTCCTTGCGTGCCGCGTCACGGAAGGCGACGGACAGTCCGAGTACATGGGCGAGCAGTTCACGGACCGAGTAGTCCGGGCAGGGCGTGGGCCCGGACAGCTGCCGGTCGTCGACGGAGCCGACCAGCTCGCCGATCCGCCGGGCCGCGGGTTCCAGGTCGAGGGCGGGCGCTGTCCCGCTGTGCGTATCCATACTTCTTCAGACTCTTCCGGAGCCGAGAACTCATCGCGGACATTGCGGAACGTTCCGATCCACCCCTTGTCGGCACCCCCACCGGCATGGCATACAGGTCTGGACCATTGCTCCGGACGGAAGGCGTCACCGTGCAACGCCCCCACGCACGCACCGCGTTGGCCTGCTCCGCCGCCCTGCTCCTCGCCGCACTCACGGCCTGTGGAGGAACCGCAGAAGCGGACACCCAGAAACCGACGGCACCCGAAGGAGTGACCGCACAGGCGGGCAGTGCCACGTCCGTGCACGTCATGTGGGACCAGGCCTCGGACAACAAGGGGATCACCGGCTACGAGGTCTACCGCGAAGGCAGGAAGGCCCGGTCGGTACCGGCCACCAAGCGGATGATCGACATCGACGGGCTGGCCGCCTCCACCGCGTACACGTTCACCGTCCGGGCCCGCGATGCCGCAGGGAACCTCTCCGCCCCGAGCGCCGCCGTCCCCGTCACCACTCCCGCCCCCAGCCCCACCGACGCCGAGCCGCCGACCGGTCCCGTGAAGCTGCGCGGCCAGGCGGAGAACGGCAGGACGGTCACCCTGTCCTGGGGCGGCTCCACGGACGACGTGGGCGTCACCTCGTACGACATCTACCAGGAGGACTCCAGGATCCACAGCGTGCCCGGCACGCAGACCACGGCCCGCCTCACCGGATTGCGCCCCGGCACCGTCTACACCTTCACCGTCCGTGCCCGGGACGCCGCCGAGAGATCCTCCCCGGACAGCAACGCGCTCGACCTCACCACCGCCTCCGCCAGCGGTGCGCCGGCCAGTACGGCGCCCACCGGACTGCGGACGAAGGCGGCCGCCGAGGGCAAGGAATCCGTGATCGACCTCTCCTGGGACCAGCCGGACACCGGCGGCACGATCCCCGCGTACCAGCTGCACCTGAACGGGAAGCTGACCACCACGATCGTCTGGGGCGGCACCCCGCCCGCGGGCAGGGCGACCTACCGGCTCACCGCCACCGACCCGCCCGGCACGCGCTACTCGCTCAAGATCCGGGCCAAGCTGCCCGACGGGACGTGGGGGGACTTCTCCGCCCAGCGCACCGTCGTGGTCACCGGCTGACGGCGCCGCCCGGGCAGGGGCCGCACGCGGTGAAGTACCGGCCCCCGCCCCGGGCCGCCCGGTGCCGGCACAGGAGGAGGCGAGCCTGCCATGCCGGGTGCGGGACCAGCCCTACGCGTGGTGAGCCGGGGCCATGTCGCGCACAGCGCCTGCCGGTACTTCCTGTGGCACGGAACGGTGGATCGTGTGCGGTGGGAGCGCCAGTTGGTGTGGCAGGGCGCGAGGTGCGGCGCCGAATTCGGCGTCCGGATGATAGGTTTCGAACGTGTTCAATAATGAGGGTGCGGTCGGTCGATCCGAGAGGTCGCTCTCCGGTACGCCGTGACGAGAGGTCTGCAACGATGAGTCGTGCCGGTCGTCCCCGTACAGCCCGGATCGTGGCCCTCGCGTACGTCGTCGCCATGTCCGTCGGCGGGCTGATCGTGGGCGCCCAGGGCTCCTCGCACGCGGGTCCGTTGCTGTTCTGGTTGTCGCAGCCCGGGCTGAACTTCCTGTACGTCTTCGTCCTCATGCCGCTCACCGCGGTGTTCGGCGACCTCGGTGGAGGAGGGGGCGAAGCCGGTGCATCCAGCTCGGCTCTCGCGTGCGGGCTCGGGGCGGCCGTGAATGTGCTGCTCGTGCGGGCCGCGGTCTGTTTCCTTCGCGTGGTCGCCGCCGAACTGCCCATGTGCCGAAAGCGCCGTACCCCCGTCCGGTGACGGACAAGGGGGTACGGCGCTCCTTCGTGGCTCAGCGCAGCTGTTCGTACGCCGGCAGCGTCAGGAAGTCCGCGTAGTCCTGGTCCAGGGAGACCTGGAGCAGCAGGTCGTGGGCCTGCTGCCACTTGCCCGCGGCGAACGTCTCGTCGCCGAGCTCCGCGCGGATCGCGGTCAGTTCCTCGGCGGCGACCTTGCGGGCCAGGTCCGCGGTGGCGTGTTCGCCGTTTTCGAAGACCACGTCCGCGTTGATCCACTGCCAGATCTGCGAGCGCGAGATCTCGGCGGTGGCCGCGTCCTCCATCAGGTTGAAGATGGCGACCGCGCCCATTCCGCGCAGCCACGCCTCGATGTAGCGGATGCCGACCGCGACGGCGTTGCGCAGGCCGTCGTACGTGGGCTTCGCGTCCAGGGTGTCGATGGCGATCAGGTCGCCCGCCGCCACCTGGACGTCCTCGCGCAGGCGGTCCTTCTGGTTCGGCTTCGTGGCCAGGACCGCGTCGAACGAGGCCATCGCGATCGGGACGAGGTCCGGGTGTGCGACCCAGGAGCCGTCGAAGCCGTCGTTCGCCTCGCGGTCCTTGTCCGCCTTGACCTTCTCGAAAGCGACCTTGTTGACCCCGGCGTCGCGTCGCGACGGGATGAAGGCCGCCATGCCGCCGATGGCGTGCGCACCGCGCTTGTGGCAGGTGCGGACCAGGAGTTCGGTGTACGCGCGCATGAACGGGGCGGTCATCGTGATGAGGTTGCGGTCCGGCAGGACGAACTTCGGGCCGCCGTCACGGAAGTTCTTGACGATGGAGAAGAGGTAGTCCCAGCGGCCGGCGTTCAGCCCGGAGGCGTGGTCGCGCAGCTCGTAGAGGATCTCCTCCATCTCGTACGCGGCGGTGATCGTCTCGATCAGGACGGTCGCGCGGACCGTTCCCTGCGGGATGCCGACGTAGTCCTGGGCGAAGACGAAGATGTCGTTCCAGAGGCGGGCCTCCAGGTGCGACTCCGTCTTCGGGAGGTAGAAGTACGGGCCCTTGCCGAGGTCGATCAGCCGCTGGGCGTTGTGGAAGAAGTAGAGGCCGAAGTCGACCAGTGCGCCGGGCACCTGGGTGCCGTCCAGCTGGAGGTGGCGCTCGTTCAGGTGCCAGCCGCGCGGGCGGGTGACGACGGTCGCGAGCTCCTCGGCGGGCTTGAGGGCGTACGACTTGCCGGACCCGGGGTCGGTGAAGTCGATGTTCCGGGTGTACGCGTCGATCAGGTTGAGCTGGCCGGTGATCACGTTCTCCCACGTGGGGGCGGACGCGTCCTCGAAGTCGGCGAGCCAGACCTTGGCGCCCGAGTTCAGGGCGTTGATGGTCATCTTGCGGTCGGTCGGACCGGTGATCTCCACCCGGCGGTCGTCGAGCGCGGCCGGGGCCGGGGCGACCTTCCAGGAGTCGTCCGCGCGGACCGCTTCCGTCTCCGGCAGGAAGTCCAGCGTGGAGGTGCGGGCGATCTCGGCTCGGCGCTCGCCACGACGGGCGAGCAACTCGTCACGCCGGGGCGTGAACTGCCGGTGCAGCTCTGCCACGAACGCGAGAGCCGCATCGGTCAGGACCTCGCCCTGCCTCGGCAGGGGCTCGGCATCGACGATGGCCAGCGGGGACGGCGCTGGTGCGGACATGAGCTGTCACTCCTTCAGCGGGTGGTGCGGGCGGCGGCCCACAGCCGCCGGGTCGCCTGGGGCGGCACGGGGTGCCATGGCTCCGGGATGCGGCTGTGGGGGCCGTCCGGGTGCGGAAGTGGCACTCCGCGCTTCTGATCAGTGGATATTAGTTTCCTCATAGTGGAAGTTCAATGGTTTGTTGATATCGAGATTCTCCGGGTCGACAGAAGTGCGGAGGAGATGGCGCACCGTGCCAGGTCGGGTACCCTCCGCTCATTTCAGGTGCCCGAGGTCCTCCGCCGTGTCGATGTCGTACGCCTGAGCCACATCGGAACACTCGACGAGCGTGATCGCATCGCCATGCGTCCGCAGATAAGCCCGCGCACCCTGGTCGCCGACCGCGCCCGCCGTGACGTCCGGCCACCGCGCGGCGCCGAACATGACCGGATGGCCGCGCTGTCCGTCGTACATCCCTGCTGCCAGGCTCGTCCGGGACCGGTACGCCGACCGCACCCGCGCCACCGCCTCCGCGCCGATACCCGGCTGGTCGACCAGCAGGACGAGCGCCGCGTCCACGTCCGAACCGGTGAGCGCATCGAGCCCCGCCCGCAGCGAGGAGCCCATGCCCTCCTCCCAGCGGGGGTTCACGGTCACTGTGCACCTGGAGAGGTCCGCCCGGGCCCGTACCTCGTCGGCCGAGGCGCCCAGCACCACATGGACCGGGCCGCACCCGCCGTTGCGCAGCGCCCGGACCGCGTGCTCGACGAGGGGGTGCCCGTGGTGTTCCAGGAGAGCCTTCGGCCGGCCGCCGAGCCGGCGGCCGCCACCTGCGGCGAGCAGTACCCCGGCGACCACAGGGATCCTTTGTTTGTGAGCCATGCGCTCTGGATACCACTCCTCTGTTCGCACTGGCGAAATGGAGGTCACTCCCAGGGGGTACCCTCGATTTCCGGCCGCGGAGTGGCGCACGCCACCTTTCATGGCGTTAACTTACGGACAGTCCCAGGCACTTGACCGCCGCCCGGGACAGGGGTCGATACACGGCACAAAGACGTGCGAGGGGGAGTGCTTTGTTGCGAAGCGTGGGGCAGAAGCGGTTGACCGGCAGTGATGAGGATCCGCGGGTTGCGGAGTTGCGTACGGCCGTATCCCGGCTCCGCCGCGAACTGGCCGGACACCCCGTCGAGTTCCCCGACCGCGGAATCGCCGAGGACGAGCTGGCCGCGCTGGACGCCATGGCGGTCAGCGGAACACCCGAGATTCCCCGCTTGCGCCGTTCCCTCCTGCTGGTCGCGGGGGCGATCGGCTCGGTCAGCGCGCTCGCTCCCGGTCTGCGGGACGTAAGGATCGCCGTGGACCTCTTCGGGGAGCCGCCGCGCCCCTGAGGGCAGCGCGCCCGGTCAGCGGCGGATCAGGCGGCGTGCGGTCGCCGCAGCGACCGCCGAGGTGCGTGAGTCGACGCCGAGCTTGGCGTAGATGTGCACCAGATGGGACTTCACCGTTGCCTGGCTCAGGAAGAGCCGCTTGCTGATCTGCTGGTTCGACAACCCCTCACCGACCAGCTGGAGCACTTCGAGCTCACGCTTGGTCAGGGCCTGGGCAGGGGTCCGCATCCGGTCCATCAGACGATGCGCGACCGCCGGGGCGAGCGCCGAGCGGCCGGCAGCCGCCGTACGCACCGCTGCCGCCAGCTCCGCCGGCGGGGCGTCCTTCAGCAGATAGCCGCCGGCCCCCGCCTCGACCGCGGCCAGAATGTCCGCGTCCGACTCGTACGTGGTGAGGATGAGCACCCGGGGAGCGTCCGCTGCCGCAGTGATCGCGGCTGTGGCCTCCGCGCCGTGCATCCCCGTACCGAACTGCAGGTCCATCAGGACGACGTCGAACTGCCCGGTCGCGGCAAGGACCACGGCCTGCTCCGCCGTGGACGCCTCGGCGACGACCCGGAAGTCGGGCTCGGTGTCCAGGAGGGCGCGCAGGCCTGCCCGGACCACCGGATGGTCGTCTGCGAGCAGCAGCCGGATCGGGTCGGTCATGCGGCGGTGCCCTCCGGCTCGATGGCGGGAAGCGGCAGCGTGACGGCGACGGCCGTACCCTGCTCCGGCGCCGATTCCACGCTCAGGGTGCCGCCCAGCGAGCGGGCCCTCGAGCGCATCGCGGGCAGCCCGAAGCCCCCGCTCTCCGAACTCCTGCGCACCCCTTCCGCCGCCGGATCGAAGCCCTGCCCGTCGTCCACCACGTCCAGGGCCACCGATGTCTCCATGAAGCTGAGGGTGATCTCCGCCCGCTGCGCACCCGAGTGCCGCACCGTGTTGGCCAGCGCCGACTGGGCGGTACGGAGCAACGCCACCTCGTACGGAGTGGGCAGCTCCACCGGCGTACCGCTGACCGCGAACTGCACGGTGAGCTCCGGTGCCGAGGTGCGCGAAGAGAGACGGGACAGGGCCGCGGCCAGCGAACTGTCCTCCAGGTCCGGCGGGCTCAGGGCCCGCACGAAGCGGCGGGCCTCCGCCAGATTGTCCTGCGCCGCCTCACGGGCCCGGCGCACATGGGCGGTGGCCGGAGCGTCCTCGGGGAGCGTGCGCTCGGCGGCCCGCAGGAGCAGCTGGATACTCGACAGCCCCTGGGCGAGGGTGTCGTGGATCTCGCGGGCCAGCCGCTCCCGTTCGGCCAGGGTGCCCGCGGTGCGTTCGGCTTCGGCGAGCTCCGCCCGGGTGGAGACCAGCTCCTCGATGAGCTCGCGGCGTTGCTCGCTCTCCCGGAACAGTGCGTCGTATCCGAGCACGGTCGCCACGGCCACCGCCGCACCGAGCAGCGGTCCGATGAAAGCACCGGGTGTGATGGCGTCGCCGTGCAGGACGAAGCTGCTGATCGCAGCTGCCGCCGTGGCCGCCACGGCGGGCAGCCCCCACCGCACCGGGAGCAGGTGCAGCTGGAGGAAGTAGAGCGGGAAGGCCACCCACAGGGCGTCGGACGACAGTGCCAGCAGGGCAAGCCAGACCGCGCCCAGGGCGGCGAGCCAGACGGCGGCGGCGCGGGTCTGCGGCTGTACGACGGAGGCCAGCGCGCCCGCTCCGTACAGCGCGGCCATCACCCCCGCCACGACGACGACGGCCGTGGAGTGCGTCGCACCGTCGCTCACCGCGCGTGCCGCGGCCAGTGCCAGCAGCCCCATCAGCAACGCGTGCAGGCAGAACCGCAGCGCGGCGGTGACGGGGGTGTGCGAACGCGAATCCATGGTCGTTCCAGCGTAGACGCGCCGGGCGTGCGGCCGGTCAATCGAAAGGTTGATGTCCGAACCCCCCGGCGCACGATGTTTCCGCAGGTCCGCGGCCCGAGTCTGGAGTCATGTTCGTTGCATGGAGAGATCTACGGTTCGCCAAGGGCCGGTTCGCCCTCATGGGCACGGTCGTCGTGCTGATCACGCTGCTCGTGGGCCTGCTGTCCGGTCTCACGGCCGGCCTGGCCAGGGAGAACACCTCGGCCGTCACAGGGCTGAACGCGGACCGTCTCGCCTTCGCCGCCCCGCCGGACGGTCAGTCGGAGTCGTTCACGCATTCCACCGTCGAGGAGAGCGCCTGGCAGACCTGGGCCGGCTTGCCCGGGGTCACCGCCGCGGAGCCGCTCGGGATCCGGACGCTGAACGCCGCGACGGCCGGCGGTGACCGCACGGCCGCGGTCTCGGCGTTCGGCGTCGAGCCGCACGGCGGGCTCGCGCCCGGCACCGTGGCGGCGGGCCGGGTCGTGCTCTCCGAGCAGGCCGCGGACGACCTCGGCGCCGGAGCCGGTGACACGGTCCGGCTCGGCGGCACCGAAGTAACCGTCGACGCGGTCGAGGGCAACGCCTCGTACAGCCATACGCCGGTGGTGTGGACGTCGCTCGACGACTGGCAGCGCATCGGCGGCACCGGGGCAGAGGCCACCGTGGTCGCCCTGACCACGACCGCGGACGCCGATCCGGCGGCGGGCGACAAGGCGGCGGGCACGAGCACCCTGACCCTCGATGGCTCGCTGGCCGCCATCGGTTCCTATCAGGCCGAGAACGGCTCGCTCCAGCTGATGCGCGGCTCCCTCTTCGCCATCTCGGCACTGGTCATCGGCGCCTTCTTCACCGTCTGGACGATTCAGCGCAGCGGCGACGTCGCCGTACTCAAGGCCCTGGGCGCCTCCACCCCGTACCTGCTGCGGGACGCGCTCGGACAGGCCGTGCTGATGCTCGCCATCGGCACGGGGGCGGGCACCGGGCTCGCCGCGGGCATCGGTGCGCTGGTCGGGGGCAGAGGGGGCGCCGTGCCGTTCGTCCTCGACGCGTCGACCGTTCTCGTTCCTGCCGCCGTGATGATCGCACTCGGTGCGCTCGGGGCGGCCCTGTCCATCCGGCGGATCACCGCCGTCGACCCGCTCACCGCACTCGGGAGTGCCCGATGACCCTCACCCTCACCGACGTCACTCTCACCTACCCCGACGGGGATGCCCGGCTCACCGCGCTCGACCGGGTCTCGCTGGACGTCGCCGCAGGCTCGCTGACCGCGGTCGTCGGACCGTCCGGCTCCGGCAAGTCCAGTCTGCTGGCGGTCGCGGCCACGCTCGTCACCCCGGACCGGGGACGGGTCGTCGTCGCCGGTACGGAGACCGCGGGGCTCAGCCGCGCGGACGAGGCCGCTCTGCGCCGGGAGCACATCGGCATCGTCTTCCAGCAGCCGAACCTGCTGCCGTCACTGACCGCCGCGGAGCAGCTGCAGGTCATGACCCACCTGTCCCGCGGCTCGGCACGGGCAGCCCGGTGCCGGGCGCTGGAGCTGCTGGACGCGGTGGGCCTGGCCGACAAGGCCGACCGCAGGCCCCACCAACTGTCCGGCGGCCAGCGCCAGCGGGTCAATATCGCGCGGGCCCTGATGAACGAGCCCGCGGTGCTGCTCGTCGACGAACCGACCAGCGCGCTCGACCACGAACGGGGCGCAGCGGTCCTCGACCTGCTGGTCGGGCTGACCCGGCAACGGTCGACGGCGACGGTGATGGTCACCCACGACCGGGCCCATCTGGACCGGTCGGACGGGACGGTGACGATGGCGGACGGCCGCCTGTCGGCGCCGACGCTCGACTGAAGTCTGAAGTCTGAAGTCTGAAGTCTGAGGTCTGAGGTCTGAGGTCTGAAGCCTGTGGCCGTAGCCGTCCCGGCCCCGGAGGTCAGCCCGCCGAGGCGTTGCTGGCCAGCGCTTCGGAGAGTTCCTTCGAGATCTGCAGAAGGATCGGCACGATCCGTTCCGTCGCCGCCTCCGTCACCCGCCCCGCCGGCCCGGAGATGGAGATCGCGGCCGAGGTGGGGGAGTTGGGCACGGACACCGCGAGGCAGCGGACCCCGATCTCCTGCTCGTTGTCGTCCACCGCGTAGCCCGCCCTGCGCACCTGTTCGAGCGCGTCGAGGAAGCCGTCCGGCGTGGTGATCGTCTTGTCCGTGGCCGCAGGCATTCCCGTACGGGCCAGCAGCGCCCGCACCTCGTCCGCCGGTGTGTTCGCGAGCAGGGCCTTGCCCACACCCGTGGAGTGGGGGAGGACCCGGCGGCCCACCTCGGTGAACATCCGCATCGAGTGCTTCGACGGGACCTGTGCGACGTACACGATCTCGTCACCGTCGAGCAGCGCCATGTTCGCCGTCTCGCCGGTCTCCTCGACCAGGCGCTGGAGATACGGGCGCGCCCAGGTGCCCAGCAGCCGGGACGCGGACTCGCCGAGTCTGATCAGCCGCGGGCCCAGCGCGTAGCGGCGGTTGGGCTGCTGACGTACGTAGCCGCACACGACCAGGGTGCGCATCAGCCGGTGGATGGTCGGCAGCGGAAGGCCACTGCTCGCGGAGAGTTCGCTGAGCCCGACCTCGCCCCCGGCATCCGCCATGCGCTCCAGAAGATCGAAGGCGCGCTCGAGGGACTGCACCCCGCCACTGGGACCGGCGGGCTTGGAGTCGGATGTGCTGGCGTGGGACGGCGGCACGTCAACGGTCCTTTCGAAGCGGAGGCAAGGCAGCAGCCTACCGGGCTGCTCCCGATCGGCCCACTGCTCCCGGTGCGGCGTCCTTGCCGGTCAGGACCTGTTTTGTCCCGGTGTCGACGGTCCGGACCACGGTCTGTCCGGAGTGTGGTGGTGCCGCTCCTGGCCCATTCTACGTTCCGCCTGTCGAAATTAGACTTCTACTTTGTGGAATTCTCCAACCGGTGCAGTCCTGGGGCCGCCAGTGGCCGACTCCTCGCCCCGCAGGGAAGGTGAGGTCTTGACGGGGTGCTTTCCCGAGTGAAGACTCCTTCAACAGTTCGTTGAATTTCTGAGTGAGGAGCACGGGTGCCCGGTGCGGACGTGAAGGCGGACATGAAGCTGGTACTGCGCTCGACGCGCGTGGTCACCCCCGAGGGGACCCGTGCGGCAGCGGTCGTCGTCGTCGGCGGGACGATCGAGGCGGTCCTGCCCTACGACACCGAGGTGCCCGGCGGCGCCCGTATCGAGGACTTCGGCGACGACGTGCTGCTGCCCGGCCTCGTCGACACCCACGTCCATGTGAACGACCCCGGCCGCACCGAGTGGGAAGGCTTCTGGACCGCCACCCGAGCGGCCGCGGCCGGCGGCATCACCACCCTGCTGGACATGCCGCTCAACTCCCTCCCGCCGACCACCACCGTCCCGCATCTGCGCACCAAGCAGCAGGTGGCAGCGCCCAAGGCGCACGTCGACACCGGCTTCTGGGGCGGTGCGATCCCGTCGAACACAAAGGATCTGCGTCCGCTGCACGAGGCCGGGGTCTTCGGTTTCAAGTGCTTCCTCTCGCCCTCAGGGGTCGAGGAGTTCCCCGAGCTGGACCAGGAGCAACTGGCCCGCTCCATGGCCGAGATCGCCGGCTTCGGCGGACTTCTGATCGTGCACGCCGAGGACCCGCACCACCTGGCGTCCGCACCTCGGCGCGGCGGCCCGGCGTACGCAGACTTCCTCGCCTCCCGCCCGCGCGATGCCGAGAACACCGCCATCGAGGGCCTCATCGCCCATGCCGAGCGGCTGAACGCCCGCGTCCATGTCCTGCACCTCTCCTCCAGCGATGCCCTGCCGCTGATCGCCGCCGCCAAGCGCGAGGGCGTACGCGTCACCGTCGAGTCCTGCCCGCACTTCCTCACCCTCACGGCGGAGGAAGTCCCGGACGGCGCAACGGAGTTCAAGTGCTGCCCGCCCATCAGGGAGGCCGCCAACCAGGACGCGCTCTGGGCGGGGCTCGCGGACGGCACCATCGACTGCATCGTCTCCGACCACTCGCCCTGCACCACCGACCTCAAGACGCCGGACTTCGCCTCGGCCTGGGGCGGCATCTCCTCCCTCCAGCTGGGCCTCCCCGCCATCTGGACCGAGGCGCGCAGGCGCGGCCACACGCTCGACGACGTCGCACGCTGGATGTCCGCCGCCCCCGCCGCGCTCGCCGGCCTCACCCGCAAGGGCGCCATCGAAGCCGGGCACGACGCGGACTTCGCGGTCCTCGCCCCCGACGAGAGCTTCACTGTCGATCCGGCCGAGCTCTTCCACCGCAACCAGGTCACCGCCTACGCGGGCCGGACCCTGTACGGCGTTGTCCGGTCGACCTGGCTGCGCGGCCGGCGGATCGCGGCCGACGGCGTACTCGCCGATCCCACCGGACGCCTCCTCGAAAGGAACCACTGACCATGACGGCGACACCGCACTTCACCGGCGACGCGAGCCCGTACGGAGGCGGCGACCCGTACGCCGACTACCGGACCGCGGACTTTCCCTTCACCCATCTCGTGGACCTCGCCGACCGCCGGCTCGGCGCGGGTGTGATCGCCGCCAACGACGAGTTCTTCGCCGAACGAGAGAACCTGCTGAAGCCGGAGCCCGCCGCATTCGACCCGGAGCGCTTCGGCCACAAGGGCAAGATCATGGACGGCTGGGAAACCCGCCGTCGGCGGGGCACGGGTGCCGCCGAGCCGCACCCCGCCGACGAGGACCACGACTGGGCCCTCGTACGCCTGGGTGCACCCGGAGTCGTGCGCGGACTCGTCGTCGACACCGCCCACTTTCGCGGCAACTACCCCCAGTCGGTCTCCGTCGAGGCCACCTCGATGCCCGGATCCCCGTCGCCCGAGGACCTCCTCGCACCCGACGTGAAGTGGACAACGCTCGTACCGCGTACGCCCGTCGGTGGACACGCGGCGAACGGATTCACGGTCGACGCCGGGCAGCGCTTCACCCACCTCCGGGTCAATCAGCATCCGGACGGCGGCATAGCCCGTCTGAGGGTCCACGGCGAGGTGGTCCCCGACCCCGCCTGGCTGGCCGCCCTGGGTACGTTCGATCTCGCGGCCCTGGAGAACGGCGGACAGGTCGAGGACGCCTCCGACCGCTTCTACTCCCCGGCCACGAACACCATCGCTCCGGGCCGCTCCCGCAAGATGGACGACGGCTGGGAGACGCGGCGCAGGCGGGACAAGGGCAATGACTGGATCCGCTACCGGCTGGCCGCGCAGTCGGAGATCCGCGCAGTCGAGATCGACACCGCCTACCTCAAGGGCAACGCAGCAGGCTGGGCGACCCTTTCGGTGAGCGACGGGGGAAGCGGCGACTGGACCGAGGTACTGCCCCGGACCCGGCTGCAGCCCGACACGAACCACCGCTTCGTCCTTCCGGAGCCCGTGCGGGGCACGCACATCCGGATCGACATCTTCCCGGACGGCGGGATCTCCAGGCTGCGGCTCTTCGGCTCGCTGACCGGACAGGGGGCGGCTCGGCTGGCCGCCCGGCACGAGGAGCTGGGCGGGTAGGAACCGGATCGGATCCGTCCGGCGGCATACGGGTGTGCCGGACATGCCCGCCTTGAAGGCATATGGGACCCTGGTCGACGCCCGCACCGCGGTACACCGTCGACCAGGAGTCGCCATGATCTTCATCGCCGTCAAGTTCACCGTCCGTACCGCCGAGCGTGACAACTGGCTCCCGGCGGTCGACGACTTCACCCTCGCCACCCGCCAGGAGCCGGGCAACCTCTTCTTCGAGTGGTCGTACAGCGTCGAGAACCCGGACCAGTTCGTCCTGCTCGAAGCCTTCGCCTCGCAGGAGGCGGGGGTGGCGCATGTGAACTCGCAGCACTTCAAGGCGGCGATCGAGACGATGTCCGGGCTCGTCGCCGAGATCCCGGAGATCATCAACGTCGAGGTGCCGGGCGACGACTGGTCCCGGATGGCGGAGATCACCCCGCGCAACCGGTGACCATCCGCCGTCCGAGGTCTCGCCGGCCGGCACCGGCAACCGGTCGCGACGCCCGGCCGGACCTCAGAACTCCTCGTGCGTCTCGGGATCGCCTCCGAAGCGATGCTGCGGCCGGCCCCCGATCCGCGCCAGCTCCTGCGGCGTCAGCTCGAAGCCGAACAGGTCCAGATTCTCGCGCTGCCGCCCGGGATCGGCCGACTTCGGGATCGGCACCGCGCCGAGCTGTGTGTGCCACCGGAGCACGACCTGGCCCGGCGTCACCCCGTGTGCTCCGGCGGCGGCCACGACCTCCGGGGCTTCCAGCACCTGGCGCCCCCGGGCCAGGGGGCTCCAGCTCTCCGTGATGATGCCCTTCTCGGCGTGCACCGCCCGCAACTCCTCCTGCGGGAGCAGCGGATGCATCTCGATCTGGTTCACCACGGGCAGCACGCCCGTCTCCTGTTCCAGCCGGGCCAGATGCGCCGCGGTGAAGTTGGAGACGCCGATGGAACGTACGAGACCTTCCTCGCGGAGTTTGATCATCGCCCTCCAGGTGTCCACGTACGTGCCGACCCGGGGCAGGGGCCAGTGGATGAGGTACTGATCGACGTACTCCAGCCCGAGATTGCCCCGGGACTCCTCGAAGGAGGCCAGCGTCTCCTCGTACCCGTGGTGCCGGCCGGGCACCTTGGTCGTCACGAAGACGTCCGCGCGGGGTACGCCGCTGCGGGTGATCCCGCGTCCGGTGCCGGTCTCGTTCCGGTAGTTCAGCGCGGTGTCCACGAGCCGGTAGCCGAGGCCCAGCGCCCCGGCGACTGCCTGCTCGGCAGCCTCGTCGTCGAGCGGCCAGGTGCCGAGCCCCACCGCGGGGACGGTGTTGCCGTCGTTGAGGGTGTGGACCGGGGTCGGGGTCTGGCTCATGGTCTCCCACTTCCTTCGCTGCCGTCCTGGCCAGCGTAGGACCGGCAGCGGAACGGGGCAGCCCGGCCCCTGTCAGCAGTGGTCGTTGTGCCACTCGCCGTCCTCGAGGATCCACGTGGACGTCTCGTCGAACCTCGGCTCACCGACGCCGTAGGTCACCTGCGCGGTATCCCCCGCGACCCTGTCCACGGACAGCCGCCGCAAGGTGTACGTCTTTCCGAGCTGCCGGGCCGTGGCCGTCGCCTGCTCGGGAAGCCGGCCGAAGGACTCCTCGGTCCATTGATCCCGGCAGGTGGCGGAGAGGAGCCCGTAGGCGGTGCCTGTGTCGGGCTGGTAGTAGGCCTTCACATACGCGCGTACGGACGACTCCAGTGCCGCGGTGCCCGCCGGGGTGCTCGCGGGCGCCGAAGCGGTCGGCCTCTGCCCCGGCGAACCCGCCGGCTCCTGCGTGCAGCCGGTGAGCGCCACGAGTGCGCAGACTCCGGCAGTGGTGGTGAGGACGGCTCGCATGGAGCCATCCCACCTCAGCCCCGTGCGAGCTGTGGCCGATGTGTTCGATCTGTGACGATCACGCCGCGTGGCCGCCGTCCACGACCACCTCCGTGCCGGTGATGTACGCGGCCTCGTCGCTGGCCAAGTAGGCGATCAGGGAGGCAACTTCGTCCGTCGTGCCGAACCTGTCCAGTGCGGTGGCCGACCGCTGCCCGGCCGCGAACGGGCCGTCGGCCGGGTTGAGGTCGGTGTCGACCGGGCCCGGCTGGATCAGATTCACCGTGATGCCGCGCGGGCCGAGCTCGCGGGCGAGCGGCTTGGTGAGGCCGGCCAGGGCGGACTTGCTCATGGCGTAGAGCGTGCCGCCGGGCCCGCCCGCGTGCCTGCTCAGCGCAGTGCCGAGCGAGATGATGCGTCCGCCGTCCGCCATCCGGCCCGCGGCGGCCCGGCAGGCCAGGAACACGGCGCGTACGTTCACGGCGAGCACCCGGTCCACATCGGCCGGGGCCAGGTCCGTGATGGGGCCGAGGACGCCGATGCCCGCGTTGTTGACGAGGATGTCGAGCCGCCCCAGCGCTTCCGCCGCCTCGTGCACGGCCGCCTCGGCCGCGCCGGCGTCGGCCGCGTCGGAGTGAAGGGCGACCGCACGGCGCCCGTACCCCTCGATCCGGCGGACGACCGCTTCGGCTGCCTCCTTGTCCCGGATGTACGTCAGTGCCACGTCGACTCCGTCCCGGGCGAGCCGGAGGGCGGTCGCCGCGCCGATGCCGCGGCTGCCGCCGGTCACGAGCGCGGTCCTGGTGGTGCTGGTCATCGCCTGTTTCCCTGTCTGTCGGGGACTGCCGCGCCCATTCGGCGGCGGCAAGAACAAGGAAAGCCCTCCGGGGGCCCGCCCACCGGCGGGAAATGGACACGGAGCCCGGGGCACGCGCCGGGCGCACCCTGCCGAGCGATCCCGGTCCCTGCGCTTCCGCTTCTTCAGACCCCGCTCCCGGGCGCAACTCATCGGCCCGAGGTCACCGACCCCGAGGACCCGATCGCCTCACGGCTCAACACGCTGCCCAAGCATGTCGTCTCCACAACCCCCAAGGATCCGGAGTGGGAGAACACCACGGTCCACTCCGGCGACGCCGCCACCGAGGTCGCCCGCCTGAAGGAGCGTACGAGGAGGGCGAGTTGCAGATCCACGGCAGCGGCCGGCTCGGCCGGTCCCTGGTGGCGCACCACCTGATCGACGAGTACAACCTGCTGGTCCACCCGGTCTTCCCGGGCAGCGGCAGGCGGCTGTTCCCCGACGGCGGCCCGGCGACGGCCTTCGAGCTGACCGGCGCGCGGACCAACGGAAGCGGCATCGCGATCCACACCTACCGGCCTGCCGGACGCGCGCAGTACGGGACGTTCGCGCTGGACGCCTGAGCGTCAGAGGACCGCCTGAGCGTTCAGGGGGCCGAGGGCAGCAGTGAGACATCCGTCGCGGCCAGACGCAGCCGTGCGAGGATCGCCCGCGCCGCCTTCGTGTAGCCGGGGGTGTTGCTGTGCAGGACCGACTCCGCGTTGGCCAGCTCCATGAACGCAATGAGTTCGAAGGCCAGTTGGGAGACATCTGTGTCCTCGGCGAGTTCGCCCCGGACCCTGGCCTCGTCGATGGTCTCCTCCACGAACGTGACCCAGCCGGTCTGCGAGGAGGCCAGCGCGTCGTGCACCTTGCCGTCACGGGAATCGAACTCGGCGATGGTCGAGTAGAAGAAGCAGCCGCCGACGAACACCCGCCGGCTCGAGTAGGAGAGCCAGCTCTCGCACATGCGCCAGACGCGGCCCAGTCCTGGGACCGCGGCCCTGGTCGGTGTCAGCACGTGCTCGACGAAGACCATCACAGCGGCGCGCACGGTGGCGAGCTGGAGCTCCTCCTTGGAGCCGAAGAGTGCGAACACCCCGCTCTTGCTCAGCTTCAGTTCCGTGGCCAGCCGCCCGAGCGACAGGCCCTCCAGGCCCTCCGTCGAAGCGACCTGGACCGCGCGCTCCAGAACCAGCTGCCTGGTCTGGTTGCCCCGCTCGACCCGTCCGTCCGGCCGCGCTCCAGCCATGTGTCAACTCCGTGTCTCAGAGGGCCATAAGACCGACATTCTAGGAGGTCCCGCCACCGGCAGGAGACCGCTTCGGCGGGGGACAACCCTTGAGGGCGCGCGGCAGGTCCGGTCTCCGGACAGGTGTTCCCGCAGGCGGTGTGTGCCGGGTAGCGTGATTGCTCCGCGTGTGAGCCGGCGAGGTCTCCACATCGTTTCCCGCTGTGGAGAACCAGGAGAAGCCGACGTGTCCTCCGTTGCCCTGCCCGCTCTCGCCCCTCCCCGCCGCGCATGGGCCACAGATCTGCCCGTGCTGCTCGTTGCCGTTGTCTGGGGCGCCAGCTATCTCGCGGCCAAGGGCATCACCACGACGCACACCGTGATCGCCGTGCTCGTGCTCCGCTTCGCGATCGTGCTGCCGGTCCTCGCCGTGGCCGGGTGGCGCAAGCTACGGGCGCTGAGCGTGGAGCAGTGGCGGGGTGCCGGGCTCCTGGGGCTCGTACTCAGCGGGATCTTCCTGCTGGAGACGTACGGCGTCGTGCACACCTCGGCGACCAACGCCGGCCTCATCATCAGCCTCACCATGATCTTCACGCCGCTCGCCGAGGCCGCGGTCACCCGGACCCGGCCGCCCAGGGCCTTTCTCGCCGCGGCCGGCCTCTCGGTCGCCGGTGTAGTGCTCCTGACCCAGGGCGGCGGGTTCACCAGCCCCTCGGCGGGTGACCTGCTGATGCTGCTCGCGGCCCTCGCCCGTACCGTCCACGTCCTGGCCATGGCCCGCATCAAGGCGGTGCAGGAGGCGGACTCGCTGTCGCTGACCACCGTGCAGCTCGGCAGTGCGGTCGCCGTCTTCGCCGTGCTGGCCGCCGTTCCCGGGACGGGCCCCGCGCCCTGGACGGTGGCGGCGGGCTTCGGCGCCGCCGAGTGGGCCGGGCTGATCTTCCTCTCCGTCTTCTGCACGCTCTTCGCGTTCTTCGTGCAGATGTGGTCCGTACGCCGTACCTCGCCGTCCCGGGTCAGCCTGCTGCTCGGTACGGAACCGCTCTGGGCGGCCGCGGTGGGCATCTCCCTCGGCGGCGAGCGGCTCGGCCTCCTCGGGGTGCTGGGCGCGGTGCTCGTACTGGCGGGCACCGCGTGGGGGCGCCGCAGCGTGGACAGGCCGGCAGCTACGGCCTGATGCTGTCCGCAGCGATCATCACCGCCCCGCCGGTCACCACCAGCACGATGTTGACGAAGAGCCCGTAGTCGTCGAGGACGTCGAGTTTCGCCACCACGGCCCACAGCCGGAACCACCCCGTCCACTCGTGGAGCAGTCCGGCGGCTCCCTGGGCGAACACGATGAATCCGACCGTCTCCACGAATTTCTTCATGATCCGAGCCTGTCGCGCACGGACCGGCACCGGCATCGGCCACCGGTCGTCGGGGCCCCGCCGAAAGTCTTGGATCGTACGACTTCGGTCTCTGCCCCGGCCGCAACGGGCCTGCGGCGCCCGAAGCCTGCGTAGCTTTGTCGATATGACGCGCACGGAGTACCGCCGGCTGCTGCCCTCGGCCCTGGCCGACCACGAGCTGTCCGGCGGCGACCGGGGCCGGTCGCGCCGGACCCTGCGGGACTGGGGCGTCGACATCACGGCCTTCCTCTGTGCCGCGTTCATCGGTGTGCTGGCCGTCGCCGCGATCGACGCAGACCACACCACACCGGACGGTGTCGTCTTCGTCGACTCCCTGATCGGGGCCGCGGCCTGCTGCGCCCTCTGGCTCCGGCGCCGTTGGCCGGTGGGGCTCGCGGTGTCGCTGACCGTCGTCGGCATCGTGGAGCCGGTCGCGGCCGGAGCGCTCCTGATCGCCCTGTTCAGCCTGGCCGTGCACCGGCCGTTCGAGCCGGTGGCGATCGTCGGTGCGGGTGCCCTCGTTGTCGCTCCCCTGCAGCCGCTGCTGCGCCCGGACCCGGCCACCTCCTTCATCGCCTCCACGATCATCGGGGTGCTGCTGGTCCTGCTGGTGCTCAGCTGGGGCATGGTCGTACGGTCGCGGCGCCGGCTGGTCGTCACCCTGCGGGAACGGGCGCGCCGGGCGGAGGCCGAGGCCGCGCTCCGGGCCGAACAGGCCCAGCGGCTGGCCCGCGAGGCCATCGCCCGCGAGATGCACGACGTCCTGGCCCACCGGCTGACCCTGCTCAGCGTCCATGCGGGCGCCCTCGAGTTCCGGCCCGACGCGACCCCGGCCGAGGTCGGCAGGGCCGCCGGAGTCATCCGGGACAGCGCCCATGAGGCGCTCCAGGACCTCCGCGAGATCATCGGCGTCCTGCGCAGCCCGGGGGAGGGCGACGAGGGAAACCGGCCGCAGCCCACGCTCGTCACCCTGGGCGCGCTGATCGAGGAGTCGGTGTCGGCCGGCATGGCGGTCACCCTGGACAGTCGCATCACCGACCCGGCCGAGGCGCCCGCAGCCACGGGACGCACGGTCTACCGCATCGCGCAGGAAGCCCTCACCAATGCCCGTAAACACGCACCGGGCGCCCCGGTCACGGTCACCGTGACCGGCGGCCCGGGCGACGGGCTGACGATCGAGGTCACCAACCCACCGCCCCGCGATCCCTTCGAGCCGGTCCCCGGATCGGGCCAGGGGCTCATCGGCCTCACCGAACGCGCCACGCTGGCCGGCGGCGACCTGAGGCACGGGCCCGGACCCGACGGCGGATTCGCCGTCCGGGCCCGGCTACCGTGGCCCGCATGAACACCCCCACCACTCCGGTGCCGCCGCCGGTCCGGCTGATCGTCGTCGACGACGACCCGCTCGTACGGGCCGGTCTCGCCCTGATGCTGGGCGGGGCCGACGGCATCGACATCGTCGGGGAGGGCGCCGACGGCAGCGAAGTCGCCGCGCTGGTCGACCGCTTGCGCCCCGACGTGGTGCTCATGGACATCCGGATGCCGGGCATGGACGGGCTCGCCGCGACCGAACTGCTGCGGCGCAGGCCGGACGCGCCCGAGGTCGTCGTCCTCACCACCTTCCACGCCGACGAGCAGGTGCTGCGGGCCATCCGCGCGGGGGCGGCGGGATTCGTCCTGAAGGACACCCCGCCCGCGCAGATCGTCGACGCCGTCCGACGGGTCGCCGCCGGTGAGCCGGTCCTCTCACCCGCCGTCACCCGCCGGCTGATGGCCCGCGCGGCGGGCGGCGCCGCGGACGACCGGTCGGAGCGCCGGGCCCGTGCGCGGCAACGGTTCGCCGGGCTCGCGGAGCGCGAGCAGGACGTGGCGTCGGCTGTCGGGCGCGGCAGCTCCAACGCGGAGATCGCCGCGGCGCTCCATCTCAGCGTGGCGACCGTGAAGACGCACGTCTCCCGGATCCTCGCCCGGCTCGGACTCAACAACCGTGTCCAGATCGCCCTGCTGGTGCACGACGCGGGACTGCTGGACGAGGACGGGGAGCAGGACGGCGGCGGGCCGGCCCCGCGATGACGCCGGCCCCGGCGCCGAGGCCACGGCCCTCCTCGGCCGACGGCTTCAGAACCCGTACGCGAGCGCCCCGCAGACCAGGTACGCGACGAACGCGGTGACCAGGACGCCCAGGCGCCCGGCCGGCAGGACGAAACCGGTACGTGCCGGTGCGGGACGCCAGGTGCTGCGCACCATCAGGTGGTGGCCACGAGCGACACGGCCAGGAATGCCGACAGGGCGTAGAACGGCAGTGCGTCCGAGGACGGGGCGTCGTAGTCCTCGGTGATGCCCGGCAGCAGGAGCCCGACGCACGCGGAGACGAGGACGGCCAGGGAGGTGGCGGCCGCGTCGAGGGACAGGACCGTGCTCCGCGCCGCGAGGCAATTCTGGGGGAACGGGGGTCGGGTCACGGGGCGTTGGCCTGCGGAACGCATCGAAGGGCGCCTTGGGAGCAGGGACGGGAAAGAAGAGTACGGGACGCACCGCGTCACCGGCCCGCGTTCCCCGGCGCCGGTCCTCGGTGCTGCTCCGACCCGCCCGCACACCCGAACCCCCGGGTCGGGCAGCCCTGTTGTTCTAGGCTGACGGGATCAGACCGAAAAAAGGGGGCGGGCCGATGTCCGTTGTCGATCTGAGTGAGGTGCCGGATTTCACCGCGAATCCGTATCCGCACTACGCGAAGCTGCGCGCCGAAGGGCCCGTGCACACCATCCGTACCGACGACCTGGGCCGGATCTGGCTGATCGTCGGCTACGAGGAGGCCCGCGCGGCCCTCGCGGACCAGCGGTTCAGCAAGAACTGGCGGCTCTCGGACAGCTGGTCGGTGTCGAGCAACCCGATCAACGCCAACATGCTGGAGATGGACGGACCGGAGCACACCCGGCTGCGCAAGCTGGTCGCCCGTGAGTTCACCGCCCGGCGCATCGAGGCGCTGCGCCCACGCGTCGAGCAGATCACCGGTGAGCTCCTCGACGCCATGGTGCCCGCCGGGAGCGCCGACCTCGTCGACGCCCTCGCCTTCCCGCTGCCGATGACCGTGATCTGCGAGCTCCTCGGCGTCCCCGATCTGGACCGGGACAGATTCCGGCTGCTGTCCAACGCCATCGTCGCGCCTGTCTCGCGCGAGAAGGAGAGCGAGGCGGTCCACGCCATGGGTGCCTATCTCGACGAACTCATCGAGGACAAGCGCTGCGCGCCGGGCGAGGACCTGATGAGCGCCCTGATCCGGGCGCGCGACGAGGCGGGCGACCGGCTGTCGCCCGAGGAGCTGGTCGGCATGGCCTTCCTGCTCCTGGTGGCGGGCCACGAGACGACCGTGAACCTGATATCCAACGGCGTACGCGCGCTGCTCGACCACCCGGAGCAGCTCGCCCTGCTCCGCGCCGAACCGGAGCTGATCGACGGAGCGGTGGAGGAGATGCTCCGGTACGACGGGCCGATCGAGAACGCCACCTTTCGCTTCACCCGTGAACCGGTGCGGGTCGGCTCCCATGTCATTCCGGCGGGCGAACCGGTCCTGGTCGCCCTGGCCTCGGGGGACCGCGACCCCGGCCGCTATCCGGACCCGGACACGTTCGACATCCGGCGCGAGGCGCAGGGGCATCTGGCGTTCGGGCACGGCATGCACTACTGCCTGGGGGCGCCGCTGGCCCGCATGGAGGGGCGGATCGCGATCCGTGCCCTGCTGGACCGATGCCCTGGCCTCGTACGGGCCCCCGACGGCGGCGGGGAGCCCGACTGGCTCCCCGGAATGCTGATCCGGGGGGTCCGCAGCCTGCCGGTTCGCTGGTGAGGCGGGAGCGCCGCCACCGCTGCGGACAGCCGGTTGCGAGCGAGGTGGCCGTCCCACCCGTTCGGCTCCGGAGCATCTGCCGGACGCCGGACCCGACACCCCAGCCCGTGGATCCGTCCGCACCGCCGACCTGAAGGGAACCGCGTTGACCACCGAAGCGATCGTCGATCTCGCCGCACTCGGAGACGCCTTCACCCGCGATCCGTACCCCGTCTACGCGGAACTCCGGGCCCGCGGGCCCGTCCACCGGGTCCGGATCCCGGAGGGCGCCGACGCCTGGCTCGTCGTCGGGTACGACGCCGGCCGCGCGCTCCTCGCCGACCAGCGCCTGGCCAAGGACTGGCAGTGGGCTTCGCCCGCACTCGGGCTGAGCAAGGTGTCGGCGGGCAAGTCGATGCTCGGCTCGGACGCCCCCGACCACACCCGGCTGCGGAAGCTGGTGAGCCGGGAGTTCACCCTGCGGCGCATGGAGCAGCTCGCCCCGCGGATCCAGGAGATGACGGACGAGCTGCTCGACACCATGCTCGCCGGACCCGGCCGGGCAGCCGACCTGGTCGAGGCCCTTTCCTTCCCGCTGCCGATGGCCGTCATCTGCGAATTGCTGGGCGTGCCGTCCCTGGACCGGCAGGCCTTCCGCGCCTGGTCCAACACGGCGTTGTCCTCCGTCGACCCCGAGGCGCGCGTCCGGGCCACCGCCGCCATGGGTGCGTACCTGAAGGAACTCCTGGAGGAGAAGCGCACCGCCCCGGGGAGCGACCTGATGAGCGCGCTGATCCACACGGCGGACGACGACGGCGACCGGCTGGGGCCCGACGAGCTCATCGGCATGGCGTGGCTGCTGCTCGTCGCGGGCCATGAGACCACCGTCAACCTCATCACCAACGGCGTCCTGAGCCTGCTGACGCATCCCGCCCAACTCGAGGCACTGCGTGATGACTTACGCCTCATCGACAATGCCGTGGAGGAGACGCTCCGCTACGAGGGGCCGATCGAGACCCCCACGTACCGATTCACCACCGAACCGCTCGACGTCGCGGGCACGGTGATTCCCGGGGGCGGCGAGCTGGTGCTGATCGCGATGGCCGACTGCAACCGCGACCCCGCCCGCTTCCCGGAAGCGGACCGTTTCGACATCACCCGGGACGCCCGCGGGCATGTCGCCTTCGGCCACGGCATCCACTACTGCCTGGGCGCACCCCTGGCCCGTATCGAGGCCCGGATCGCCATCCGGTCGCTGCTGGAACGCTGCCCCGAGCTGCGGCTCGCCGCGGACCCGGGCAGCTTTTCCTGGCGCACGGGCATGCTGCTACGGGGCCCGCAGCAGTTGCCGGTGGCCTGGTAGCGACGGTCAGATCCCGGTGATCTCGGACATCTGTACGGGCCGGCGCTCCGCGCGCGAGAGCTCGCACGCCTCGGCGATCCGCAGTGCGTGCAGCGCCTCCCGGCCGTCGCAGGGATTGGCCACCTCCCCGCGTACGACGCCGACGAACGCATCCAGTTCCGCCTCGTACGCGGGGGCGAACCGCTCCAGGAAGCCGGGCCACGGCTTGGCCGGCGCGGGCGGGCCCTGCGGCTCCGCCGAGGTCAGGGGCGTGCGGTCGTCGAGGCCGACGGTGATCTGGTCCTGCTCGCCCGCCAGTTCCATCCGTACGTCGTAACCCGCCCCGTTGCACCGGGTGGCGGTGGCCGAGGCGAGTGTTCCGTCGTCCAGGGTCAGCAGGGCTGCTGCCGCGTCCACATCGCCTGCGGCGCGGAACATCGGGGGCCCGGCATCCGATCCGGTGGCGTACACCTCCGTCACCTCACGGCCCGTCACCCAGCGCAGCATGTCGAAGTCGTGCACGAGACAGTCCCTGAACAGGCCCCCGGACAGCGGCAGATACGCGGCGGGCGGCGGAGCGGCATCGGAGGTGTTCGCCCGTACGGTGTGGAGCCTGCCCAGAGCGCCGCTGCGCACAGCTGCGCGTGCCGCGGCATAACCCGGGTCGAACCGCCGCATGAAACCGAGCTGGAGGACGCTGCCCGCCCGGTCGACCTCGCGCAGTGCGCTCAGCGTCCCCGGCAGGTCCAGCGCGATCGGTTTCTCGCAGAAGGCGGGCAGCCCGGCCCGTGCCGCCCGGCCGATGAGCTCCGCGTGCGCCGAGGTGGCCGAGGCGATCACCACGGCATCCACCCCCGCGGCGAGGACGTCGTCGGCGGAGGCGACGGCCGTGGCGCCGGTCCGGTCCGCGACCTGTGCGGCGCGGGCCGCGTCGGGGTCCGTCACCACCAGGGTGTCGATCCCGGGATGGCGTGCCAGGACGCCCGCGTGGAAGGAGCCGATCCGGCCGGTGCCGATGAGTCCGATGCGCATGGACCCAACGTGCCGCCCGTCAGCTGCGCTGTCAACTATATGTCCTGACAAATCAAAGCCGGCTCGCTGCGGGACGGGGTACGCTCCCTGCCGTGTCCAAACCCACCGCCGACTCCGCCGCTCTGGGGCTGGGCGTGGACCGCACCAGCCCCGTCCCGCTCTACTACCAGCTGGCCCAGCAGCTGGAGGCGGCCATCGAGCAGGGCCGGCTCGCACCCGGCAGCCTCCTCGGTAACGAGCTGGAACTCGCCGCGCGGCTCGGGCTGTCCCGGCCCACCGTCCGCCAGGCCATCCAGTCGCTCGTCGACAAGGGGCTGATGGTGCGCCGCAGGGGCGTCGGCACCCAGGTCGTCCACAGCCGGATCAAGCGTCCGCTCGAACTGAGCAGCCTCTACGACGATCTGGAGGCGGCAGGTCAGCACCCCGCGACCCGGGTCCTGCGCAACACCGTCGAGGCGGCGACGGCCGAGGTCGCCGCCGCGCTCGGTGTCACGGAGGGCAGCGACGTCCATGTCGTGGAGCGGCTGCGGTACGCGCACGACGAGCCCATGGCCCTCCTGCGCAACCATCTGCCCCCGGATCTGCTCGACCTCGCCACCGAGCGGCTGGAGTCGACCGGGCTCTACCGGATGATGCGCCTGTCGGGGATCACCCTGCACAGCGCCCGCCAGTCGGTCGGGGCGCGGGCCGCGACGGCCGAGGAGGCGAAGCAGCTCACGGAGACCGAAGGGGCGCCGCTGCTGACGATGCAGCGGACCACCTTCGACGACGGCGGCCGGGCGGTGGAATTCGGCTCCCACGTCTACCGCGCCTCGCGGTACGCGTTCGAATTCCAGCTGCTGGCACGGCCCTGAGCTCTCCTCCCCGTACCGCCATGGCGTAAGGACACGCTCTTGACGGGGTCATGCAAGGCCGCTAGAACTCCTCCAGCCGCACTCGGGCGGCCGGGAGAGAAGGCAGGCCCCCCAATGCGTACGACTCGCACGGCAGCAGTCCTGATCGCCGTATGCGCCCTCGCGGTCGCCGGATGCAGCGGCTCCGGTGGCAAGGACTCCGAGGCCGGCTCCGGGGGCGGCGCCCGTAAAGGCTCCGGGGGCGTGTCCACCCCGGAGATGAGGATCGCCATGGTCACGCACTCGGGTGAGGGCGACACCTTCTGGGACATCGTCCGCAAGGGTGCCGAGCAGGCCGCGGCCAAGGACAACGTCGATCTGCTCTACTCGGCGAACAAGGAGGGCAAGGAGCAGGCGCAGCTCGTCCAGGCCGCCATCGACCAGAAGGTCGACGGAATCGTCGTCACGCTCGCCAAACCGGAAGCCGTCCGGGACGTCGTGGCCAAGGCCGTCAAGGCAGGCATCCCCGTGGTCACCATCAACTCGGGCGCGCAGCACTCCCGAGGCGTCGGCGCCCTCACCCACATCGGGCAGGACGAGGCGGTCGCGGGCGAGGCGGTCGGTGAGGAGCTCAACGGACGCGGCCGGAAGAAGGTCCTGTGCATCATCCACGAACAGGGCAACGTGTCCCTGGAGGAGCGCTGCGCAGGCGTGAAGAAGACGTTCGACGGCACGGTGGAAAACCTCGGCGTCGAAGGTACGAACATGCCCGCCGCCACATCCTCCATCGAGGCGAAGCTGCAGGCGGACAAGGGCATCGACACGATCGTCACCCTCGGAGCACCCTTCGCCGCCGCATCGGTCAAGGCCAAGGCGGGCTCCGGGAGCACGGCCGAGATCGACACCTTCGACCTCAACGCCGAGGTCGTCAAGCGTCTGAAGGCGCAGGAGATCGGTTTTGCCGTCGACCAGCAGCCCTACCTGCAGGGGTATCTCGCCGTCGACGAACTCTGGCTCAACCGGTCCAACGGAAACGTCATCGGCGGCGGCAAGCCCGTACTCACCGGACCTGCGATCGTCACCGCGGACGACGTACCCCTGCTCGAGAAGTACACGGCGCGCGGAACCCGATGACGGGCCGGGCCGTGGCCACGCCGAATCGCCGCCGCGCCCCTGCCGGGCGATGGCGGCACAGGCTCGGGGATACTTGGGCAGCCGGGCCGGGAGTCCACTCTCCCCGGCTCGACCGAGTAGCACAGCGAGCAGCACAAGAAGGGCACGGCGTCGTGGCAAGGGTTCGGACAGGGGTACGTGCGATGGGTGCCGTGCTGGCAGCGGTGCTGGGAGCCTCCCTGATGGGATGCAGCAGCACCGGTGGCAAACGGGCGGAAGAGCGCGCTGCCGAGGAAGCCGCCGAGGGCCGGTCCGCGGTGAACACGCCCCGCTGGACGTTCGCCATGGTCACCCACTCGGGTGACGGCGACACCTTCTGGGACATCGTCCAGAAGGGCGCCGACCAGGCAGCCGACAAGGACAACATCAACTTCCTCTACTCGCACAACGACGAGGCGCAGCAGCAGGCCCAGCTCGTCCAGACCGCCATCGACAAGGGCGTCGACGGGCTGATCGTCTCGCTGGCCAAGCCCGACGCGATGAAGGCCGTCATCGCCAAGGCCACCGCAGCCGGCATCCCCGTGATCACGGTGAACTCCGGCTCCGCCGAGTCCAAGGCCTTCGGCGCCCTCACCCACATCGGGCAGGACGAGGCCATCGCGGGCGAGGCCGTCGGCGACGAGCTCGACAAGCGGGGCCGCAAGAAGGCGCTGTGCGTCCTGCACGAACAGGGCAACGTCGGCCACGAGCAGCGCTGCGGCGGAGCGAAGGCGAGCTTCGACGGCACCATGCAGAACCTGTACGTCGACGGCACCAACATGCCCGACGTCCAGGCCTCCATCGAGGCGAAGCTCGGTGCCGACAAGAGCATCGACGCGGTCGTCACCCTCGGCGCCCCGTTCGCAGCCGCTGCCGTCAAGGCGAAGCAGACCGCGGGCAGCAAGGCCGAGATCGACACCTTCGACCTGAACGCCGGTGTCGCCACCGGCCTGCAGAACAAGACGCTCGGCTTCGCCGTCGACCAGCAGCCCTACCTCCAGGGGTACGAGGCCGTCGATCTGCTCTGGCTCTACCGCTACAACCGCAATGTGCTCGGCGGAGGCCTGCCCGTCCTGACCGGCCCGCAGATCATCACCGCCGACGACGCCGACGAGCTCGCCGAGTACACGCAACGGGGGACCCGATGACAGCGACCGGGCAACCCACGGCCCCGGAGAAGACCGACGAACGGCTGCTGCGCACCTCACCGCTGCGCAAGCTGCTCGGTCGCCCCGAGCTCGGCTCCGTCGTCGGCGCCGTGGCCGTCTTCCTCTTCTTCGCGATCGTCGCCGACAACTTCCTGCAGGTATCCAGCTTCGGCACGGTGCTGTACGCGGCGTCCACCATCGGGATCATGGCGGCGCCGGTGGCGCTCCTGATGATCGGCGGCGAGTTCGACCTCTCCGCCGGTGTGATGGTGACCAGCTCCGCGCTGATCTCCGCGATGTTCAGCTACCAGATGACGGCCAACGTCTGGGTCGGCGTCTTCGTGTCGCTGCTGGTCACCCTGTGCTTCGGTGCCTTCAACGGCTTCATGCTGACCCGCACCAAACTGCCCAGCTTCATCATCACGCTCGGCACGTTCCTGATGCTGACCGGCCTCAACCTCGGCTTCACCAAGCTGATCAGCGGCACCGTGTCGACCAAGGCGATCGGCGACATGGAGGGCTTCGACTCGGCCCGCAAGGTCTTCGCCTCGCACCTCACGATCGGCGACATCGAGCTGAAGGTCACCATCCTGTGGTGGGTGGTGCTCGTCGCAGTCGCCACCTGGATCCTGCTCCGCACCCGCTTCGGAAACTGGATCTTCGCGGTCGGCGGCGAGGCCGATGCCGCACGGGCTGTCGGCGTACCGGTGATCCGTACGAAGGTCGGCCTCTACCTCGGTGTCGCCTTCGCCGCCTGGGTCTCCGGACAGCACCTGCTGTTCTCCTACGACGTGGTGCAGTCGGGCGAGGGCGTCGGCAACGAACTGACGTACATCATCGCGGCCGTCATCGGCGGCTGCCTGATCACCGGCGGCTACGGATCCGCGATCGGATCGGCGGTCGGCGCGATCATCTTCGGCATGACCAGCAAGGGCATCGTGTACGCGGAGTGGAACCCCGACTGGTTCAAGTTCTTCCTGGGAGCGATGCTGCTCCTGGCCACCCTGCTCAACGCATGGGTACGCAAGCGCGCGGAGGCGACGAAATGACGGCCCCCCAGGATCCGGCTCCCCGGGACACGGCCCACCGGGCGCTCGTCACGCTCGAGCACGTCAGCAAGTTCTACGGCAACATCAAGGCCCTGGAGAACGTCTCGCTGGTGGTCCACGCGGGTGAGATCTCCTGTGTCCTCGGGGACAACGGCGCGGGCAAGTCCACCCTCATCAAGATCATCGCGGGACTGCACCGGCACGACTCCGGGACGTTCCTGATCGACGGCGAGGAGACCACGCTCGCCAACCCGCGTGACGCTCTGGACCGGGGCATCGCCACCGTCTACCAGGACCTGGCCGTCGTTCCGCTGATGCCGGTCTGGCGCAACTTCTTCCTCGGCTCCGAACCGACGAAGGGATCAGGCCCCTTCGAGCGTCTCGACGTGCAGCTGATGCGTGAGACGACCCGCGCGGAGCTGCTGCGCATGGGCATCGACCTGCGGGACGTCGACCAGCCGATCGGCACCCTGTCCGGCGGTGAGCGCCAGTGCGTGGCCATCGCCCGCGCCGTGTACTTCGGCGCCAAGGTCCTCGTTCTGGACGAGCCCACCGCGGCGCTCGGCGTCAAGCAGTCCGGCGTCGTACTGAAGTACGTCGCGGCGGCCCGGGACGCGGGGCTCGGCGTGGTTCTCATCACGCACAACCCGCACCACGCCTACCTCGTGGGTGACCGTTTCGTCCTGCTCAAGCGCGGCGCGATGTCCGGCAGCCACACCCGGGACAGCATCACGCTCGACGAGCTGACCCGCCAGATGGCCGGTGGCAGCGAGCTGGAGGAGCTCAGCCACGAGCTCGAGCGGGCCCCCGCGCCGGATCACATCGGCGGCCGTCCGGTCGGCGACGGCACCCCGTAGCCGCCCCCGGTGTTCCCCGCACCCGGCCCGTCCACCGGATGCGGGGGCCCGGGAATGGCAGAATCGAGTACGGCGGGCACCGTCCGCCGCCGGAGGAACGACCAGCCGGCCCCCCGATCTGCGCAGGGACGATGAGCACGTACCGCGACTTCGCACACCGCGGCTCCGCCCGCGCCACCGTCCTGCGGACCGTGGGCACCCGTGAGCGGCGCTCGCACCTCACGGCGCCCCGGGTCCCCACCGTCGGCATCGACATCGGGGGTACGAAGGTGATGGCCGGGGTCGTCGACGCCGACGGCAACATCCTGGAGACCCTGCGCACCGAGACGCCGGACAAGTCCAAGAGCCCCAAGGTCGTCGAGGACACCATCGTCGAACTGGTCCTGGACCTCTCCGACCGGCACGACGTGCACGCCGTCGGCATCGGTGCGGCGGGCTGGGTCGACGCCGACCGCTCCAAGGTGCTGTTCGCCCCGCACCTGGCCTGGCGGGACGAACCCCTCCGGGACGCCATCGCCTCCCGCCTCGTGGTTCCCGTCATGGTCGACAACGACGCCAACACTGCGGCCTGGGCGGAATGGCGCTTCGGCGCGGGCCGCGGCGAGGACCATCTGGTCATGATCACGTTGGGCACCGGTATCGGCGGCGCGATCCTGGAGGACGGGCACGTCAAGCGCGGCAAGTACGGCGTCGCGGGTGAGTTCGGCCACATGCAGGTGGTGCCCGGCGGGCACCGCTGCCCCTGCGGGAACCGGGGCTGCTGGGAGCAGTACAGCTCGGGCAACGCCCTGGTGCGCGAGGCCAGGGAACTGGCCGCGGCGGACTCCCCGGTGGCGCACGGCCTCATCGAGCGGGTCAAGGGCAACATCCCCGACATCACGGGGCCGCTCATCACCGAACTGGCCCGTGAGGGCGACGCGATGTGCGTCGAGCTCCTCCAGGACATCGGCCAGTGGCTGGGCGTCGGCATCGCCAACCTCGCCGCCGCGCTGGACCCCTCCTGCTTCGTGATCGGCGGCGGAGTGAGCGCGGCCGACGACCTCCTGATCGGCCCGGCCAGGGACGCCTTCAAGCGCCACCTCACCGGCCGTGGCTACCGCCCCGAGGCCCGGATCGCGAAGGCACAGCTCGGCCCGGAGGCGGGTATGGTCGGCGCCGCCGACCTGGCACGCCTGGTCGCCCGCAGATTCCGCCGGACCAACCGCCGACGTGTTGAGCGGTACGAGCGGTACGCGCAGTTCTACGACCAGGCTGCGAGCACCATCCGTAACACGCGGAGCACCCGCACCGCCGACTGATCCGCGGCACCTTTGGCCACCCGTACTCCGCACCGTAGCTTCGAGGGACCACCGACCATGACCGCAGCCGACCACCGCGCCGTGCCGCGCCAGTCTCCTTCTTCGGGTTCCGACGGCCCCTCCTCCGGCGGGGACGCAACTCCTCCGGACCGGCGCCGGGTGATCCGCCGACGGCTGATCACCCTGACCATCATCGTGCTGCTGATCGGCATCCCGGCCGGCTATCTCATGATCTCCGCCGGGCAGAGCCGCCGCTCGGGCAAGGACAAGGAGGCCGAGGCCGCCGCGCAGGGACTGCGCGAGGACTGGCCGTCCGGCATGCAGCGCCGGATCTTCGAACTGCCGATCCCCGGCAATGCGGTCGGGGTCCAGTACTACGAGACGAACAACTGGAAGGCCAGCAGGATGTACGTGAAGTTCCGTACGACATCCGCAGGGCTCGACCGGTTCCTGAGCGGTGCCGGGACCGGGCGCGCGGCGCTGGAGACCGGCAAGGTCACGATCGCGGAACGCGATATCAACATCACCGGCTGGTACTTCGGGCCGGGCGTCGACTGGGCGGGAACGGTCCACAGGAACAAGGACCCGCGCCCCACACAGGACATCACCGTCAACATGACGGATCCGGCAGCCCCGGTCGTCTACGTCGTGTCTGCGGCGACCCCCTGACAGGGAGCGGACGGGCGGCTCATTACCCTGGAGCGAGTGAGTGAAGTGAGCGAGACGACCCCGCAGCCCGCCCGAGCCCCCCACCCCTTGCACCCGCAGTCTCCGCAGCCCGTGAACCCCGGACAGGCCCGGCAGCCCGGCCCCGCGCACGAACCGGCTCCGCAGCCCCCGCACCGGGACGGCCCGCCGCCGGCCGCCGCACAGCCCGTGCAGGGCGAGCTGACCCACTGGATCCCGCAGCCGATACCCGGGCAGCAGTATGTCGGTGCGGGACCGCTGCACGGGGAGGTCGTCCCGCAGCAGCACCTCGGTGCGCCGCCGGGCCCGCAGCATGCGGAGCCGGGTCCGTCCGTCGAGGTCACACAGCCGCTTTCCGCGCAGCAGCTCGCGCCGCTGCAGGGCGAGCTGCTCCAGCCGGTCCGGCAGTACCCAGGGACACCGCTGGACCCGCAGTCCGCCGAGCCGCCGCTGCATGCCGCGCCCCCGGAGCACCCAGGGCTTCCGCAGGCCCCGCAGCACCCGGAGGTTCCGCGGGCCGCGCAGCCCCGGGAGTCGTTGCATGCCCCGGAGCGCCCAGGGCTTCCGCAGGCCCCGCAGTACCCCGGGCCGCCGCCGGCATCGCACGGCGGTCCGCAGCACACCCGGGCGCCCCAGGGCCCGCAGCCCCAGGGCTCGCAGCCCCAGGGCTCGCAGCCCCAGGGCTCGCAGCCCCAGGGCTCGCAGCCCCAGGGCTCGCAGCCCCAGGGCCCGCAGGCGAGTCAGCTGCTCCAGTACCGCTTCGACGGGCCCGAGGACGCCCCCGTCCTGGTCATCGGTCCCTCCCTCGGAACGACCTGGCACATGTGGGACCGGCAGATACCCGAGCTCTCGCAGCACTGGAGAATCTTCCGGTACGACCTGCCGGGGCACGGCGGAGCCCCCGCCCATCCCGCGGTGGCCGTGACCGACCTCGCGGACCGTCTGCTCGCCACGCTGGACAGCGTCGGCGTCCAGCGCTTCGGCTATGCGGGCTGTTCCATCGGCGGCGCCGTCGGCGCCGACCTCGCTCTGCGCCACCCGCACCGGGTGGCTTCGCTCGCGCTGGTCGCCGCCTCGCCCCGATTCGGCACCGCCGACGAATTCCGCCAGCGCGGCGTGATCGTCCGCAGCAACGGTCTGGAGCCGATCGCCCGCACCGCCCCGGAACGCTGGTTCACCCCCCACTTCGCCGCCGCCCAGCCGGCCATCGTCGAGTGGGCCGTCCAGATGGTCCGTACCACCGACCCCGGTTGCTACATCGCCTCCTGCGAGGCCCTGGCCGCCTTCGACATCCGTACGGAACTCTCCCGAATCGGCGTCCCGACCCTTGTCCTCGTCGGCGCCGAGGACAAGGTCACCGGACCCGCGGAGGCCCGCACCCTGGTCGCGGGCATCCCGGACGCCCGGCTGGCCCTCGTCCCCGGAGCCTCCCACCTGGCCCCCGTCGAGCAGCCCGGTGCCGTCACCGATCTGCTCCTCATGCACTTCTCCACGGCCTGGCAGGACACCCTGGCATCGATCCCGGTACCGCCCGCCCCGGGGCTCGCCGCTCCGTTCGTGCCGGTGGCGCCCGTCGCTGAGATCGGATCCGCGGCGATCACACCCGAGGCGGCCACCATGGGCCGGCGGGACCGCTACGACAGCGGGATGAAGGTCCGGCGCGAAGTGCTCGGCGACGCCCATGTGGACGCTGTCACGGCCGCGTCGGACACCTTCACCGACGACTTCGAGGAGCTCGTCACCCGCTACGCCTGGGGGGAGATCTGGACCAGGGAGGGCCTCGACCGCCGGGCCCGCAGCTGCGTCACGCTCACCGCGGTGGTCGCCTCCGGACATCTGGAGGGCCTCGCGCAGCACGTCAGGGCGGCGCTGCGCAACGGACTCACACCCGTCGAGATAAAGGAGGTGCTGCTGCAGACTGCTGTCTACTGCGGCATCCCGGCAGCCGGCGCCGCATTTGCCATCGCGCAGTCCGTGATCCAGGCAGAAACCACCCCGCCCGCGTAGCAGGATGTGGGTATGAACGCACCGTCCCTCACCCTCACGAAGAACACGCACTCCTGCATCCGGCTGGAGCGACACGGCCAGGCGCTCGTCATCGACCCCGGCGGCTTCTCGGAGGACGACGCCGCCGTCGGTGCCGACGCGATCCTGGTGACGCACGAACACCCGGACCACTTCGACGAGGCCCGGGTGCGGGCCGGTCTGGAGTCCAACCCGGCCGCGCAGCTGTGGACTCTGCGCAGCGTGGCCGGGCAGCTGTCCGCCGCGTTCCCCGGGCGCGTCCACACGGTCGGCCACGGCGACACGTTCTCCGCCGCCGGGTTCGACGTACAGGTGCACGGCGAGCTGCACGCGGTGATTCACCCGGACATTCCGAGGATCACCAACGTCGGCTTCCTGGTGGACGGTTCGGTCTTCCACCCGGGGGACGCCCTGACGGTGCCGGACCAGCCCGTGGACACGCTGATGCTGCCGCTGATGGCCCCCTGGAGCAAGATTTCGGAGGTCATCGACTACGTACGTGAGGTGAAGCCGCGGCGCGCCATCGACATCCATGACGCCCTGCTCACCGATCTGGCCCGCCCGATCTACGACCGGCAGATCGGCAGCCTGGGCGGAGCCGATCACGGCCGGCTGACTCCGGGCGACACGATCCGGCTCTGACCCGCCGGGAGCGGCGGCCCGTGGGACGGCTGTCGGTGGGAGCGGCTAGGTTTACTGCATGCGCATTGCCACCTGGAACGTCAATTCGATCACCGCCCGGCTCCCGAGGCTGCTGGCCTGGCTGGAGAGCACCGGCACGGACGTGCTGTGCATCCAGGAGACCAAGTGCACGGCCGAGCAGTTCCCTGCCGAGGCGCTGCGCGAACTGGGCTACGAGTCCGCAGTCAACGCCACGGGCCGGTGGAACGGGGTGGCACTGGTCTCGCGAGTGGGTCTCCAGGACGTCGTGACCGGCCTGCCCGACGGGCCCGACTACGAGGGCGCGCAGGAGCCGAGGGCGATCTCGGCGACGTGTGGGCCGGTCCGTCTCTGGTCGGTCTACGTCCCCAACGGCCGCGAGGTCGAGCACGATCACTACGCGTACAAGCTGCGCTGGTTCGAGGCCCTGCAGAAGGCTGTTGCAGCGGACGCCGCGGGGGCAATGCCGTTCGCCGTCCTCGGCGACTTCAACGTCGCGCCGACGGACGAGGACGTCTGGGATCCGGCGCTCTTCGAGGGGGCCACCCATGTCACCCCCGCCGAGCGCGCCGCGCTGGCCACGCTCCGGGAGGAGGGGCTGTCGGACGTGATGCCCCGCCCGCTCAAGTACGACCGCCCGTACACCTTCTGGGACTACCGCGAGCTGCGCTTCCCGAAGAACAGGGGCATGCGCATCGACCTCGTCTACGGCAACGCCCCGTTCACGGCGGCCGTCAAGGACAGCTACGTCGACCGCGAGGAGCGCAAGGGCAAGGGTGCGTCCGACCACGCGCCGGTGGTCGTGGACCTCGACCTCTGAACGCCGGGCGGGGGCGTCCCATGAGCGAATTCGAGGGCCGCGACTGGACGGCCATGACCCCCGCGGACTTCGATCCCGACGCTCCACTCCTCCTGGACGTAGGTACCGGCCCCGTCGTCGTCCCCGCCGTGTCGGCCGAGTGCGGTACGCCTCCGATGTTCGGCGTGGAGAGGCCCGCACGGCGTGCTGCGCGCAGCGATCGGCGCCCGGCCGCCCCCGTGGACCAGGACGGCCTCTTCTGAGGGTCGACGGGAGGCGACCGCCTCGGCCACGACGGGGTCAACGCTCCTTCGTGGGCAGCAGGTGCGGGGCGTGCTCGGTGACGGCACGCACCACCTCACGCTTCGAGGGGTTCACCATCGAGTGCCCCGCCACCCGGACCGTCGGCACGGTCTCGTTGCCGTCCGCGACCGAGCGCACGAAGGCGGCGGCTTCCGGGTCCCGCCGGATGTTCACCTCGGTGTACGTCAGCCCTGACAAGCGCAGCCGCAGTCGTAGTTTCATGCAGTAAGGGCACCCGGGCCGCCAGTAGACGACCATGCCTTCGCGGTCACCGGTCATCGAAAACCCCTCTGTTCACGTCCGTCGATCGATCACAGCCAACCGCGCCGCAAAGGCAGGAGCAAGGACCTGCAAGCGTCAACCTTCGGTTGACGCTCAACCGGTGTCAACCTAGGGTTGTCACATGACGAAGCCACTCGGGCCCAATCCGCCCCTGCGTCTCGACGACCTGATCGAGGCGATCAAGAAGACCCACGCCGACGAGCTGGAGCAGCTCTCCGGTGCGGTGGTCGCGGCAGATCATCTCGGCGAGATCGCCGACCATCTCATCGGCCACTTCGTGGACCAGGCACGCCGCTCGGGTGCTTCCTGGACCGACATCGGCAGGAGCATGGGCGTCACGCGGCAGGCCGCCCAGAAGAGGTTCGTGCCCAGGAAGTCGGACGAGCCCTCCGACCTGGACCCGAGTCAGGGCTTCAGCCGGTTCACCGAGCAGGCCCGGAACGTCGCTGTGGGCGCGCACAACGAGGCCCACGCGGCCCGCAACGACGAGGTGCGCACCGAGCACCTGATCCTCGGGCTCCTCGGTGAGCCCGACGCCCTCGCCGCACGGGTCATCACGGGGCAGGGTGTGTCACCGGCCGCGGTCCGCGAGGCGGCAGCCCTCGCTCTGCCGGCCGCGGCCGACGAGGTGCCCGAGCTGATCCCGTACGACGGGGGAGCACGCAAGGTCCTGGAGCTGACCTTCCGGGAGGCGCTGCGACTCGGCCACGACTACGTCGGGACGGAGCACATCCTGCTGGCCCTGCTGGAGTTCGAGGGCGGCGCGGGCGTGCTCACGGGGCTGGGCATCGACAAGGAGGCGGCGTCGGCGGCCATCGCCTCGGAGATCGCCGCCGGGGAAAAGGGTGCAACGGCTGACGGCGCCGACGGCTAGGGGGAGGACATCGAGCGCCCGGTGCGCAGGCAACGGATACTTCTTTCTGCAAAAAAGAGGACCCAGGTTCGAATCCTGGCGGTCCGGCTCAGGCCGGGCTGTGGTGCAGCGGCCCAGCATCTTGTCTCCGTCGCCGACTCCGATCTCGGGCGCCCGTACACCTTGATGCCGCCCCCTCGCCGGGGGCGGCATCGCGCGTTCCCGTACCGCTCAGTGGACGGAGAATCCGCCGTCCACGAAGATCGACTGCCCGGTGACGTACGACGAGGCCGCGCTCGCCAGGAACACCGCGGCACCCGCGAAGTCCTCGGCCAGGCCGTTGCGGCCGACCATCGTGCGGGCGGCCAGTGCCGCCACCTTGCCGGGATCGGACGACAGCTTCTTGTTGAGCGGCGTCGGCACGAAGCCGGGCACCAGCGTGTTGGACGTGACGCCGTGCGGGGACCAGGCCTCGGCCTCCGAGCGGGCGAGCGACTCGAGCGCGCCCTTGGACACTCCGTACGCACCGCTCTGCACGAACGCCCGGTGCGCCTGCTGCGACGTGATGTGGATGATCCGCCCGTAACCCCGCTCCGCCATACCGGGTCCGAACCGCCGGCCCAGCAGGTGGGGGGCCTTGAGGTTCACCGCCATCGTGGTGTCCCACACGTCCTCGTCGAGCTCGCCCATCGGCGGCCGCAGATTGATCCCCGCGCAGTTGACGAGGATGTCCGGCTCACCGAACGCGGCCGCCGCCGCATCGCCCGCCGTACGCACACCCTGGCTCGTCCCCAGGTCGGCGCTCACCCACGCGGCCCGGCAGCCGTCGGCCGTGAGCTCGTCGACGGTCCGCTTCAACTCCGTCTCTCTGCGTGCCACGACCACGACACTCGCGCCCGCGTGTGCGAGCGCCCCGGTGATCCCGCGGCCGATGCCGGAACTGCCGCCGGTCACCACGGCGATTCGGCCGTCCAGCGAGAAGAGTTCGGAGAGATAGTTCTGCGATGTCATCTCCGTAGCCTAAGTATGCGGGCTCCCGGCACCCCGTGCAGGGTCCCGAATCCGGAACAGTCGCGTGCCCTGCGGTGTGGAAGAGGCCGGGGGTGGGATCCTTGAGGTATGAACATCCCTTTCCTGGACAACTGGCGTAAGCGTCAGGGCGGTACGCAGGGGGTGGCTCTCGTGGCTGCCGTCCGAACCGACCCGGACGGCATGGCCGAACTGTTCGCAGAATGCGAGTTGCTGCGTGCCCGGGCAGGGCAGGCCGGACTCGAACTCGACGACAGCCCTGCCTCGTTGTCCGCGCTCGACCAGCTGCCGCCCCTGTGGCGCGACGATCCGGAGGAGCTGCCCTGGCTCGGCAATGACGCGGGCCTCTACCTCGGCACCGTTCTGGTGCGCACCGTCCCCGGCGCCGCGTGGGACATCCTGGCCGGCGGCCGGCCAGTCGTACGCCTGGCTTCGGGCCGGGAGATCGATGTCGTCGCGGCGGGTCTGGACTGGGCGATGTCGGGCAGCCCCGAGCTCTCCGAGATGTACGCGGAGTCGGCCGAGAGCGGGCCCGGCGCCAAAGCGCGATAAACAGCCTTATGCGCTAGTGATGCGTGTCGGGCGGGAAGTCCGTTGCGGGCCTGGATAGTTTGCGCTGACCTCGACACAGCGATAAGTGGGTAGGGCAGCGTATGGCCGTCGATCCGTTGATCGAGCTGCGGGACGTCAACAAGTACTTCGGGCAGTTGCACGTACTGCAGAACATCAATCTCACCGTCGGCCGCGGGGAGGTGGTGGTGGTCATCGGCCCCTCCGGATCAGGCAAATCAACGCTCTGCCGGACCATCAACAGACTTGAGACGATCGAGTCCGGTCATATCGCCATTGACGGCACACCCCTTCCCGAAGAGGGGAAGGGGCTGGCTCAGCTCAGGGCCGAAGTCGGCATGGTCTTCCAGTCGTTCAACCTGTTCGCCCACAAGACCGTGCTGGCGAACGTCTCGCTCGCACAGATCAAGGTCCGCAAGCGCAAGAAGGACGAGGCCGACCAGCGGTCCCGGGAACTGCTGGAGCGGGTCGGGCTCGCCTCGCAGGCCGACAAGCTCCCCGCCCAGCTCTCCGGCGGACAGCAGCAGCGCGTCGCCATCGCCCGCGCACTGGCGATGGACCCCAAGGCGCTCCTCTTCGACGAGCCCACCTCCGCGCTCGACCCCGAAATGATCAACGAGGTGCTCGAGGTCATGCGCCAGCTCGCCCGGGAGGGCATGACCATGGTGGTCGTCACGCACGAGATGGGGTTCGCCCGGTCCGCCGCCAACCGCGTGGTGTTCATGTCCGAGGGATGCATCATCGAGGACCGCACCCCGGAGGACTTCTTCACCGCCCCGGAGAGCGACCGTGCCAAGGACTTCCTGTCCAAGATCCTCAAGCACTGACAGGGGGCCCCATGTTGCGTACGAGAAACGTCGCGGCCGCACTGGCCTGCTTCCTGCTCGCCGTGCTCGTCGCCGGCTGCGGCCGGGAGGGCAGTCCGCCGGTCAAGGGGCCGAAGGCCGGGGCGCTGCCCCAGTACACGGTCGACACGGATTTCGAGCTGCCCGAGTCGAAGACCTGGAAGGAGGCCAAGAAGCGTGGATACCTGGTCGTCGGCGCGAAGGAGGACCAGCCCTATCTCGGTGAGAAGGATCCGGCCACCGGTATCTACTCCGGCTTCGACATCGAGATCGCCCGCATGATGGCGGCGTCCCTCGGCTTCGAACCGGATACGATCCGTTTCCGGACCATCGCCTCCGCGAACCGTGAGACGGCAATCCAGAACGGGCAGATCGACTACTACGTCGGCACCTACACGATCAACGACATGCGCAAGAAGCTCGTCGGCTTCGCGGGGCCGTACTTCATGGCCGGCCAGGCGCTGCTGGTGCGCACCGACGAGAACGACATCGAAGGACCGCAGGACCTGGCGGGCAAGACCGTCTGCTCGGCTGCCGGGTCCACCCCGTACCAGCGCATCGCCACCGACTACCCGAAGGCCGACCTCGTCGCCTACGACACGTACTCGATCTGTGTCGACAACCTGCTGACCTACCAGGTCGACGCCGTCACCACCGACGATGCCATCCTGCTGGGCTTCGCGGCCAAGGCGCCGGACGAGATGAAGGTCGTCGGCAAGCCCTTCTCCGAGGAGCCCTACGGCATCGGCGTCCCCCGCAGCGACAACGCGCTGCGCTTCGCGCTCAACGACGCCCTCGAGGCGAACGAGAAGAACGGCAACTGGAAGAAGGCCTTCGAGGCCACGCTGGGCCTGTCCGGGGTGCCCGCGCCGACACCTCCGCCCATCGACAACTATCCGGCGAACTGAGGGGCCGGCCACCATGGATGTACTGACAGAGAACTTCTCCCTCTACGGCGAGGGCTTCCTCGGCACCGTCGAGCTCACCGTCTACGCCTCGATCCTGGCGCTGGTGCTCGGCTTCCTCATGGCGTCCTTCCGGGTCGCGCCCGTCGGCTCGCTCCGGGTGATCGGCACCGTGTGGGTGACGGTGCTCCGCAACACCCCGCTGACGCTGCTCTTCTTCGCCGTCCTGCTGGGACTGCCGCGCTTCGGCCTGGTCCTGCCCTTCGAGGTCTTCGCGGTCCTCGCCCTCGGCTGCTACACCTCCTCCTTCATCTGTGAGGTGCTGCGCTCCGGCATCAACACCGTGTCCACCGGCCAGGGTGAGGCGTCCCGCAGCCTCGGCATGTCCTTCAGCCAGACGCTGGGCAACGTGGTGCTGCCGCAGGCCTTCCGTTCGGTGATCCCGCCGGTCGGATCGACGCTCATCGCACTCGCCAAGAACTCCGCGATCGCCGGAGCGTTCAGCGTCAATGAGCTGCTCGGCACCTACAAGCCCCTCAACGAGCTGGGCTACAGCATCATCTGGTCCTTCGTCTGGATCGCCGTCGGCTATCTGATCATCACCCTGACCATCAGTGCGCTCTTCAACGTGATGGAGAAGCGCTGGGGAGTCGCCCGATGACCCACTCCACCGTCTCCGCCTCCGCGCTCTACGACATTCCGGGGCCGGTCACCCGCAAGAGGCACTTCACCTACGGGGTCATCTCGACGATCGTGATCCTGGCGCTGTTCGGCTGGCTCCTCTATCTGCTCTTCGACACGGACCAGTTCACCAGCGAGAAGTGGCGGCCCTTCACGTACAAGGGCATTCAGGAGCTGCTGCTCCGCGGGCTCGGCAACACCCTCAAGGCGTTCGCGTACGCGGCGGTGCTCTCCGTGGCACTCGGGGCCGTGCTCGCCGTCGGACGGCTCTCCGTGCACCGTCCGGTGCGCTGGGTCTCGACGTTGCTGGTCGAGTTCTTCCGGGCCATGCCCGTACTGGTGATGATCTTCTTCATCTTCGTCGCGCTGAAAGTGCAGCCGCTGCCCGCGCTGGTGGCCGGACTGACGCTCTACAACGGCTCCGTGCTCGCCGAGGTCTTCCGGACCGGAATCAACTCGGTCGAGCGGGGCCAGCGGGAGGCGGCGTACGCCCTCGGGATGCGCAAGACGCAGGTCACCGCCTTCGTCCTGGCCCCGCAGGCCGTACGCGCCATGCTGCCGACCATCATCAGCCAGCTGGTGGTGGCACTGAAGGACACCTCGCTCGGATATCTGATCACCTACGAGGAGTTCCTCCACGCGGGCAAGCTGATCGCGTCGAACCTCGACTACGGTCTCCCGTTCATCCCCGTGGTGATGGTGATCTCGCCCATCTACATCGGGATGTGCATGCTGCTCTCGTGGTTCGCCACATGGGTGGCCAGACGGGAGCGGCGTAACCCGAAGACGGAGGCGGTGGGCGTATCCCCCGCCGAGCCAGGGCCGCTCCTGCCGGGCGTGAAGTAGCCGACAGTCGCCCCATGGGGCAGGCCGGAAAGGGCAATGCCCGCCCGGCAGCAGCCGGTGATCACCCCTCGCGCAACGGAAACGGGACATGTCCCGGGTCCGTACAGGGTGAGGAGAAGGTCAGCTGCGTGCCGGTCGGATCGGGTGTCCGCCCATGGAACATATAGGGGGCGTTGCTGACCAGCCTGCCGAGGCCGAGCGGGCCCACGTCGCAGAAGCTGGCGACGGGGGTGCCGCTCTGCCTGGTGCCGGTGACCGTGGAGTGCGGCACCACGTCGGTGCCACGGATCTGCTCCGTCGGCCGCCCGGTGCGTGGTGCTGGGCGCGGAGGGCAGCGGGGCCTGTGCCGTGCGTGTCACATCGCCGTTTGTCCATGCGTAGGCATCAACAGGCGTGAGCCCCAAGCTCGTTGAACCCATTTATCGTTTCTTGACCGCAGTTGCCTACGATCGTCCGGCCGATCCCGCGCCGAACGAACACTGGTGCGCTGTAGAGCAAGAGCCGAACTCAACTGGGGGAACGACATGCTCCGCATTCACTTCACCGATGTGGATCTGGCGAGGACCCGGCTCGCCTCCGCTCCTGATCCGCTCTCCGAGATCGCCGCGAGTCTGCACCGGTTCCAATCCCGGAGGGGAAGGTGGGCCTTCGCCGGGTGGTACCGCACGACACGGCAACAGCTGCGGGAGAAGGGGCTGGAGCGCGTCCTGCGGAGTGTTTTGCTGCCCTTGTATCCAAGGGCCGCGTACTATCCGGATTTCCTCACCCCGGTCGGTGCGGTGGACGGACTGGACGTGGGACTGGAGTCGATTCTGGCTACGCCTCCGCAACGGGTCATGGCGGAGATGGCCATCCTCGACCGGACCGTCGGAGCACCTGCGTGGGCTGGGCAACTGGCCGGACTGGAAGCGCGCAAGGAGTTCGTGGGGGTGCTGCGCGCGTACTACGAGGTCGTCGTCGCCCCCCACAAGGAGCAGGTGCTGGCGCGTATCGAGGCCGAGCGGGCGGCACGCTGCCGTGGGTTTCTCGACGGCGGAGTGGAGGGCATGCTCTCGGGACTCGGGCCCATGCTGCGCTGGCGAGCTCCCGTCCTGGAGGTCGCTTACCCCAGGCAGGCGGATGACCGGGACCTGCACCTGAACGGCCGTGGGCTCACTCTCGTCCCTTCGTACTTCAACTGGGGCGAGCCGGTTGCCTTCGCCGACCCGGGACTGCCGCCCGTGGTCTGGTACTCGCTGCTCCACGAGCCCGAGGTCCGCTCCGTGGCTGACAGTGCCCCCGAGCAGTCCCTGACCAACGTGCTCGGGCGTGCCCGAGCGGTCGCCCTGCGCGCCGCGTCCGCCGGCGCCACGACTGGCGAGATTGCCCGCGCTGCCGGAGTTTCGGCCTCCGCCGCCAGCAGACACGCCACCGCGTTGCGCGACGCGGGACTCGTCACCACCGTTCGGAATGGCCCGACCGTGCTGCACACCCTCACACCCACGGGTGCAGCCGTGCTGCGCGCTGCCATGCGCACGGCTGAGGACGACGTCAAGGGCACCGTCGCCTGAGCCGACGGTCCGGCGCCGAAGGCCTGTTGCCGGTGTCCGCGTGGCTGGTCGGGGGCGGATGCGATACAGGTCGGTATCGGTGAAGTAGATACGGAGCATTCGCTTCCCCCTCTGTGGCCTGGGCCATTGCGGCAGAACGAAAGGGCCTGGCCGGCCTTGTTCGCGTCAACGATGCTCATGTTCAAAGCGGTGCGAGGGGCGCAGATCCGGAGACATGCGAGGCAATTCGTTCCCTTGCGTCGCCGACCAAATCACGGCTGGGGGTGCCTCACATGAACGTGCACGGGAAGCGTTGACGGGGAGTCGCGGTGGTCATGGGTGCCGCCATGGTGACCACACTGGGGCTGGTGGGATCGCCCGCCTCGGCGAAGGTGGCCGACGGGTGGGTGTGGGGGTACGACGGATATGGCGACGATCTGGACGACGAGGGCAATCGCACCGGGGAGTGCGTATGACGATGGGGCGTTTTGCTGCCGCCTGCAGGGTCACGATGATCGCGGCGCTCACCGCATTCACCGCGGCTGGCTGCGCGAACAGCGTGGGCGACGGCTCAGGGGCCGGTCGGCCGGAGCAGGACTCCGCGCTCCGGAGCCTCAAGGGGCAGGAGCGGGACCTGACCGACGCTGAGGAGGTCCTGGTCGAACACGCCGAGTCGATGCTGGTCAAGAAGTGCATGGAGGGGAAGGGCTTCCGGTACTGGGTGGGGCCGATGGCGAGCGTCGCGGAGCGTCAAGGGGACGGCTACGTCCTGGACGATGTCAGCTGGGCGCGCACGCACGGCTACGGCGGGGAGTTGGAGAAGAAGGCCGAGCGGGCTCGTCCGGCTGACCCGAATGCCGCGTACGCCAACGCACTCCCGGAAGCAGAACGCATCCGCTACTCGAAGACCCTGGACGGCAACCCTTCGAAGGGCGAACTGTCGGTAGATCTTCCTGCCGGCGGCACCGTCAGCACCACCAGCACGGGCTGCCTGGCCGACGCCAAGGGGAAGCTCTACGGCGACACCGTAACCTGGTTCCGCGTCAACAGGATCACCACGAGTCTGACGCCTCTTTACATACCCGATCTCGTCAAGGATCAGCGCTTGGTGAATGCGGTCGAGGCCTGGTCGTGGTGCATGCGCGAGGCCGGTCATCCCTACGCCTCCCCGGACGGGATCCGCGAAGAGCGCGATGCGCTCACGCAGGGAATGAGCGCCGCGCGGGCGCATGCCACCGAGGTGGAGCTGGCAGTGGCCGAGGCGACTTGTGCAGTGAAGACGTCCCTTGGTACGGCGGCTCGCACCCTCGAACGTGAGTACCGCACCACAATGCTCCAGCGCTACGGCGCAGACATGGCCACCTATCAGCGTATGAGACTGGCCGCACTGGCCCTGGCCAAGAACATCACCGACTCCGAAGCCTGACAGCACCGGATTGTCCGGACGCACCGGAACCTCTCAGATCTCCGCGGTACCACGGCCGCAGATGTTCCACCACACCCATAGAAGATGGAGCCACCCACCATGCGCAGAATGCCTGCGGTTCTTGCTGTTCTGGCCCTTGCGGGTCTCGGAACGCTCGTCCCCGCGACGAGCGCACAAGCCGACAACTGGGCCTGCAACGACAACTACACGGCGGCGGCATATGGGTACATGTACGCCTATAATGATCATTCGTGCCACGGCGGCGTCATCGGCTACAGCTCGAGCTGGGACTCGGACTGGGGCAACAGTAACGGCCCCTTTCAGGGCACGGACACCAATAAAGCGTCATCCATCCTGAACAAGGGGAGCATAGCCGTCCAGTTCTTCAACGGCACAGGCCAAGACTGGGCCGGGGGATACATCTGCCTCTCCAGGAACGAGGCCTACGCCTCCAATATCGCTGACGCCTACTTCACCAGCGATGTCCAGGTGACCGACGCCATCAGCTCCCACCGGTGGGTGACCGAGAGCAAGTGCTCAGACGACAGCTGGGCAACTTGATCGCGCCGACGCGCCACTGACGCAACTGACAGGCCGTAGCCACCGGCCATCTCCACGCCATTAGGGACGAACAGAACGTCCCACCCCTCCCTGCTGCAGAGGCACTACCGGGAGAGGGGTCCGGTCGCAGAACGGGTGTGGCGGTAGGCAGCATGCACGACTCGCCGTGCCGGCAGTCCGGGATCGCCGTGACACGCGGGCGACGCCTCCGGCCAGTGACAGGCACAACTCAGAGATCGAACGGGGAAGATACTCATGCGCATCAAGTCATTGGTTCTCTCACTCGGCATCGCCGCCGTGTGCACCGGGCTCACCGGGACCAGCGCCGCAGCCTACAACGACAATGACCTCGACTGGCAGAGCTGGTCCAGGGACACCGGCGCATGCGACGACTTCGCTCCAGGTGTCGACTACTGCCACGTCGTACTGACTTCGAGGCAGCTCGACGGCACCATTTTCATGCCCGACGATGGCGGTAAGGCCATGAAGCTGCTCATCTACAAGGGCAGCAAGACCGTCGCCCAGGTCGAGTTCCACCCGTCCGGCGAAGTGCTGTGGGTCTACGACGGCGCCAACGACGGTGACACGGTCTACGTCCGCCTGAGGTGGGACGAGGACAACTCGCCCGCTGACGACGCGACGTACTGGGCGCCGGGCACTTCGGCGGCAATCGACTCCAACAAGGTCCAGCTGGACGGTGATGACGACATCGACGAAGGAACGACCGTTCAGCTCCGCATTTACGACGACAAGGCGCTGACCGACCCGATAACCGATTGGTACTACCTCACAGCCTGACTCCCGGTCTCGCTGAGCCGACGGACACGGGGTCAGTGCGCTCCTTCGGACTGGCCTGTGCGGGTGACGGCGTCGGAGGGTGCAAGGCATGAGGCTCCCGCGCCGTTGAGGGGGTGTTCGAAGTCTCGACCACCATCGGCGCGGTGGCCTCGCCTGTTCAGTCGGCCGCCCGGTGTGTGGTGCGGGGCGCGGCGGGCAGCGGGGCCTGTGCCGTGCGGGTCACATCGCCGACGACCTCCACCACATTGGGCCCGTAGGCCTGGGAGTTGACCACCTTCAGCAGCAGGACGAAGGTGTTGTTGCGGTGTTTGCGCTGCAGCTTCTCGTAGTTGCGGGCGAGGTAGCGTGATGCCGCCTGGTTGGTGATGGCGCGCTGTCCGCAGAACAGGAAGACGGGGCGAGCGTCCTGACCGCCCGTCAGCTTGGCGAGGAGTACGTGCTCGGCAACACCCGGCTCCAGCCGGTAGCGCTCCGAACCCACCTGGAAGGCGGCGCGGTCGGGGCCTGGCTCGGGGTCGGTGTTGATCTTCACTCCCGGCAGCAGCGACTGCAGGTGTGCGGCCATCCGACGGTTGGACCCCGGGCCGCCGACACAGAACTCCGTACGCTCACCGAACCCTTGCTGGGCGACGTCGTGGGACACGATCTGCGCATGCGCCCGGCAGTCCTTGATGAGTGCCGAGAGTTCGAGCAGAGCGAAGACGTCGTGACGGTGGACAGCGCCGTCGCCGCCGGCCTCGCGATTCACCACGAGCATGCACTCGGAGTTCCCGGGCAGCCCGAAGAAGTTCTGCTTGCGGCGGAGTCTGCGCCGCCACAGGTAGGTACGGGCGAGCCAGCCCAGGGAGGCGCTGAGTCCGGCGGCTATGACACCCAGCACGATGTTGCGCACGTCGTCAGTCATGGGCGGGCATATTAGCGGTCATCCGAGTCTGTGTCCGAGGCGGTCCTGTTGATCCGGGCGGGGCGGCGTTACCCTGCGCGGACGATCCTTCACTGGAGGTACGGATGCGTCGTTCCGTCGGCCGGAATGTGTCGTTCTTAAGCGTGATCGCTGTAATCGGTTCGCTCGGTGCCGCGGCCCCGGCGGCATCGGAGCCGTCCGGTCCACCACCCAAGTCGCCGGTGGCGGTGGGATACGGGGGAGCGGTGGCGAGCGTCGACGCGGACGCCTCGGCGGCCGGTATCGAGGTGCTCCGCAAAGGGGGCAACGCGGTTGACGCGGCCGTGGCGACCGCGGCGGCGCTGGGGGTCACCGAGCCCTACTCGGCGGGCATCGGCGGCGGAGGCTACTTCGTCCACTACGACGCCGAGAAGCGCACCGTACAGACCATCGACGGCCGTGAGACCGCGCCGCGCAGCGCGGACTCCTCACTCTTCCTGGAGAACGGGCAGCCGATTCCGTTCAACGACGCCGTCACCAGCGGCCTCGGAGTCGGCACCCCCGGCACCCCGGCCACCTGGGACAAGGCCCTGAGCGCCTGGGGCAGCAAGTCGCTCCGGCAGCTGCTGAAGCCGGCCGAGCGGCTCGCCCGCGACGGATTCGTCGTGGACGACACCTTCCGCTCGCAGACCGCGGGGAACCAGGCGCGGTTCGCCGACTTCCCCGCGTCCGCGGAGCTCTTCCTGCCCGACGGACAGCTGCCCGTGGTCGGATCGGTCTTCAAGAACCCCGATCTCGCGCGTACGTACGAGACGTTGGGCCGCGAGGGCATCGACGAGCTGTACCGCGGCGGACTGGCCGAGGACATCGTGGAGACGGTACGCAAGCCCCCCGTCGACCCGGCGGCGACCCGCGTGGTCCGTCCGGGAGATCTGACGGCCAAGGACCTGAAGTCGTACCGCGCACTGCGTCAGGCCCCCACCAAGGTCGGCTACCGCGGCCTCGACGTCTACGGCATCGCGCCCTCCTCGTCCGGTGGTACGAGCGTGGGCGAGGCGCTCAACATCCTTGAGTCGACCGACCTTTCGAAGGCGAGCGAGGCGCAGTACCTGCACCGTCTCATCGAGGCGAGCCGGATCGCCTTCGCCGACCGGGGGCGCTGGCTCGGCGACCCCGCGTTCGAGGACGTGCCGACACGGGAGCTGCTCAGCCAGCGCTTCGCCGACTCGCGCGAATGCCTGATCAAGGACGACGCGGTGCTCACCAGCCCGCTCGCGCCGGGCGACCCCCGCGATCCCGCCCCGTGTGCCGCCGGGGACGCCGCTGCCCCGACGACGTTCGAGGGCGAGAACACGACGCATCTGACCGCTGCCGACAAGTGGGGCAATGTCGTTGCGTACACGCTGACCATCGAGTCGACGGGCGGCAGCGGCATCACTGTGCCGGGACGCGGCTTCCTGCTCAACAACGAGCTGACGGACTTCTCCTTCGCTCCGGCCGGTCCGGCGGTCCACGACCCGAATCTGCCCGGTCCGGGCAAGCGCCCGCGGTCGTCGATCTCGCCGACCATCGTGCTGGAGCACGGCAAGCCGGTCCTGGCCCTGGGCTCGCCGGGCGGTTCGACGATCATCACCACCGTGCTGCAGTCGCTGACCGGGCATCTGGACCGGGGGCTGCCGCTCGTCGAAGCGATCGCCGCTCCGCGTGCCAGCCAGCGCAACTCCGCCACGACCGAGATCGAACCCGGACTCTGGGACAGCAGGGTGCGAGGGGAGCTGGAGTCGCTCGGGCACGTCTTCAAGAAGAACCCCGAGATCGGAGCGGCCACGGGCGTCCAGCGGATGCCCGACGGGCGGTGGCTCGCGGCTGCGGAAAAGGTGCGGCGGGGCGGAGGCTCGGCCATGGTGGTGCATCCGAGCGGACGTTCATGACCGATCGGCAGTAGCAGTGGCCTCGGGGCCGGTACGACGCGCTCAGCCGCGTCGTACCGGCCCCGAGGCCGTGCTGCGGCCGTGCCGTCCCGGCCGTGTCGGCAAGGAAGGACCCGCCGCGGTTCTTCGCGTCCAGTGAAAGGCGTCCTCCACGGTGCGTACGCGAATGCTTGCCCTCTCCGTTGTCTCCGTCGCCGCTCTGCTCGCCGCCGCCGCAGCCTTTTCCGCTGCGGCCGACGGCGCCGACGGCGAGACCGGGCGGGAGCCGGTGAGCGCTGCCGACCTGTTGGCCGAGGTGAAGACCTGCACCCGGATCTCGCACGGGAAGTACCGAATGGACCAGGGCGGGCCGGCGAAGGTCCCGGTGTGCGGGACGAAGGGAGCCGTGTTCTGGAAGGCGGACATGGACATCGACTGCGACGGCCGGATCACCGCTGCCTGCAGCAGGAAGACCGACCCCTCCTTCCTGCCCGGTACGGCGTTCCAGACCTCGGTCGGCGAGCCCCTGGACTCCGCCCGGCTGCCGTATGTCGTCGTGCCCGGCCCGGGCCCGCTCTGGAACTACACCAAGTCCAGGATCGCGGGCGGTGGCGTGGCCGCCGTCATCTACCGGGGCAAGGTCCAGTACGCCGTCGTCGGGGACACCGGCCCCACCGGGATCATCGGCGAGGCGTCCTACGCCGCCGCGGAGGCGCTCGGCATCGATCCCGACCCGAAGACCGGCGGGACCGCGTCCGGCGTCACCTACATCCTGTTCAAGAACTCCAGGGTGTCGCCGATCGAGAGCCGTGAAGCCGCTGTCACCGTCGGCCGGGCGTCGGCCCGGAAGTTCGTCGAGGACGACTGAGGGCCGGGAGGGTGGTCAGAGCGCGGTCAGGATCCGGGGGCCGCTGTCGGTGATGGCCACCGTGTGCTCGGCGTGGGCCGCCCGGCTGCCATCACTCGTGCGGAGGGTCCAGCCGTCCAGGTCCGGACGGAAATCGTCGTGGCCGCTGCCGATCAGCATCGGTTCGATGGCGAGCACCATCCCGTGCCGCAGCGGCATGCCGCGGCCGGCCGGTCCCTCGTTCGGAACGGACGGGTCCTCGTGCATCGACCGGCCCACTCCGTGGCCGCCGAAGCCTTCGGGAATGCCGTATCCCGCCTTGCGGCACACCGTGCCGATCGCGTGGGCGATGTCGCCGATCCGGTTGCCGACGACCGCCGCCGCGATGCCGGCGTCCAGGGCAGCGAAGGCCGCCTCGATCAGCCGGGTGTCGGCGGGGCGGGCGCGGCCGACGGTGAAGCTGACTGCCGAGTCGCCGACCCAGCCGCCCAGCGTCGCGCCCGCGTCGATGCTCACCAGATCGCCGTCGCGCAGTCGGTAGTCGGTCGGGATGCCGTGCACGATCGCGTCGTTGACGGACGCGCAGATCACCCCGGGGAAGGGCGTGGGGGCGAAGTGGGGCCTGTAGTTGAGGAACGGCGAGGTGGCTCCCGCCTCCCTCAGGACCTCGCGCGCGGTCGCGTCGAGCTCGCGCAGCGATACGCCGACCGCAGCCGCTTCGCGTGCGGCGGTCAGCACCTGTGCGACGACCCGGCCGGCCTCGCGCATCGCCTCGATGGATGTGTCTGTCTTGAGTTGCACCATGCCAATTACTATACCGGTCGAGGCGGTATTAGAATGACGGCATGGTACGAACACCCCTGACCCCGGAAGAGCGCCGTCGCGGCGAGCGGCTCGGCGAGTTGCTGCGTGAGGCGCGCGGCGGACGCAGCATGGTTGCGGTCGCCGCGAGCGCGGGAATCTCCGCCGAGACACTCCGCAAGATCGAGACGGGCCGGGCCCCCACCCCCGCCTTCTTCACCGTGGCGGCGGTGGCGGGCGTCCTCGGCCTGTCGATGGACGACGTGCTGGCCCGGTGTGTCCCCGGGCCGGAGACAGTGCTCGTACCGCGGTCCGCACCGTTGTCCGCACCGCCCGGGTCGCTGCCCGGGGCATTGCCGGGAACGTTGCGCGGACCGGGGGCGCTGCCGCTCACGGCGTAGGGCGGAGTAGGGTCGCGCCCGTGACTCTCCAGGACTTCGCCCGCAGTGAGTACGTCAGCCTGACCACGTACCGGAAGGACGGCACGCCCGTCGCCACGCCCGTCTGGGCAGCGGCGGACGGCGACGTGCTGTACGTCTGGACGCGGAGCGATTCCTGGAAGGTCAAGCGGCTGCGCAACAACTCCCGGGTCCTTGTCACCGTCTGCGACGTCCGCGGCAGGATCGCCGAGGGTGCGCCGAGCGCCGAAGGGACCGCGCGGCTGCTCGACGAGGCCGGGACGGCCGGGGTGCGCAAGGTGCTCGCCCGCAAGTACACCTGGAAGTTCTGGATCGTGGACTGGCCCGCGATGGTCGTACGGCTCGGCAAGCGGCCCCACGCCGGGATCGCCGTCACCTTCTGAGGGGCGTGCGCGGTCCGTCCCGCACTCCGGGCGCACCACGCCCGAAAAGCGCGCGTAGCCCGTCCGTAACACGCCTGCGGTCGAATGCCAGCGGACTGGAATGTTCCAGTCGGCGGCAGGTGAGGCGACGGTGACAGTGCATCAACATGCGTGGGACGTAAGGAAGTTCGCACAGTACCTGCGAGATCTTGCCGCCCTGCTCGATCCGGGGCAGGGCTGGTACGGAGTTTTCTGCGCGCGCGATCCCGAGGGCATGCGCGCCTGCTTCGACGGCAGGGAAGTGCCGCCCTGGGATGTGGTCGAATCGCTCCTCCAGGACCTCGCCGCGGCACGAGGCAGTGAATTCGCCGCGCAGGAATCCGTACGGGCTGCCGCGCTGTACACCGCTTCCGCCGGTGCGCACGACCGGCGACCGGGCGGACGGCAGGCCCTCGCCGGCCGGCTGGGGCTGATGCTCCGGGAGCAGACCCACGCTGCCCAGCGGCTGCGGGCGGCCGGGGACGACGAGGCCCACGTGCCGGGTGCGGAGCCGGAGGCGCTGGCCTGGGCGCGCGACGACCATGCCCGCGCCACGGCCCGCTGCGCGGAGCTCCGCAACCGGCTGGCGGCCGTGGAGAGCACTGTGCCGGACAGCTGGTTCCGGGCGGAGGAGGACGGACACACGCCGGGGGCGGAAGGCGCCGGGAGCGCGCACCTGGTTCCGGAACCCCGCAGTCCGTCCGGGGCGGCCCCGGGCGTCGGCCCCGAGCCGGAGGTGCGGCCCGCCCCCAAGCGCAGGAAGCCGCGTGGAGCCCGTTTCGCGGGCCTGGAAATGGAGGACGACACGGAGGCGGCCCCCGCCCCGTCGGCCGTTCCCGTGCTGCCCGAGCCCGCGGCTGCCACCGCCGTACCGCGCGGCGCCCGCTTCGGCGGCGCCCCCGCGGAGAGCGTGACGGCAACCGCGCCACAGGCCGTCGACCCCGGCCCCGCCGCCCGCCGAGCCGCCGACGACGCCGTCGCACTGCTCGTACGGCTGCGCGCGGAGGGCCGCAGCGGCGAGGCGCACGTCGTGCTCTGCGAGGCGGCTGCCTGGCCGGCCGGGCATCTGCCGGTACTGGCCGTCGCACTGCACCGGGCCGGTCTGGCCGCCGACTGGGCCACCCTGCTGTGGGAGGTGTCCTCCCTGCCGCCCGCCGAACTCGCGGCGGCGGCAGGTGCGCTGGCCGAGGCGGGACGTGCCGACGACTGCGGGCTGCTGCTCCGGCAGGGCGTGGCGCGGCCCGCGGCGGAGATAGCCGACGCCGTGGTCGCCCTCGACCGGGCCGGCCTGGAACCTGAGGCGCGGGCTCTGCTGGGCGCGTTCGTGCGCGTGCGGACGGCGCAGGACGCGGCGCGGATCGCCGAGGGCGGTCCGCGCCATCTCGTCCCCCAACTGCTCGCCGCCGCCCGCGAGGTGTCCGCGGCGCGGGAGTGGGACCTGGTCCACGCACTGCGCGTGGCGGGGATCGCGGCGCCGTAGGCCGCGCGCCCCGGTCCGGTGCGAACGAAAGTCCCTAGTACGGCGCCCCGTTCGTCGTGCGGCGGCCCGTGGAGCGGCGGTCGACGATGTCGGCCCAGCGGTCCCCGTACACCGTCTCCGTGACGCCCCGCTCGCGCAGGAAGTCGTGCGGGAAGCCGAGGGGCACCGCGCTCACCGTGTCGAGCCGGGCGACCGCTTCGGCGTCGAGATCCACCTCCAGGCAGGCCAGGTTGTCCGCCAGCTGCGCCTCCGTGGAGGCGCCGATGATCGGGACGATGTTGCCGGGTCGTCCGCGCAGCCAGGACAGAGCGACCTGGGCCGGGGTCCAGCCGCCCTGCTCGGCGATCTCCACGACCGCGGTGACGGTCTCGTGCTCACGGCGCCGGACGTCGTCGAGCCCGTCGCCGGTGGCCCCGTCCGTCCCGCTGCCGAGGTGCTTGCCCGTGAGCAGTCCGCGGGCGAGCGGGCTCCACGCGAAGACGGCCTGGTCGAAGCCGTAGGCCTGCGGGAGCAGTTCACGCTCGGGCGTCCGCTCCAGCAGGCTGTAGCGCAGCTGCGAGCCGGCGAACACGGTCCAGCCGCGCAGCTCGGCGAGGGTGTTGGCCTGGGCGATCTCCCACGCGGGCCAGTCGGAGACGCCGATGTACAGCACCTTTCCGGTGCGTACGAGATCGTCGAGCGCGCGCATCACCTCGTCGACGGGGGTGAAGTGGTCCCGGGCGTGCACCCAGAGCACGTCCAGGCGGTCGGTCCGCAGGCGGTCCAGGCTCGCCTCCACCGAGTGGACGAGGTTCTTGCGGTGATTGCCGGCCGCGTTCACATCGCCGGCGGCGGTCGCGCAGGTGTACTTGCTCGCCAGGACGAGGCTCTCGCGGCGGCGGCCGATCAGCTCGCCGAGGACCGACTCCGACGCTCCGCCGCCGTAGATGTCGGCCGTGTCGATGACATTGCCGCCGGCCTCCAGATAGGCGTCGATGATGCGCCCGCAGGTCCTCCTGACGGCGTCGGGCTCCGATTCGTGGCTGCCCAGAGTCATGGCGCCCAGGGCCAGCTCGCTGACCCGTAGCCCGGTCCTGCCGAACAGTGTGTAACGCAAGGGAATCCCTTCGGTCGGACGGTTACCGGAGGCTACGAGCTGGAGTGCGCTCCAGCGCAAATTCCCCGTGTGTCCGGCCTTGCAGAGAAAAATCCCATTCCGCCCTTTAGGCTCGATCGAGACATAGCCACACAAGTGGTTCATGTCCCAAGTGATGAGGAGGCACCATGCTTGCCCAGGAAATCACTCTCACCGCAACGACGACCGAGACCACGGCGCTCGGCGCACTGATGGTGGAGCCCGAGGCCGCCGTCAGTGACGCCCCGCTCTACACCCCCGAAGCAGCGGGCGTCCTGCTCGCGCTCCTGCTCCTTTCTCCCAAGGAGCCGAAGGAGCCCCGGGGCAAGTGAGTTCCCAGTCAGTATTCGCCGCGGCGGCTGATGCCCTGGCAGGCAGTGTCCTCGGCGCCCTCAGCGGCGCCGGGGACACTGTGCAGCTCGCCCGGTTCGTCGATGACGCCCCCGACACTCTCGCGGCGCTCGCCGCCGTCCGGCTGATCGGGGCCGATGCGTTCAGCCCGTACCTCCTGGCCGGCAATCCGTTCCAGGCGCAGGACGCGGCTGTCGTGACCAAGGCCTTCGAGGCCTTCCCGGCGCAGGGCGGCGCATCCCCGTCCCCGAGCGCCCCGAACGAGACGATCGTCGCCTGGCGCGACTGGGCGACCGTGCAACTCCTCACCAGGTTCGGCGGGGACGGCCCGCCCGGGACAGCCGCGGGAGTGCCGCAGGGTCACGGGGAGCTGTCGGACACCGCGGACTGGCGCACCTGGTCCGTACGCATGGCCCAGCTCGCCCCGCTCGCCACGCTCGGCCTCGAAGGGCCGGTGCACGAGGCGGCCCGTGGTGGGGCCCTGCCGTTGAGTCAGGGAGTGAGCCGCTCGATCCTGCGCCGTGACTTCACCACGGCCGTGCGCCTCATCCGCTGGCTCGCCTGGCTGCACCACGAAGGCACGGAGCTGCCCCTTGATCCGGCCCTGGCGGCCGAACACGTATGGCTCGTGGGCGGGGCGGGGCCGCGCACAGCCCTCGATCTGGCGATCGTGCGTCATTTCCTCGAACGGCGCCCCCGTACGGTCCCGAAGGCGGCACACACATGACGATTCCCGAGCCCGTGACCCGGGCAGCACGGAGCATGGCCGACCGGGCCCTGTCGTGGCTGCATGCGAACCGTGCCCTCGGTGGCCTGCCGCCCGACACCACCGAGACGATGGCAGATCCCGACAGCGTCTACAAACCTCTGGGGGAGACCACGCTCGCGGCCTCCCTCGTTCTGCGCGACGGTGTCGTGGGCCCCGGCCGCCTGGTCGCCGCCCAGAGCCTGATGGACTTCACCTGGGAGCAGTTCCGGCGCGGCGACATGATCTACGAACGCCAGCTCCGCCACACCCTGATGACGGACCCGCTGGAGATGTACGCCCCGTTCGTCCGCTGCGGATACCGCCACGAGGGACTCGACCGTCTCCTCGCCCACCGGGCTCGTATGCGATCGGTCGGCCACGTCGAACTGCTTCCCAACCGTCGGCTCGCCGCCGCCAACGCCGCACGTGTCGTGGGCCTGGGGCACGGCGAGGACATGGCCGACCTGGCCGGAGCCACCTGGCTCGGTGCGAGACCGGAGCCATGGGCCATCAACTGGATCACGGCCTACGCGATGACCCACACCGTCTTCCACCTCACCGACTGGGGGGCGGACCCGTCGGGGCTGCCTTCCGAACTCGCCGCGTACGTGCGCACGTGGCTGCCGGTGTGGATCGACATCTGGCGCGAGGTCGGTCAGTGGGACCTCGTCGCTGAACTGCTCATCGTCGGCGCCTCGCTCCCCGACCCCTACTGCGCGCCGGAGGACTGGGAGGCCATCGCCGAACTCCAGCACGAGGACGGCCTTGTGCCCCGTGACAGCGACCCGGTGGATGCCGACCCGCAGCAGCGCTTCACGGATCACCAGCACACCGTCGTCGTCACGGCCGTCGCCGGATCCGTCGCCCTCGCCCGGGCGGCGGGGCCGCGGTGACCGAACCGCGGCTGGCCGGCCGCCTCCAGCCCCTGCTGGCGGCGGCCAAGGGGCCGGGGACAGCGGTGGCGGCCCTCCGCGGGGACGAACGTGCGGTGCTCTGCCGCGGACCGGTCGGTGAGGACACCCGGTTCGAGACGGGCTCGCTCACCAAGACCTTCACGGCCCTGCTGCTCGCGGAACTGGCCGCCAGGGGTGAGGTCCGCTACGGCGACCGAGCCGACCGCTACCTGCCGTTCAGGCTTCCCGGGCCACCCATCACCCTCCTGCACCTGGCCACCCACACCTCCGGGCTGCCCCGGCTGCCTCCCGGGCTCCTCGCCCGCGCGGTCCGCAGCGGATGGCTCAGCAACCCGTACGCCGGTTTCTCCGAGACGGACCTGCTGGTGTCGCTCGCCCGCACCCGGCTACGGCACCGGCCCGGATCCCGGGTGCACTACTCCAACTTCGGCGGTGGCCTGCTGGGCCATGTGCTCGCCCGTGCGGCGGGCGGTGCCGGAGGCGACTACGCCGCACTGCTGGCCGAACGCGTCATCGACCCCCTCGGCCTGGCGGACACGGACTGCGATCCCAACCGCCCCCAGGCCACCGGACATTGGCACGGCAGAGCACGTCCGGCCCTGTTGATGCCCGGACTGGCCGCCGCCGGCGCGGTACGGTCCAGCGCCCGGGACCTGCTCCGCGTCCTTGCCGCACTGATCGCCCCGGACGCCGCTCCGAGCCCCGCGCTGCGCACCGCGTTCGCCGAGGTCCAGCGCCCCCGGCTGAGTGTGCCGCGGACCGGATCGCGGCTGTGCCTCATCTGGAACCTGCGGCCGCGCCCGGACGGAGCGCTGCTCCACCACTCCGGGGGGACCCGGGGTTTCACCGCGTTCGCGGGCTTCCTACCCGGCTCCGGTACCGGACTCGTCGCGTGGACGAACTCGGCACCCACGCCGCTCGCGCCGTTCGTCCAGGCCGCGTACGGGACGCTGCGCGCACTGGACGGGCCACCGCCGGGACGGGTGTGGACCGCTCGGGTGTGAAACATGATCGACTCCGTCGGTTCACGGCGATGGTCTTGCCCCGCTGTGTGACGGGGCTTACGTTCTCCTCCTATGCATCGTGTCTACGGGCGTAGAAAACGCGTAGAGGCTCTCTGACGCCGCGTCGAAGGAGCAGCTCATGTCCCACGTCGTACGCGCCGCACTTGTCCAGGCGACCTGGACCGGCGACACCGAATCCATGATCGCCAAGCATGAGGAACATGCTCGCGAGGCAGCCCGGCAGGGCGCGAAGATCATCGGCTTCCAGGAGGTGTTCAACGCCCCGTACTTCTGCCAGGTACAGGAGCCCGAGCACTACCGCTGGGCCGAAGCCGTCCCGGACGGGCCGACCGTCCGGCGGATGCAGGATCTGGCCCGGGAGACGGGCATGGTGATCGTCGTGCCGGTCTTCGAGCTCGAGCAGTCCGGCTTCTACTACAACACCGCGGCGGTGATCGACGCCGACGGCTCGTACCTCGGCAAGTACCGCAAGCATCACATCCCACAGGTCAAGGGCTTCTGGGAGAAGTACTACTTCAAGCCCGGGAACGCCGGCTGGCCGGTCTTCGACACCGCGGTCGGCAGGGTCGGCGTGTATATCTGCTACGACCGGCACTTCCCCGAGGGCTGGCGCCAACTCGGACTCAACGGTGCCCAGTTGGTGTACAACCCGTCGGCCACCTCGCGCGGTCTCTCCAGCTACCTGTGGCAGCTGGAACAGCCCGCCTCCGCCGTCGCCAACGAGTACTTCATCGCTGCGATCAACCGCGTCGGCCAGGAGGAGTACGGCGACAACGACTTCTACGGCACGAGCTACTTCGTCGACCCGCGCGGCCAGTTCGTCGGCGAGGTCGCAAGCGACAAGGTGGAGGAACTCCTCGTCCGTGACCTCGACTTCGGCCTGATCGACGAGGTACGGCAGCAATGGGCGTTCTACCGGGACCGCCGGCCGGACGCGTACGACGGGCTGGTGGAGCCGTGACCGGACTGCACGAGCGGCACCTGGCCGTCAGCCCCGACTGGCTGGCCCTCTACTACCGGCAGCCCCTGGAGCTCACCCACGGCGAGGGGCGCCATGTCTGGGACGCGGACGGGAACCGCTACCTCGACTTCTTCGGCGGCATCCTCACCACCATGACCGCGCACGCCCTGCCCGAGGTGACCAAGGCCGTCACCGAGCAGGCGGGCCGGATCATCCACTCCTCCACGCTCTACCTCAACCGGCCGATGGTGGAGCTCGCCGAGCGGATCGCCACGCTCTCCGGCATCCCCGATGCCCGGGTCTTCTTCACCACCTCGGGCACCGAGGCCAATGACACCGCCCTGCTGCTGGCCACCGCGTACCGCAGGTCGAACCAGATCCTGGCCATGCGCAACAGCTACCACGGCAGGTCGTTCTCGGCGGTGTCCATCACCGGCAACCAGGCCTGGTCGCCCACCAGCCTGTCGCCGCTCCAGACGCTGTACGTCCACGGCGGCGTGCGCACCCGCGGACCGTACGCGGAGCTGAGCGACGCGCAGTTCATCAAGGCGTGCGTGGCCGATCTGGAGGATCTGCTCGGGCACACCAGGGAGGCCGCGGCACTGATTGCCGAGCCCGTCCAGGGCGTGGGCGGATTCACCGCGCCGCCCGACGGGCTGTACGCGGCCTTCCGTGAGGTCCTCGACCGGCACGGCATCCTGTGGATCTCCGACGAGGTGCAGACCGGCTGGGGACGGACCGGTGATCACTTCTGGGGCTGGCAGGCGCATGCTTCGAGCGGGCCGCCGGACATCCTGACCTTCGCCAAGGGCATCGGCAACGGCATGTCCATCGGCGGAGTCGTCGCCCGTGCCGAGGTCATGAACTGCCTGGACGCCAACTCCATTTCGACGTTCGGCGGCTCCCCGGTCACCATGGCGGCGGGGCTGGCCAACCTCTCGTACCTCCTGGAACACGACCTCCAGGGCAATGCGCGCAGGGTCGGTGGGCTGCTCATCGAGCGGATCCGGGCCGTCGGCGCGGGTTCCACAGCCGTGCGCGAGGTGCGGGGCAGGGGCCTCATGATCGGTGTCGAGCTGGTGAAACCCGGCACCGACGAGGCCAATCCGGAGGGCGCGGCGGCCGTGCTCGAAGCGGCCCGCGCGGGCGGACTGCTCATCGGGAAGGGCGGCGGTCACAGCACCAGCGTCCTGCGCCTCGCACCGCCCCTGTCGCTCACCGTGGCCGAGGCCGAGGAAGGTGCGGCGATCCTGGCCGAGGCCCTGCAAGCGGCGACCTGACCCCTGCCCGCCGGCCCGCCGGAGCGCTCTGCCGCCCGGCGGGCAGCGCGTCGCCCGGCCGTTCGTTGGGCCGGTGGGGTGTGCCGGGCCGGAAACAGAAACGTCTTCATGGGTGAGCAGCAGCGGTATTGCCACAGTGGGTAACCCACTTCTACGTTTTTGACCACGCATCACGTCTACCTGCGTAGACCCATTCCGCCACCGCGAGGAGGGGTATATGAGCCGCACCGTCATTCACGGCGGCCTCGTCATCACCGCGTCCGACGAAATCCACGCCGACGTACTCATCGAGGGCGGACGAATCGCTGCTCTCGCTGCCCACGGCACCGACGCGGCCGAGAGCTGGAGCGCCGACCGGAGAATCGAGGCCACCGGTAAATACGTCATCCCGGGCGGCGTCGACGCCCACACGCACATGGAGATGCCGTTCGGCGGGACCTTCGCCGCCGACACCTTCGAGACCGGCACCCGGGCCGCCGCCTGGGGCGGCACCACCACGATCGTCGACTTCGCCATCCAGAGCATGGGCCGTTCCCTGCGCGAAGGACTCGACAGCTGGTACGCGAAGGCCGACGGCAACTGTGCCATCGACTACGCGTTCCACATGATCATGTCCGACGTCAACGCGTCCTCGCTCAAGGAGATGGACCTCCTGGTCGCGGAGGGCATCACCTCGTTCAAACTCTTCATGGCCTACCCCGGAGTCTTCTACAGCGACGACGGGCAGATCCTGCGCGCCATGCAGCGGGCCTCCGGCAACGGTGGTCTGATCATGATGCACGCGGAGAACGGCATCGCCATCGACGTCCTCGTCGAGCAGGCCCTCGCCGAGGGCCGTACCGACCCGCGCTACCACGGCGACGTACGCAAGGTGGCCCTGGAGGCCGAGGCCACCCACCGCGCCATTCAGCTCGCCAGGGTCGCCGGATCGCCGCTGTACGTAGTCCATGTCTCCGCGGACGAAGCCGTCGCGGAGCTCGCCGCAGCCCGCCACAGGGGGCTCCCGGTCTTCGGCGAGACCTGTCCGCAGTACCTCTTCCTCTCCACGGACAATCTCGCCGAGCCCGACTTCGAAGGCGCGAAATACGTCTGCTCCACCCCCCTGCGCCCGAAGGAGCACCAGGAGGCGCTCTGGCGCGGTCTGCGGAACAACGAACTGCAGGTCGTCTCCACCGACCACTGCCCGTTCTGCTTCTCGGGCCAGAAGGAAATGGGCCGGGGCGACTTCTCGAAGATTCCCAACGGCATGCCCGGCGTGGAGAACCGCATGGACCTCCTGCACCAGGCCGTCGTGGACGGCCACATCTCCCGGCGCCGCTGGATCGAGATCGCCTGCGCCTCCCCGGCACGGATGTTCGGCCTCTACCCGAAGAAGGGCACCATCGCGCCGGGCGCGGACGCCGACGTCGTCATCTACGACCCGCATGCCCAGCAGACCATCTCGGCCGAGACGCACCACATGAACGTCGACTACTCGGCGTACGAGGGCAGGCGCCTCACCGGCCAGGTGGAGACCGTCCTCTCGCGTGGTGAAGTCGTCGTCGACGAACGGAAGTTCACCGGCCGGGCCGGTCACGGTATGTACACCCCGCGCGCCACCTGTCAGTACCTGGACTAGGAGCACCTGCCATGGACTTCGGACTCGTCCTCCAGACCGACCCGCCCGCCTCGGCCGTGGTCGGGCTGATGCGCCGCGCGGAGCGGAACGGATTCCGCTACGGCTGGACCTTCGACTCGGCGGTGCTCTGGCAGGAGCCCTTCGTCATCTACAGCCGGATCCTGGAACACACCGAACGGCTGATCGTCGGCCCGATGGTCACCAACCCCGGCACCCGGACCTGGGAGGTCACCGCCTCCACCTTCGCCACCCTCAACGAGATGTACGGCAACCGCACCGTCTGCGGCATCGGGCGCGGCGACTCGGCGATGCGGGTGGCCGGCCGCAAGCCCAACACCCTGGCCCGGCTCGGGGAGGCCATCGACGTGATCCGCGACCTCGCCGAGGGACGCGAGGCCACCGTCGACGGGCAGTCGGTCCAGATCCCCTGGGTGAAGGACGGCAGACTTCCCGTCTGGATGGGGGCGTACGGACCCAAGGCGCTCGCACTCGCCGGGCAGAAGGCCGACGGATTCATCCTCCAGCTGGCCGACCCCTACCTCACCGAGTGGATGATCAAGGCAGTGCGCGACGCGGCGGCGGAGGCCGGCCGTGACCCGGACTCCGTCACCATCTGCGTCGCCGCGCCCGCCTATGTGGGCGAGGATCTGGACCACGCCCGCGAGCAGTGCCGCTGGTTCGGCGGAATGGTCGGCAACCACGTCGCCGACCTCGTCTCCCGGTACGGGGAGCACTCGGACCTCGTGCCCGAGGCCCTCACGGCGTACATCGCGGGACGGTCGGGATACGACTACAGCCATCACGGCCGCGCCGGAAACCCGGACACGCAGTTCGTCCCCGACGAGATCGTCGACCGGTTCTGCCTGCTGGGTCCGGCCGAGGCGCACATCGAGAAGCTGCAGGCCCTGCGGGACCTGGGCGTCGACCAGTTCGCCGTCTACAACATGCACGACGCGCGAGAGGCGACCATCGACGCCTACGGCTCGACGGTCATTCCCGCGCTCTCCGCCTGACCTCCTCCACCTCCGCAGTGGCTGTCCAGGCACCGCACACCCGAGCCCCGCACGGCACCTCTCCCGAGCGAAGGGTCACGCCACCATGACCGCTACCGTCCCACCCGTCCCACCGTCCGCCCCCGTGGAGCCGATAGCCGACCCGTCGGGCCGGATCGAACTCGCTCCCGGGGCCTTCCCCGACGACCCCCGCTTCGTCAACGATGACCTGCTGCCCGTACCCCTGGAGCAGCGCCGCTGGACGACGTACAACTTCGCGGCCCTGTGGATCGGGATGGCCCACAACATCCCGTCCTGGCTGCTGGCCTCCGGGCTCGTCGCGCTCGGCATGGACTGGAAGCAGGCCGTCTTCACGATCGCGCTGGCCAACGTGATCGTGCTGGCCCCGATGCTGCTGACCGGGCATGCCGGGCCCAAGTACGGCATCCCCTTCCCCGTCCTGGCCCGGGCCTCCTTCGGACTGCGCGGCGCCAATCTGCCGGCGCTGATCAGGGCGGCGGTCGCCTGCGCCTGGTTCGGCATCCAGACCTGGATCGGCGGCGTCGGGATCTTCACGATGCTCGGCAAGCTCTTCGGCGGCTGGGCGCGCGCCGCCGAGGTCGGCGGTCAGCCCTGGACGCTCTGGCTCTGCTTCGTCCTCTTCTGGGCACTCGAACTCGCCATCATCTACCGGGGCATGGACACCCTGCGCCGCTTCGAGAACTGGGCGGCGCCCTTCGTGATCGTCGGCGCGGTCGTCCTGCTGGTCTGGGTCGCGGTCAAGGCGGGCGGTTTCGGCCCTCTGCTGGACCAGCCGTCCGCCCTCGGCTGGGGCGCGGACTTCTGGCCGGTCTTCTTCCCCTCCCTGATGGGCATGATCGCCTTCTGGTCCACGCTCTCCCTGAACATCCCCGACTTCACGCGCTTCGGTGCCGGCCAACGTGCCCAGATGTGGGGCCAGTCGCTCGGACTGCCGACCACGATGACGTTCTTCGCCCTGCTTTCCGTCTTCGTGACCTCCGGCTCGCAGGCCGTGTACGGGAAGGCGATCTGGGACCCGGTGCAGCTCGTCGCGAAGACCGACAACGTCTTCGGGCTCCTCTTCGGCCTGATCACCGTGCTGGTCGCGACCGTTTCCGTGAACATCGCGGCCAACGTCGTCTCACCGGCGTACGACCTGGCCAACCTCGCCCCGAAGTTCATCAACTTCCGTACGGGCGCGCTGATCACCGGGGTCGTCGGTGTCCTGATCATGCCGTGGAAGCTCACCGAGACACCCGAGCTGTACATCTTCACCTGGCTGGGCCTGGTGGGCGGCCTGCTCGGTACGGTGGCCGGCATCCTGATCGCCGACTACTGGATCATCCGCCGTACCGTGCTCGACCTGGCGGACCTGTACCGGCCCGGAGGCCGCTACTGGTACACGGGCGGCTGGAACTGGCGCGCCGTCTCGGCCTTCGCCGTCGGCGGTCTCCTCGCGGTCGGCGGTTCCCACTCTGCCCCGGGCAAGGGCCCGTACCCGGCGGACGGCCTGGTGCCGTTCCTCGAGCCGCTCGCCGACTACGGCTGGGCCGTCGGCCTCGCCTCCTCCCTCCTCCTCTACACCCTCCTCAACCTTGGTGAACGCACCAGGCGCTGAGAGCCCGGAACCCCGCAGCTGCCCCCGCCTTGCGGCGCCTCGCCGCCCTGGTTGCCGGCACCGGCCGAGCCGGACGAGCGTGGGGATCCGATGTCGCCGCCGGGGCCGGGGTGGGGTGGCGTGGGGTGGGGTGGCGACGAGCTGACCGCGTTCGAAGCGTGCGCATGCCCGGGCCGTCGTCGGCCGGGCCCGTCCCCGGACAGGGGCGGGCCCGGCGTGGTCGAGGTCATGCCGTCCCGCAGTGCTACAACTGGGCCAGGACGATCTTGCCCTTGCCCTGGTCCGTCAGGTCGTAGGCGTAGAAGGCGACCTGGTTCCTGTTGTTGATGCCGATCCCCTCGGTCGGGTACCAGAGCTGGTCGTCGACCATGGCGCTCAGGTCGAACATCCGACCCTGGGGATCCCAGACCACGGGGGTCGCCTCATCCGGGGCCGTCTCGGCGGTGCCGACGATCCAGCCGGCGTCGTTGACCCGCAGAGCGTGGGCATCGAATCCGAAGTCGGGCAGGCGCTTCATGGTGCCGCCCGGCTGGATGACGAAGGCGTCGTCGCCACTTGTGCCGACGATCGCACCGGCCGAGTTGATGTCATGGGCGTCGCTGCTGTCCATGCCCGGCAGCGTGCCGAGATCGGTGACCGTGCCGTCCGACGCCCACTTCACAGCCCTGGGCCGACCGTTCATCCGGGAGTCGCCGACGCTCACCCCGCTGTTGTTGATCGCCAGCGGCTCGCTGAGGTACGTGTCGTCCGTGAGGTGCTGGAGCTTCCTGAAGCCGCCCTCCGCGGTCCAGGAGAACGGGTCCTCGGAGGTCGCGTACCGGCCGGTCACCGGGTCCTTGACGAACGAGGTGGCGTTACCGACGACCGTACCGGCGTCGTTCACCGCGTAGGCCCGGTCGTAGTCGTAGGCCTTCCAGTCCGGCAGCGGGAGCTGGGTCAGGGAGCCGTCGGCATGCCACAGGCCGCCCCGGACACTGCCGCCCGGCAGGGAGAGCTGTCCGACGGCGTCACCGGAGGTGCGGCTCTGGTTGTAGACGCTGTCGTAGGTCCCGCCCGCATTGGGCAGCACGGTGACGCCGTGCTCGGCGTCCCAGCGCATCGGCACGGTCCTGCCGTCCTGTTGCTTGTCGCCGACAACCTGACCGAGGTCGTTGAGGCTCAGCCCGACGGCCGGACCGAAGCTGTCGGTGACCTTCAGCACCGGCTGGGTGACCTTCCCCACCACGACGTCGGCGCTGCCGATGACCGCACCCTGGTCGGTGGCGAGCGAGAACCTGCCGACGAGCTGCCGTCCGCGCGGGGGGCGAGCGTCGGCGATCAGCCTGCCGTGGACTGCCAGGGACTTGCCCGGGGCCAGGTCGACGGGTTGGGCGTCGTCCACCTCCACCGAACCCAGGGACTTCGAGAAGAGGATGTCCTGGACGTCGAAATCGGTGCTGCCCGACGGCACGCTCGTCCCGACGACGAACATGGCGTAGGAGCCGGGTGCCGGGTTGTTGATGCGGATCGACTCGACGGCACCGCCGTTGGTGGAGGAGGCAATGAGCGCGCCACTGGCACCGACCAGGTAGAGATCCAGGTCGGCCTTGGGGTCGGAGGCGTTGCCAGTCGCGATCTCCAGACGGGTGGCGTCCCGCGGCACCTCGAACGACTGGCCGGTCTGGCCCTGGTCGGCCACGGTCGGACGCACAGCCTCCAGAGCGCCCAGTGAGCCGCCCACGGGGTGTACCTTCACCGGCCCGTAGCTGTTGGAAGCGGTGAAGGTGCGCTCCACCGGAGCGTGCACGGCCGTCTCGTCGACGGTTGTGCTGCCCGGACTCATCACGGTGCCCTGCACCGCGGCCGTCAGCCGGTACGGGTTGTCGAGCTGCGGTGAGGTCCGGCGGGACTCCACGGCGAGCTCCCAGATGCCCGCCATCGGATGCTCGTACCAGCGGGCCGTGGGGTCGCAGGCTTTGGTGTCGGAGTAGTTGGCGTAACAACCGCTGACAGCGTTGGACTCCACCGGCAGGCCCTGCGGGTCGATGGCCAGGAAGCGGGTCTGGCTGTCCTTGGCGAGCTTGGAGAGGTTCACCTGCAGTGCCGGAGCGCCCTCGGGGACCGCCACGAACAGCGAGGTGGTGCCGTTGCGGGTGGAGGTGCCGCTCTTGGCGACGGCGTACGACGGCTTGGCCGGGTCGGCCGCGACGACCACCGTGACCAGCACCAGCTTGTCGATGCCAGGGGTGGCCGGGTCGTCGATCCGCAGCACCGCCGAGTGTGTACCGGTGCTGTCCGGCTTGGCGCGGACGGTGATGTCGGTGGCTGAGCCGGCCTTGAACAGCACCGTCTCCGGCACCTCGAAGGTGCCGTCGTTGCCGAGCCAGGAGAGCCGGCTGCGGTTGCTGCCCTCACCGGTACGGGTGACCTCGATGTCGTAGCTCTTGGACTTGTGCGGCACCTGCCCGCCCTGGGCGGGGGTGCAGCGGTTGTACAGGCCGGCGCCGGCACGCGGAGTGACCAGTGCATCGGCGAGCACACTGCAGACCGGGGCCTGCACGGCGTAGGTGGTGGGTTCGGGGTTCCTGGCGAGCACGGTCCACGCGTTCGGGACAGAGACCAGGCCCGCGCCCTGGGCGTAGGCGGGCTCGTCGCGCAGGAAGTGCGAGGAGCTGGTCAGCGCCGATCGCAGCGCGGCCGGGGTCACGTCCTGGTGACGGGCCTTGCCGGCGGAGAGCAGCAGTGCGGCGGCGCCGGTGGCCTGCGGCGAGGCCATCGAGGTGCCGTTGTACATGGCGTAGCCGGGCGGCAGATCGTAGCCGGCCTGCGGGACAGGCTGGCCCGGCTGCCATACGGGTACGGAGGAGACGGCCGCGCCGGGGGCGACGAGGGTGGGCTTGAGGTCACCGTCCTCGCGCGGGCCCCGGGCGGAGAAGGGGAAGAGGGCCTGGTCGGCGCGGGTCCTGGAGCCGTAGTCGGCCCACATGGTCTGCTTGCTGACCGAGGCTCCGACGCTGACGACCTGGGTGGCGACGGACGGGTCGGCGACGGTGTTCATGCCGGGGCCGTCGTTGCCGGAGGACACGAAGATCTGCACGCCGTAGTCGTCGATGAGCCGGTTGTAGAGGGTGTCGCGAACGTCGGAGCCGTCGTTGAGGGCCGGCAGGCCGCCGATCGACATGTTGACGACGTCGACGTGCTTGTCGACGACCGCGTCGATCATGCCCTCGGTCAGCGCGTACGAGCTGCAACCGCTGCTGAAGCCACACACCCGCTCGGAGACGATCCGAGCGCCTGGGGCGGCGCCGTCCATCTTCCCGCCGAACAGGCCGTTGCCGGCGATGATGCCCGCCACATGGCTGCCGTGGGCCTCGGCGGTGATGCCGATGCTGATGAAATCGGCCTTCGCGCCCACATACCTGCCGCCGCGGGCGGAGAGGTCCACGCCGTCACGGTGCTCCACGGTGAAGGGCATCGACTCGGCAATGGGTGTGCTCGGGTCGTCGGTGCCGAAGTGGGCCGCCTGGCCGCTCTCGGCGTAGGGGCGCACGATGTCTCCGTCGCCGAAGACGCGGTCCTGGTCGGCATCGACCCAGATGGTGTGGTCCGACGGCCGGTACAGGACACCGAAGCGGTCGCTGGTGTCCCCGTCACGGTTGACGTCCCCGGCCACTTCGCCGCCGTTGGTGTTGCCCTCGTCGAAGATCTGGAACTCGTACGAGCCGGGCGGGGCGGTCCAGGTGGCACCGCCGGACTTGAAAGTGGTCCCGGTGACGGTGACCTTACCGGTCATCTCCAGCCAGGTCGGGTCGCCGTCCAGCACCGGGTCGGTTGCCGATACCCAGTCGGCGACCTTTCGTTCGCCGGTCGTGGTGTGCTGCAGCGCGGGGTGGGCGAGATCCACGCCGGTGTCGAGGATGCCGACGGTGACGCCGCGGCCGTCCCACTGCGCGTGGTCCTTGACGAAGTCCACCGCGCCGATCTCGCCGGTGGGCAGGTACGGGTTGTCGGCCGGAGTGTTCTTACCCGGTGCCGACGCCGTGCCCGGCTCGGCGCCGTGCTTGTCCTGCTCGGTGACCGGCGAAGGGTCCGGCACCTTGAAGGTCTCGTTGAGGTCGATCGCCTTGACCACGCCGAGACCGGCCAGCTGCTCGACCTTGCCCGTCGGCACCATGGCGCGCACATACCCGAGCCGGTCGTTCGCTTTCTGTGTGTGACCGCCGACGGCGGCGATCGCCGCGCGGACGCTCACGGTCTTGTCCGCGGCGGTGGCGAGGAGCACCGTGACGGTCCTGCTCCCGCGGCTCTGCGCCTTCTGAAGAAGCGTCCGGTCGTGCGCGCCCAGTTTGTCGTGGGGAGCGTCCTTGGGCTTGTGCCGCTGCTGTTGTTTCCCCAGCGCGTGCGGGACGGATGCCTTCGCGGCCGCCGGTATGACCGAGAGCCCCAAAGCGCTGCTGGTCAGCCCTGCCGTCAGGACCACGGCCAGCAGCCGGTGACTGCGGCGGGCATGCCGAAATTGCATGGATTCCCCTTGAGTTGAGAGATCGACCATGCAAAGTCTGGACCAGACACAGCGAATGCAGCAGGTAGTCCCCTGTCGTTTATCGCCATGGCGAAACACGACAGGGTCGTCTGCGTCCCAGGCCGGGGCATCTGCCAGGCCAGTGGGCACGATGTGCCGTGGCGAAATCGGCAGGGGCATTCCGGGCTTCGGAGCCGGCAGCCGGCGGGACGGCCGGCTCGGTCGCCGCACCGGTACGCACTTCACTGCTCGCGGCAGCAGGCGACGGCCGTGATGCCGGATCTGCGAGGGACTGCAGCTGCAGTGCATCGGTGGCGGGACCTGAACTGTGAACAGCACCGATCCTGGCGTCGTTCATGCCGGTGCCGGCAGGTCTCATACCGACGATCCCGAGAGCCGACGCCGCCTCGTCCCGCCGCGGTCGCGGTCGAGGAAGACGGTATGGCGTGACGCCGGCCTGGACCATCAGCGACTGGATCCGGCGCTGCACGGTTACGCGCCGACAGGTTCAGCTGCCCGGCCACGGCGGTGTCGGTGAGGCCAGTAGGCAGCAGACGCAGGGTGCGGGTGTCCAGCCGCACTCGCGGCCGGCAGTGACCTGCCGTTCACCCGGGGGTCCACCACGTCAACGGTGCGCCTGCCCGGTGCCGTTTCCTCCCGTTCCTCCCACACGTCAGCGAGGCCAGAGCGTAAGGCTCTGGACGCTGTGATCGGAGAAGCCGTGCGAGTCGAGCAGGTCGTAGCGTGACACGCCGACATTCGGGGTCGTGAGGAGCCAGTCGAGCCGCCAGAAACGCATCCCGGACGGCCAGGAGGCGGGATACAGGGACGAGAGCGCGTGCGTCTGGTCGACCAGCCGGTCGGGGAACATCGACTTGATTCCCATGGCGGGCGAGGTGTTCATGTCGCCGCCCAGAACGATCCGGTTCGGGTTCCCGGCGACATCCTTCTGAATGGCCCGGAAACTCGCCAGCCGCATTTCGAAGTTGAGCCGGTCGACCTCGAACATGCTTCCTTCGGGGCTGTTCTGGAGTCGCATCAGCCGTTGCGGCGGTTGGAAGAGATGCGAGTTGTAGAAGGACACGGTCCTGCCGTTTACTTGAATATCGGTCACAAGCGTCTGCGACGAGTAGAAGAGCGGGCGGTCCCGCAGTGCCGACGGAACGGTCTTGAGGTCGTCGGGCAGCCACTTGGTCGTGTCCAGCCATCGGTGACCGACGACCGGCAGACGGGACAGTGTGACGTTGCGGCCCTCGATCACGATCTCGTAGCCGGGGAATTCCTTTCGCAGCCGGGCCACTTGGTCGATTCCGCGAGCCTGCGCCCAATGAAATTTTGTCATGTCGACATGCGCGTATTCCTGCAGCATGTAGACATCTGCCTCGAGGCCGCGAAGAAACGCGTAGAAGTCGTCCGTGGTGTGCGGGCCCCCGGGCTGGAGGTCCTGGTCCCAGTACTGGGTGTTCCAGGTGACCAGCTTGATCGCGTCGGAGGGCGCCGACGGAGGCGTGTACCAGAGGGTGCCGAAATTGACCCCGGAGCAGCTCAGACCGAGCAGCAGCGCGAGCACCGGCGCGACGGTGAGGCGCCATCGCACGGGCCGGGCCAGCTGGGCCACGCCGATCAGGACCAGCGGGATGAGAGCGAAGGCCAGTGGCGGGATGACGTCGAACGGACCCCACCAGTAGAACTGGTTACTGAGGATCAGGTGCAGTACGACGAAGACCGGCCATGCCGTGCAGGCAAGGACGGCCAGGCGCACCCACCAGCTCCAACGCCGGCGGCCGGCCGGCGGTGCGTGGTCCGGCTGCTCCTCTTCGGCGATGGCCGGCTCGACGTTCGCGGTCTCGCTCACAGACTCACACTTCTCCCAGGTGGCTGGTGGTATAAGCCTGCAGATCCTCGCACCGGGACCTTGCCTCGATCTTGGAGCGATCGCCAAGACCCGGCGCAATCACCTGTCGGTAAGGTCCGACTCCTGGCCTGGCGAGAATGAGCCAGCGCGGTCTGGAACGTGTCACGCCAGATATCAACGCCCCGGTAGATCGCATGTTGTTCTTCGACGGGCCCTCCGAGTGCGGTATGTGCTTGACGAAAGGGACGTGAAATGAACATTGTCGTCACCGGCGCGGCCGGGATGCTCGGCACTGCCCTTCTGGCTCGGCCCTGGCCCGGCGTCGAATGGACGGGTGTCGACATCCGCCCCCTCGTACCTGGTGCCGCTGATCGCGCCAGGTACGTCCGGGCCGATGTCCGTGACACCGCGGCGATGATCAACGCCTTTCGCGGCGCCGACGTGATCGTCCATTCGGCCGCTGCGCTGCCGAGCCACCGCGCCGCCGATATCCGGTCGGTCGACGTGGACGGCACCGCCTCGGTCGTGGCGGCCGCCCAGCACGTCGGCGTTCAGCGGCTTGTGCACATATCGTCGACCGCCGTCTACGGTCTGCCCCGCCACTGTCCTACCCCCGAGGACTATCCGTGTGAGCCGGTGGACACGTATTCCGCCGCCAAGCATGCCGCTGAAACCGTCGTGCTGCGCGCGCGGAAGCAGGGCCTCTGCGCCCCGATACTGCGGCCCAAAACATTCCTCGGCCCGGAGCGGCTGGGGCTGTTTGCCATGTTGTTCGAATGGGCCGATGAGGGACGCAACTTCCCCCTGATGGGCGGTGGCCACGCCGCCGCGCAGATGCTGGACGTCGACGACCTCTGCGAGGCGATCCGGCAGACATGCGAGGGGACGGACAGTGCAATTAACGACACCTTCAACATCGGTGCCGCCGAGTTCACTTCGCTCCGCGAGGACTTCCAGGCGGTGCTCGACGCCGCAGGACACGGAAGGCGGGTCGTCACCGTCCCGGTCGGGCCGGCTGTCGTGATGCTGCGAACCCTCGCAGCCCTGCGTCTCTCCCCGGTGTACGGGCGCCTGGTGCACAAGCTGACCCGTGACTCCTACGTGTCGATAGACAAGGCACGTGAGCACCTGGGCTTCGCTCCCCAGGTCAGTAACAGGCAGTCGTTGCTCAGGACGTACGAGTGGTGGCAGGACGCAGGCCGTGCCCGGCGGAGCGTCAGCGGCCGGACGCACCGCGACCCGTGGCGGCAGGGGGCTCTGCAGCTCGCCAAAGCATTGTTCTGACCGACCGTCACGATAGGGGAGGCGTTCATGGATCACTATGTAGGTCCGGACAGGCTCGCGCTCGACGTTGTGGAAGGACCGATCGGTGCCGGGCGGGTAGGAGCATTCGGGGCGTACGTGGCGCTCTTACGGCCCCGTCACTGGATCAAGGGCTCCCTGGTGCTGGTGGCCCCGATAACAGCCCCGCCGGCGGTGATACCGCACTTCGCCGCGATCGCCATGACCCTGCTGGCCTTCCTTGCCGCCTCCTCCACCGTGTACGTCCTGAATGACCTCCGCGACTTCGAAGCCGACCGGCTGCATCCGGTCAAGAGGCTGCGGCCGCTCGCGAGTGGCAGCGTGAGCTTCCGTGGTGGCGTGGCCCTGCTGGCCGCGCTGCTGCTCGGCACAGCCGGACTGCTCGTAGCAGCCCCGCCCCTGGTGGCACTGATCCTCGGCGGCTATGTCGCCATGAACATCTGGTACACCCTGGCCCTCAAACACCAACCGCTCGTGGACGTCTCCGTGGTTGCCGCCGGTTTTGTCCTGCGGGTCCTGGCCGGAGCGGTTGCTGCCGGTCTGGCCGTCCAGCCGCTTCTGCTCATCTGCGTCTACTGCGCGTCCGTGGCTCTGTCGTTGGGCAAGCGCCGGCACGAACTGGCGGACCTGGCGGTGGCCGGGGCGAGACACAGGCCGGCGCTGTCGGCGTACTCGGTGCCGTTCCTGGATCACGTGGTCGTCATGAACCTCGTCGCGGCCCTGATGTGCTACTTGGGCACGATGTGGCAGCTGAGACCGCCCTACGGGCAGGTGGGAGCCGCGCTCACCTTCCCGTTCGCGGCATTCCATGTCACCCGCTACCTGCAGATGCTCATGGTGGAACGCTCCGGTGGCGACCCGGTCGACGACCTCATGCGCGACCGGCAGATGCGGTTCAACCTCGGCCTGTGGACCGCGGTCCTGGCCTCGACCTTCCTGGCGAGCTCCCTGTGACCTATGACGTGTGTATCGCAGTCAATTACTACGCGCCCTACGTGAGCGGCCTGACAGAGACCGCCCGGATCGTCGCCGAGGGGCTTGCCGCCCGTGGCTGGCAGGTCGCCGTCGTCGCCAACCGTCACGATCCGGCACTGCCGTTGCGCGAGCGCCTCAACGGCGTGGACGTCTACCGGTGCCCGGTCATCGCCTCGATCGGCCGTGGTCTGGTGAGCCCCTCGTTCGCCCGAACGGTACGCCGTCTCAGCAGGCGCTCGCGTGTGCTGCACCTGCACCTGCCGATGCTGGAGGCCGGGATCATCACAGGGCTGCGGCTGAAGATCCCCGTTGTCTCGACCTATCACATCGACCTCTGGCTCCCGCCCGGCCTGGTGGCCCGAGCCGCGACAGCAGCGGTGAGTATCTCGTCGGCGATCACGCTGCGCCGGTCCGCGGCCGTCGTGGTCAACAGCGACGACCAGGCCGAGCACTCCCGGATGTGGCCGACGCTGCGCAAGGCAGAGCGCTTCGCGATCGCGGCTCCTTGCCTGGACCGGCGAGGCGGGTCACCCGCGTACCGGCAGACGCCCGGGCCGCACATCGGTTTCCTCGGCCGCATCGTGCCCGACAAGGGGCTGCCCTACCTCCTTGCCGCGTTCAGCGGGATCGACGACCCGGATGCCCGGCTGCTCGTGGGTGGCGACTACGTGAACGTGGCGGGCGGCAGCGTCATCGACGAGATCCGCCAGGCCGCCCGGCGTGACCCGCGCATCCGCATCCTGGGCCTGCTGCGGGGACAGGAGGTTGCTGACTTCTACGCGTCGATCGACGTCTTCGCGCTGCCTTCGATCGCGGAGTCGTTCGGGATTGCCCAGGCCGAAGCGATGATGTGCGGCGTGCCCTCGGTCACGACCGATCTGCCGGGTGGGCGCTACCCCGTGGTCGCCACCGGCCTGGGTGCTGTCGTCCCGCCGCGTGATCCGGAGGCGCTGCGCGACGCTCTCCTTCAGACGCTCAGCTGGGATGCAGAAGTGCGAGAGCACGGGGCCGAACGCGCCAGGGACCTGTTCGGCCTCGATAGCTGCCTCGATCGCTACGCTGCCGTTCTGAAGGGAGTGCAGGTATGAGCACACCGTCCGCGCGAGGCTCCCGGATCACCAAGGCGGTCATACCGGCCGCCGGCCTCGGCACCCGCTTCCTGCCCGCTACCAAGGCCACCCCCAAGGAAATGCTTCCGGTCGTTGACAAGCCGGCGATCCAGTACGTCATCGAGGAGGCCGTCTCAGCCGGCCTCTCGGACATCCTCATGATCACCGGACGGAACAAGCGCCCTCTCGAGGACCACTTCGACCGCAACTACGAGCTGGAAGAGACCCTGCGCCGCAAGGGCGACGACACCAGGCTCGACAAGGTGCAGGCCTCGAGCGACCTGGCCAACATCCACTACGTCCGGCAGGGCGACCCCAAGGGGCTGGGCCACGCGGTGCTGTGCGCCGAGGAGCACGTGGGCGAGCAGCCCTTCGCGGTGCTCCTCGGCGACGACATGATGGACCCGCGCGACCCGTTGCTCACCCGCATGATCGAGGTGCAGCAGCGTCACGGCGGCAGCGTCGTCGCGCTGATGGAGGTCGCCCCCGCCCAGCTCCACCTCTATGGCTGCGTCGCGGCCGCCCCGACCGGGGACGACGACGTCGTCACCGTCAGCGACCTGGTGGAGAAGCCCAAGCCGGCAGATGCCCCCAGCAATCTCGCGATCATCGGCCGCTACGTGCTGGACCCGGGAATCTTCGAGGTGCTGCGCAAGATTCATCCGGGCCGCGACGGCGAGATCCAGCTCACCGACGCACTGCAGGCCTTGGCTGCCGACCCTTCCCTGGGCGGCCCCGTACACGGTGTCGTTTTCCGCGGCCGCCGTTACGACACCGGCGACCGCGCCGACTACCTGCGTGCCATCGTCCGCCTGGCATGCGAGCGCGAGGATCTGGGGCCGGACTTCAGGTCCTGGCTGCGCAGCTACGTTCAGCAGGAGATGCCCCGAGGGGAGTGACGGTGCGAGCGGCATACGGTCAGCGATGAGCACCCTCTCACGGTCAGTACGCGCACGGGCTGCGACGATTGACGTCAATCGATCGGTGAGTCCGTACGGTCGACCCGGGGCCGCGGTGACGACGTTGCCGTCGTTCCGTTTCCCGAGCCGCCGTCGTGAACCGGACGTGCGTGTCTCCACACATTCGGCTCTCCACGCGTCCTGCCCGGTGATCATCGGGCAGGACGCGACGACCACGCGCTGTCGACCCGACGACAACGCTGCTTCAAGGTCAGTAACTACCCGGCCCGGGGGCGCTTTTGCTCTGTTGTTCAGCACTCCTGAGCGAACAGCCGCAGAAGATCGTTCATCTGGTAGCGGCCAGGGGAGACGGTCTCCAGGAGCTGGGCGTCGACAAGCCGCTCCAGGAACAGTTCCGCGCGCGCATTGGACTCGGAGAGAAGCCGCGCAGCGTCCGAGAGGCTGACCACCGGCTGGCTGATCCCACTGAGCAGCTTGAAGGCTTTTGCGGCCGCCCGCATGGCCGGGTCGGCGTTACCGGAGAGCCGCTGGTAGGAGCCGGACAGGCTGGCTCGCATCCCGATGCCTTCGATCTCGAGGTTGTCGAGCCGCCGAGCTTCGTCGGCAAGGCGGGCGTGCAGCTCGGCCAGGGGCCAGCTCGGCCGGGTCACAAGGCGGGCCGCCGCGGCGGTCACGGCGAGCGGAAGGCATTGGCACAGCTTCGCGATCGCGACGGCTGCGGCGGGTTCGGCGGCCACCCGTTCCATGCCGGTCAGCTGACCGAGCAGTGCGACTGCTTCCTCCACCGTGAGTGGCCGGACAGGCAGTTGGCCGACTCCACCCAAGGCAGCCAGCGGCTGTCTGCTCGTCACCATCACGCCGCAGCCGGCCCCGTTCAACAGCAACGGCCTTATCTGGTCCGAGTCGGAGGCGTTGTCGAGCACAAGGAGCATCTTCCGCCCGGCCACCAGGGAGCGGAGCAGGGCGGCCGCCTCATCCGCCTGCACGGCCGGTGGCGGCGGTTCTGTGCCGAGCGTACGAAACAGGCGGGACAGGGCCTCTGACGGGCTGAGCGGTGGCGCTCCGGTGCTGCTCCCGCTGAGTTCCACATACATCTGGCCGTCGGGATAGCGGTGGACGAGCTGGTGTGCGGCGTGGATCGCGAGGGCCGACTTTCCGACACCGGCGGCTCCGTGGATGCTCACCAGTGGTGTCGCAGCCTGCGGCTGCGGCGTGGCAAGCGCATTCTGGATCCAGGCCAGCTCGTCGGTCCGGCCCACAAAGTGAGTTACGTTCATGGGGAGTTGCCGGGGGAGTGGCGCGGAGCTGATGGTGGTGCCCCGATGGTGGGCACGGAGCTCGCCGCGCAACACGGCCATGTGCAGGTCCCGCAGTTGTGGGCCGGGCTCATGCCCCAGCTTCTCGGCGATCTGTTCACGCACGGCGGCGTAACGTTGCAGAGCCTCCGAGGTGCGGCCGAGCGCGCACAGCGCGCGCATGTACAAGTCCGCCAGCGGTTCAGCGAGCGGATACGAATCCAGGACCTTGGCCAGTCGGTCGGCGACGGCCTGGGCGTTGTTCAACCGCAGCTCATCAGCGGCCCAGGCACTCGCAATGCCTATGAACTGTGATTCGGCGTTCTGGCGTATCGTGCCGGCCCAATAACCCGTCAGATTCACCAGTGGCTGGCCTCGCCAGAGGCCCATCGCCTCGCGCAGGGCGAGGACGCGCTGCTCTCCGTGCGCGGCGCGTGCGTCCTCCGCGAGGGAGCCGATATAGTGTAAGTCGACGTCTTGATGGTCGATCTGCAGGACGTATCCGTGCGCACCCTTGGCAAGGGACACCGGTCTTGTGGCCGAGTCTTCGGCTCGCGCGGCTTTGGTCAGGAAATCTCGCAGTCGGGCTATATGGGCATACAGGGCGCTGTGCGGCGCGTCGGGTGTGTCCTGACCCCAGACTCGTTCGATCAGTGCGTCGATGGAGACCGGGCTGCCGGCATCAACCGCCAGCGCAGCAAGCACCAAGCGCCGTTGGCGCGGCCCCACGTCCAGTGACCGGCCAGCCACTTCCACGTCCATCGGGCCAAGCAGTCTGATTTTCATGATCCCCCTCTTTCGGCGAGATCGCACTGGGAGCGCTCCCAATGTGATACTGCGCCATGCCGCCGGAATGGTACGAAAGGGCAGCGTCATGTGGCCGTGAGGCCGGTTCGGTAACGCCGCCGGAAACTCGGGTCGACGAGGTAGCGCAGCGCACCGGTCAAGCCGCCTGCCGAAACGGCGAGGCCGTAGAGGTAGTTCAGCGCTGTTGTCACCAAGGCCATGCGCCAGCCGGCGGCACGCCGGACGTAGCCCAGCAGCGGGAGGTTCACCCAGATGAACCAGGCGAGGCCGGCTGCCGGAAAGACCGCAAGCGCGGGCTCGAGGAGCGGCAGCGGAGCTGTCGCCGTGGTGAGGGTGATCGCGAAGATCTCCGGCGGCCGGTGCAGGGCCTCCTGCTCAGGCTTGAGGTCGCGCTGCAGGAAGATCAGGGGCACCAGCGACACGGCCCGGCCGAAGCGCTTGCGCAGCACCGACACCATACGGTCGTCGTCGTCGTGGTAACCGACGACATCGAGCGCACGGGCTACCGGGAAGTGCTCGGAGATCCGCAGGCCGTACTCGTGGTCCTCGTTGGCCCACTGCCCGGTGAGCCGCTCGTCGAAGCCGCCGAGCTCGTCGACAACCCGGCGGCGGATCGCCCCGACCGCGAAGTGCCCGGTGAGCACGGGGCGAGGCTGGATCTGCCGAAAGTGGCCGTGCAGGATCTGTACCTGTTCCACGACGCCGTCGTCCACGAGCGGCCGGTCGCCGTAGATGCCCCACACCGCGGCACACGTAGGCTTCTCCTCGAGGGTCCGGACGGCATTCGCCACGGCGCTCGGCTCCAGCGCCACGTCGGAGTCGAGGAAGAACAGGACGTCGCCGTGGCTGGCGGCGATGCCGCGGTTCCGCGCGATTCCCGCCCCGGAGTTCTCGGCCAGCCGGACAACTGTGCACTCGTACGCCTCGGCGATCGATGCTGTCGCGTCGGAGCTGGAGTCGTCCACGACGATCAGTTCAATAGGTGAGTACGTCTGCGCCAGCACTGACTCCAGGCACAGCGCGACGGTCTTCGTGCTGTTGTAGCAGGGCACGATCACTGACACGAGTGCGTGTCCGGGTCTAGTCACGTTCGCTCCACGGGAATAAGTCAATGCCCCTGACGGCAGGGCAATGTGATGTCATGGGGGTCAGCGCAACACCGTCGGGTGAGCCGGCCGCAGTGCTGTCGTACCTGCGGCTCGGTGTCATCGCCGGCCCCTCCTTCCTGTCCGTTGTTCATGCTGACGGCGTGCTTGTCCATCCAAGGGCGGCGGTTGTGCTGCCCCGCGAGGGACGTGGTGCAGGACGCACAGGAGTTCGACCTCTGCGGGATCGGCGGCGCATGATCCGTAGGCCAGACTGTGAATTCAAGGTAGCCGGTGGCTCAGCTGCACCGTTAGAGCTTTTTTGAAAACCGTCGTGGCGGCCGTTGGGCATTGCCCCGCTATGTCGAGACCTGCGAACTATGCAACCGAGTTCAGGCTCAAAGAGTTAACCGATCGTTTACTCGACAGGGCTGATGTGACCGATCGGAATGCCGGCGCCAATTGTTGTACCGGGCCAGCCAGGAGAACACCGCCCCGCGAGCCTCGGAAGCCGCCGTCCACCCTTTTTTGGGTGCAGCTCGACTTCCAGGACTTGAACGCTGGGCGGTGAGGTCGTATTCCTGCTGGTATTCGGTTTGGTGGACGCATTTGTACTCGCGTGGAAGGCGGAAGGCCGCCGCCGTTACAGACGGCTATCGCATGATCGAGGGGCGGTCTCGTCGAGACCGCCCCTGACAACACCGGTACCTATGCGCCGCAAACCCGCCTGTGGCCGGCGGGCATGGCGAAGTCCTGGGGGGTTGAGCGGCATTGCCATCGAACCCGGAGCGGTTCACATGCTGCAGCGCCGGAAAACGCTCGGATCCCCGACAGGGTCGAGCTCAGGAAGAGCCACCCCCAGCAGCGAATGCATCCACCCCGGTCAGCCCGGCCGACAAGGCCCAGAGGCGCGAGGCCTGTTCGCGATCCGCCGGCTTGTCGAACTGGCGGACCACCACGCAGTGCTGACAGTAGGAGGCTCGTGCGTCGGCGAGCCCGGGCGAGGTCGCCGCCCACACCTGCGTGGCGGCACCCTGTTCGGGCGACCGGAACTCGGGCAGCAGCGGATTCCCGGCGTCATCGATCCAGCCCGCGGCGATCATCTCCTGGGTGGTGAGGTGCCGCTGCAGCGGAGTGAGGATGTACCCGGGGTTCACCGAGTACGCGTGCACGCCCGCCGAACGTCCCAGCAGGTCGAGTTGGGCCGCGAACAGCGCGTTGGCAAGCTTCGACTGCGCATAGGCCGCCCACTTGTCGTAACCGTGCTCGAAATGCACGTCGTCCCACTGGATGGTGCCGGTCGGGCTGACGCCCGAGGAGAGGACGACCACACGTCCGCCCTCGGCGATTGCCGGCCAGAGCCGGTTGACCAGCGCGTAGTGACCAAGGTGGTTGACCGCGAAGTGCGCTTCCCAGCCCGGCCCGACACGGGTCTCCGGCAGAGCCATGACACCGGCGTTGGTGATGACGATGTCAATGGTTCGGCCCGAACCGAGAAGGCGGTCCGCGAAGTTGGCCACGCTCTCCAGGTCGGCGAGATCCAGTTCGTCGACTTCGGTGTCCAGGCCGACGAGCGCCTTCTGTGCAAGATCCGGGCGACGGGCCGGGACAATGACATGTGCGCCGGCATTCGCCAGAGCCCGGGTCGTGGCCAGGCCCAGGCCGGAGTAGCCTCCGGTAACTACGGCCAGCTTCCCGTGCAGGTCGATACCGGCCAGCACATCTGCGGCGGAACTGTCGATGGTAAATGTCATGCTTGCCTCAGCGTTGTGGGGGTGGTCATGCAGGAGTATTCACGCCGTAGAGCCGACGCACCGAGCGGGGAAACAGCAGTCCTTGCATGATTCCGATACCGGCGGCGAGTGCGGACGTCAGCGTCACCACAAGGTGGAGCACACTGAATTGGAACCCGAACAGGACACCATGGTGCCGGTACGCGTATGCGTAGGTCCGCCAGTCGAGCAAAATGCCCACAGCAAGAGTGGCGGCCGTCGCGAGCAGGGCCAACGGGCCGAACAGTGGCACGCCGAGGAGGCTGAGGGCCGCAATCAGGACGAAACCACTGCCGAGCGCGCGGTAGCTCGTGCCGGCCCCGCCGGGCAGAGATCGCAGGCGTAGCCAGTTGGGAGCACCGATCCGCGTACGCTGGAATACCTTTGTCAGCATGACGCGCAGTGTGCCGTCGTGGTCGTGGCGGCCACGGACGGCCGAGGTCGCCCACACGGAATAGCGGGCATTGAGCCGGAATCCGTAGTCCTGCTCCTCGGTCCAGCGCAACTGATCGTTGAACGGGCCGATTTCGCGGAAGACGGCAGTTCGGATCGCGAAGAGGGCCGAGTGCAGGCCGGGGATCAAGCCGTCCACCTCGTTGAACCAGACGTACTGCTGGATCGCCCGGTACTTCTTGACAAGGCTGTCCGGGAACAGCGACTCCGCCTGGTACATACCGCAGACGGCACCGAGGTCCTGATCGGCAAGAAGGAGCTCCACCGCCTTGGCCACCGCGTCGGGCGCCAGGGCGACATCTGAGTCGACGAAGAAGAGCACCTCGCCGCGAGCGGATGCTGCCCCAAGATTGCGAACCGTGGAGACACCGCGATTGACCGGACTCTCCAGTACTGTCACGCCCAGCCGACGCGCAATGGCGACGGAGTCGTCGGTGCTGCAGTCGTCCGCCACGATGATCTCGATCGCGGGGTACGTCTGGCCCTGCGCGGCTTCAATGCACGCCGCGAGCGTCGGGGCGTAGTTGTAATTCGGGATTACCACCGAAACCAGCGGCGCCTCAGTCATTACTCCTCCGAATTCATCTTCTCAGTCGTCAACAACTGGCGATGCAATGGTGGCGACCCTAGCTGTCCGGAGCTTGGCCGAATCTTGTCCCCACCTTCGCGCCGCCTGAACGGATGTGCCGAGCCGGGGAGCCCGCTCGCCGCCGAAGTACCTCAGTCACCGCCAACCCCACACCGCCCGTGATGAGTTCGCTCACGGCCACCACCAGTCGACTCATGACCGCCACCACACCCGCCGCCGGCAGCGGAAGGACCGTGCCGAGTGCGCTCAGTAGGATCACCTCGCGCACGCCCAGCCCATCGGGTGTGAAAACCGCGAAGACACCGGCGGCCGCACCGAGAGCGAACGCGCCGACGCACAGTGGCAACGAACGGGCCGGTGGGGCACCCAGCGCAATCGCCAGGCACCACAGCTGAACTCCGCCGAACAGCCACGAAAGCATCTGGATCATCACGTTGCGGCGAATGACCCGTCCCGGCAACGTAATCGCAGGCGGCGGGCGCCGGCGCAGCCGCGCCACCACGGTGGCGGCGTCGTTGACGAGCCGAGGTCGTAACAGGAGTACCGCCAGAGGCACGGCCGACGCAGCCGCCAGCCAGCCCCCCGATCCGCCGAGCACCTGGGGCCCTGCCACCAGCCCGGCCGAGGCCGCGGTCAGGAGCCCGATCACCAGCGTCAGCAGCCACGCTGTGGCTGTCCGGGCAGCCGGTATCCCCATCGCCCGGCCCATCTTCACGCTCAGCACGAACCCGAAGACCTTGCCGGGCACGTACTTGGCGAACTGACCGACGAAGAAGATCCGGGCCGCACCCACCGCTGTGAGCCCACTGCCCTCGGTCGGAGGCGCGATATCTGCGTTGGCGGCCGACAGCATCAACCACCAGGCAAGCAAGGCCGCCAGCACCGCGACAGCGTTTGCGAGCATCGCCAGCCCGACCAGAATCGCAAAGGATCCCGGTGGCCGACTGCGCATCTCCGTGGCCAGGACGGACCAGTCCTGACCACGTACGAACAGCACCACCGCTACTGCCATACCCGCGAGTAGGACGGGCGTGAACGCCCGCTGGAGGAGTCTGGCCGGACGGGAGCTGCGAACCTGGTGATCCTGGGTGTCCGCCACGTCTCACCGACCCGCATAGTTCGGCTTGATCATGGAACTGACCGTAACGGAGCGGTTCTTGGCAAGTCCTTGGCCCGTCGTACTTCGCGGGTGAAGGTGAGGTTCGAGGTGAGTGGCTCGACGCACGAAGCACTACGGGCAGCACCAGCTGGACGCGAAGCAGCCGCCTCGGCGGGCGATCGCGGTCGGCCGCGAGGTGGTACGTGGTCCGCGTACGAGGACGGCCGCGGCCCGCGGGCTGCCGGCCGCGACGGACCACCACGGCGTAGTCCTGGCCCGCACCGCCGCTGGAAGGAGGTCGCCGCAGCGGCATGATCGGAACGACAGCTGACGTGCAAGTTCGGCCACGCCTGTACCAACGGTGCGCGTCACCTTCCGTCACCAACGCCCCGGCGTGTCCGCCTCCGTCGGGGCAATGGCGAGGGCAACTCCTGCCGCATCTCACGCTCTGTTGTTGCGCGCTTTCGACGGCGGCCGGACGGTGTGTGCATCCAGTGGCTCAATTCAACCTCCGGATTCGGCCATCTCTTATCCGAGATCGATGTTGCGGTTAGCATCACGCTGCTCGAACGGGGGATCGACAGCTCTTCGATTCCCATGCCCTTGTGCTGTGGCAGCGTTCGATATCACGAACAGGCCACATGGACCGGTAGGTCACAAGGGGAATGGGGGGACATGGTCGCGCCACGAAAGGGCGACATGGGGGTATTTTCCCTCAGTTGGCCGATCTTCCTTCAGCTGACCTGTACGTATTCCATGGGGATCTTCGACGTATGGGCATTGGGCCATATTTCCGACGATGCCGCGGGTGCGGTGGGCTCCGTCAGCACATTGGTGACGTTCGTCCTGATGATGTTCTCCTTCATGGGGCAGGGCGGCAGTCTCGTGTACGCCCGCTCGCTCGGTCAGGGCGGGACCACGAAGGTCCAGGAGTACTACTTCGTCGCCCTGTTGTTGCACATCGTCCTGGGTGTCGTCGCCGGCGTCATGCTCTACGTTTTCGCTGAGGACGCGGCTCGCCTGATGGGGCTGGACGGGCGATTGCTCTCTTTCGGGACGGTCTTCCTGGAAGTCGTCGCCGTGGGGGCCGTTCTGCACTCGGTCATGGCGATGTTCGGCGGGGTGATGGCGGCCAACGGGTTCACGCTCCAGGCCATGTTCGCCACGGCCCTCGCCAATATCGTCAACATCGGGCTGATCTATGTCCTGGTGCTGTCGCACTCCGGGCCGCGCTGGGGCGTTCAGGGCGTCGCGCTCTCCACCGTACTCGCCACCGCGGCCGGCCTGCTCTACAGCGTCCGGCTGGTGTTCTTCCGTATCGGGATCAGATTCCGCCGGCCGGCGAGTACGCGGGATCTGCGCGCCCACTGCGCACTGCTCGCGGCTTTCACGCTGCCCACCATGCTGGAGCCGGCCTTTTGGCAAGCGGCGCAGATCGCCACCACCAGGATCATCGCGGTCGTAGGTACGGACGAACTCGTCGCCCGGACGTACACCCTGAGCATCACCAACATGATCGGGATGTTCTCGTCCGCACTCTCCCAGGGCCTGCAGATCTCCCTCGGGTATCTCGCCGGCTCCGGCGACCTCGAAAAAATCCGACGCCGTGCCCGCGGAGCCCGACTGGCCGGCTCGACGATCGCATTGTTCCTGGCGCTGGTCACGGCGCTCTGCAGCGACTGGATCATGGGTCTGTTCACCAGTGATCCGCAGGTGGTCGACGCCGGGAAGCTGCTGCTGTGGTGCGGTCTGCTCTACCTCCCCGGTTCTGCTCTGATCATGACTACGGCGAGCACTCTGCGTGCCGTCGGCCACGTCACATATCCGGCCGCGGTCGGGATTCTCGTCCTGTGGGGCGTCTTCGTACCCTTGGCCTATCTGCTCTCCCTGCCGCTCGGGCTGGCGATTCTCGGCGTGATGATCGCCATGGCCGTGGACGAGAACCTCCGTGCTCTGCTGCTCAGCGTCCGCTGGCGATATCTCTCCGCGCCGGAGCGGGCCCACCGCCTCGTCAAACAGCCGGAAAAGGTCCCTGTGTCCGAGTTCTGATGCGGCGTCATGTCGCGAACAAGGCTGACCGTCAAATCCTCGGGAGCTCATCGTGAAAGCAAGCCTGGTCGTTCCGACCTACAATTCCAGGGAACTCCTCGCCCCCTGTCTGATTTCGCTCAACCACCAGCGCCTCGACCCGTCCGACGAATTCGAGGTGGTGCTGGTCGACGATGGATCCACCGACGGCACAGGGGACATGGTGAACGCCCTCCCCCTCAAATATCCGGTGCGCCGTCTTTATCTTCCGCGCACCGAGGAATCCTGCCGTTCGGCGGCCCGGAACGCCGGAATCCAGGCGGCGGAAGGCGAACTGATCGTCTTCGCGGACGGCGACCAGATCATCGACCCACTCTTCCTGCGGGAGCACATCCGGTGTCACCGTGACCGGCCCGGGATCGTAGCCATCGGGTTCCGCGACTACCTTGCCCCCGGCCCGGTGGACCTGGAGCGGCTGCAGTCCTCCCTCGACCCGGGGTCCTTCCCCGAGTCCGCCGCGCCGGACGAACGGGCGGAGGTCACCGACCTGCTCTCGGAGAACCTCGGCAATCTGGCGACCTGCTGGCACTTCCTCTACGGCTGCAACGCCTCGGTACGCAAGGAAGACCTGCTGGCCGTCGGGGCGTTCGACGTGGACATCAGAAAATGGAGCTTCGAGGATGTCGAGCTGGGCTACCGCCTTCACCAGCGCGGCCTGGCCTTTGTCCACACTCCGTTCGCCCGCGTCCACCACCAGCACCATGCGGAGTCCCAGCGCGAGCGCCACGACGACTGGCGGGAGAACTTCGCCCACTTCACGGCGAAGCACCCGGAGCTCGAGGTGCGGCTCCAGTGGATCCTCGATGCCTACTTCGACCCTGCGCGCCGTGACGGCCCCAGCTGGTTCGAGGCCTATCTCCGCCTCGAGTTCGCCTGCCGCGCACTGGCCGGTCGGCTTCCCCTCGGGGAGCCGTACGAGGTGCTGGTGGTCAACGGCGTCGAACTGCCCGGAGCCGAGCGGCGGATCGCCGAGGCCGGTGCGGCGGCCAACCTGATCGTCGTCGACCTGACCGACGACAGGGATCTGCCGATCACCGTGCAGACTCTGCGCACCGGACGGGAACTGCTGTACTTCAAGCAGCCGGACGCACCCGTACTGGAGCGGGCGGCGAAGACCTTCGGGTGCCCCGCGCTCGCCCACGTTGCGGCAGAGGTGTGACCACCATGACGGGTCGCCCCCCGAGCCTCGCGGCACAGACGTTCACCGGAGACAGTCAAAGCATCCACCGGCTGGTGCTGGACGTGCGGCGCGGCGAGATCCCGGCCTACGCCTCGACCCCGGCCGTCGCCCACCGCACGCTGGCCGGACTGCTCGATGCACGGAGCCCGCGCCTGCTTCCGTCCACGACGGACTCCGTCTTCGCCCGGGAACCACTTCCGACCGGCCGGCGCCGGCCAACGGTGCCGTTCCTTCCCAGAACACGTCTGCTGTCGCCGGAGGAGCAACGGATCGCCGTTGAGTGCTTCGCCCGGGCGGTGGCGGCGGGTGAGCTGACGAGCGGGCCCGCCGTGGCCCAGTTCGAGCAGGCCCTCGCCGAGTTTCTCGGGCTGCCCCACGCTGTCGCCACGAGCAGCGGCACGGATGCCCTGATCATCGCTCTGCGCGGGGTCGGAGTGGGTCCGGACGACGAGGTGATCATGCCTGCCAACAGTTTCGCGGCAACCGAGAACGCCGTGTTCGCGTGCGGAGCCGTCCCCGTCCTCGTCGACGTGGACCCCGAACGCCACACCCTGGATCCCACGCTGGTCGAGGCCGCCATCACCCCCAGGACCCGGGCGGTCCTGCCCGTCCATCTGTACGGCCGGCTCGCCGATGCCGCCGGTGTGCACCGGGTCGCCCGGGAACACGGGCTGCGTGTGGTGGAGGACGCCTGCCAGGCGATCGGGGTCGCAGGCGTCGGCCGGTACGCGGACGCGACCGTCCTGAGCTTCAACCCGTACAAGAACTTCGGACTGACCGGGAAGGCAGGCGCCGTCCTCACCGGTGACAGCGAACTCCACGCACGCATGGAGAGACTCGCCTACCACGGCTTCGCCCCGGGAGAGAAGAACGTCAAGTCCGATGTCTGGGGCTTCAACGCGAAGATCGACAACTCGACGGCCACCGTGGCGACGGGACTGCTGCCGGGACTCACGTTGAACAACTACCGCCGGGCCTTCCTGGCCCACCGCTACATCGACGCGCTGGCGGACCTCGGAACGGCCGGACAGCTGGTCCTGCCCGCCTTCACCGAGGATCACGCCTGGCATCTCTTCCCGGTGCGGGCGGCGGCGGGAGAGGCTGCCCGGGACGCGCTCCGCGCCCGACTGCAGGCGGACGGGGTCGAGACGGACATCTACTACCCCGTGCTCACCCACCACCAACCGACTCCGCTGCGCGAGAAGCTCTTCGCGGGCGTGTCCCTGCCCCGCACCGAGAGGCTGAACGCGACCGTGTTCCACCTTCCGCTGCACAACGGACTGTCCGTCACCGAGCAGGACAGAGTGATCGAGGCACTGCATGCGGCTGTCCATGCCACCGCGCACTGAGGCTGCCGTCCTTCCGTCGCCCCGTCCGGTGCGGGCCGTAGCCTTCTCCGACTTCGACGAGACCTATCTGGCGCACTCCCCGACCGAGCACGAGAGGCTCTGCCGGGAGGCTCTGGAGGACTACCTCGTGGAGGCGGGCGAACGGCACGGGCTGCTGTTCGGCTGGGTGACGGGCAGTTCACTGACGTCCGTACTGGACAAGGCCCGCGCGCACGGGCTGCGTACGCTGCCGCACTTCGTCGCCTGCTCGCTCGGTACCGAGCTGCTGCTGTCCGACGCGGGAGAGCTCCACCCGGACCCCGGCTGGCTGCGGCTGCTGCCGGACACCGAGAGCCTCGGACACAGCGCCAGGACCGTGGTACGGGAACTGTCGGACGCCGGGGTGGACCTGGAACCGCAGCCCGGCCGTGCCCCGGACAGTCTGGTGAAGAGTTACTACTACCGCTCTCGTGACCCCGTGACCGATGCACGGAACCTGGCCGCCGTCAGGGAGGCGGCCGCGCGCGGTGCACTGGGGGTCAGCGTGAGCCGCTGCAATCCCTCGGCCGGGGACCCGGCGGACAGCTACGACGTCGATCTCCTTCCGCGCACCTGCGGAAAGGGACAGGTCGTCCGGTACGTCTGCCGGAAGTACGGCATCGACCCGGCGGACTCGTTCGCCTTCGGCGACAGCGGCAACGATCTGGAGATGCTGGCTGCCGTGGGACACGGAGTCCTGGTCGGGAACTGTACGGAGGAGGCCCGCAGCCGCCATCCACGCGTGTCCGATCGGTGCTATTCGGACGCCGTCCTCACCACGCTGCGCACCGGGCTGCGAGCCGGACGGTGACAACAACTGCCACAGCGATCACAGGAGGACTTTTACCGATGCGGGTGGGAATCATCGGTGCCGGGGGCATCGGCCGGACGCACGCACAGGCGGTACTGGTCGGCGAGGGCACCACGCTGGCCGGTTTGTACGATGTGGACAGTTCCAGGGCCGCCTCCGTCGCCGACAACCTGGGCGTACCCGCCTTCGCCCTGCTGGACGAGTTCTACGACGCGGTCGACGCGGTCGTCGTCGCCTCCCCCAACCGCACGCACGCCTCCTACGCCTGCGAAGCGATCGACCGAGGGCGGCACGTGCTGTGCGAGAAGCCGATGGCCGTCTCCGCCGAGGAGACCGCGGCCATGCGGGACCGTGCGGCAGGCGCACCCGTGGTCTGCTGCGTGGGCTTCAACTATCGCTGTCTCGGGGTGGTGCAGGAGATCCGCCGACAGCTCGACGACGGTGTACTGGGCCGTGTGCTCCACGTCGACCTCGCCTTCAGGCGCGGCAGCGCTCTGACCCGCAAGACCTTCACCTGGCGGGACAACGCCGGGGAACGGTTCACCAGCGGCGCGCTGGGTGACCTGGGCGTGCACCTCATCGACCTGCTGCACCACCTTTTCGACGGTCAGGTCGACACCGGCGATTGCCAGGTCGGGCTCCGGACCAAGGTGGCTGCGAAGGAGGGGCGCCGGGTGCACGTGGACGACCACGCCTTCGTGAGCGGTCGGCTGACGAGCGGCCCGCACTTCACGCTGACCGCGTCCAAGTCGTCCACGCCCGAGGACGTCGGCTTCCGTGTCTCCGTCACCGGCAGCCACGGCGAACTCCTCCACCACTCGCAGGACGGCCCCGTCCTGCACGTACGCACCGGTGTCGAGTGGGAGACCGTGAAGGTCCTCGACACCCTGGGCCTTGAGGACCCGCCCGGCGAGATCCCCGGCTGGGCCGACTCGTTCGTGGCCCAGCTCCACAACTGGACCGCAGCCGTTGCCGGTGCCGGACGTCTCGGGACCCTGCCGGGCTTCGACGACGGGCACCGGGCCCAGCAGGTCCTGGACGAACTGCTGCGCAAGGGAGCAGCCAGGTGACGGGCAGGGTGGCGGTGCCTCACCTGATGGCGGCAGGCCGCTGAGGCGTTCGATGTTCGCGACGGGGGACGTGAGCATGTGGTGCAGGTGACCGTTCGGCCGTTCTCGGCAGCGGCACGGCCCTCATTGGCGCAGGGCGGCCGCCGTCACCCTGGCGACGGAGGGGCCGCGGCGATGGCCGTGCCCAGGACGATGCCGGCCACCGCCACCGGCAGGCCTTCCCGGCGCAGCATGTCCGTCACCTGCTCGGTACGGTGGCCGGCATTCCGATCGCCGACCACTGGATCATCCGCCGCACCGTCCTGGACCTGCCGAAGGACTGAGCAGCGGTCTGCGGTGACCACCTCTCCTGGTCGCTGCAGACCGCGAGTGCGCGCCGGCTGAGCCGGGCCCATCTTCGTCAGTGTGGTGACCGTTCCACCATGTGATTTAAGAAGTGAACGAAGCGCAATGTCAAGACCCTGGTCTGGACCAGTAACGAACCGCCAGGTGAGAGGAGTTGGAGCCGCTTCTGGCATCGAACGGCTCGAATTCACCTTTCGTACGCGCCCTCTTGACGCTTCCGGGGAACGGGCCTAACTTCACGGCCTAAAGTAAGCCCCCCCGCAGCGCAGGAGACACATATGAGAACTCGGCCCAGACCTCGCGCCACCCCACTGCTGGCCCTCGGCGGCCTCCTCGCCACGCTGGTCACCGCCGCTGTCTCGGCCCCCGCCGCCCAGGCGGCCGCCCTGCCCGACGGATGGGTCACGGTCACCGCGAAGCACAGCGGGAAGTGCGCGGACGCCGCCGCGGCGAGCACCGCCGACGGCACCGCGGTGCAGCAGTATGCCTGCAACGCCAGCAATGCCCAGCAGTGGCAGTTCCAGGCGACGAGCGACGGCTACGTCCGGGTGAACAACCGCAACGACGCGTCCAAGAGCTGGGACGTCACCGATGTGTCCACGGCGGACGCGGCACCATTGCAGCTGTGGTCGTACTCCGGTGGCGCCAACCAGCAGTGGCTGCCCGTCGAGGAAGCGGGCGGAACCTACCATTTCGTGAACCGCAACAGCGGCAAGTGCCTCGATGTCCCCTCGGCCTCGACCGCCGACAACACCCGGCTGCAGCAGTACACCTGCAACGGTTCGGCCGCCCAGTCCTTCGGCGTCGACTCCGCCGACATCCCGCCGCCCGCCGGAACCCCCGATCTCGGCCCGAACGTCACGGTCTTCGATCCGTCGATGACCAAGTCGGCCGTCCAGAGCAAGCTCAACCAGGTCTTCAGCCAGCAGGAGGAGAACCAGTTCGGCCCGCAGCGCCAGGCCCTGCTGTTCAAGCCGGGCAGCTACGACGTGGACGCCAACGTGGGCTTCTACACGCAGGTCGCGGGCCTGGGCCTGTCACCCGACGACGTCACGATCAATGGCGCGGTGCACGCCGAGGCCGACTGGTTCCAGGGCAACGCCACCCAGAACTTCTGGCGGTCCGCCGAGAACCTCTCCGTCAACCCGACCGGCGGCACCGACCGCTGGGCCGTCTCGCAGGCCGCCCCGTACCGCCGTATGCACGTGCGCGGCAACCTGCAGCTCGACGACGGCGGCTGGTCCAGCGGCGGCTTCATGGCCGACTCCAAGATCGACGGCCAGGTGCGCTCGGGCTCCCAGCAGCAGTGGCTCTCGCGCAACAGCCAGTGGGGAAGCTGGACCGGATCCAACTGGAACATGGTCTTCGTCGGCGACGTCAACGCCCCGGCAAACACCTTCCCCAACCCGCCGTACACCACGGTCGCGCAGAGTCCGGTGACCCGTGAGAAGCCCTTCCTGTACGTGGACGGGGCCGGCGCCTACAAGGTGTTCGTGCCCGCGCTGCGCACCAACACCCAGGGCACGACCTGGGCATCGGGCACCCCCGCCGGGCAGTCGCTCCCGCTGGAGCAGTTCTTCGTGGTCAAGCCCGGCGCCACCGCCACAGCCATCAACGCCGCACTCGCGGCAGGCAAGGACCTGCTGTTCACCCCGGGTGTCTACCATCTCAACCAGACGCTCAACGTGAACCGCGCGAACACCGTCGTACTCGGACTCGGCCTCGCCACCGTCATCCCCGACAACGGCGTCACCGCGATGAACGTCGCCGATGTCGACGGCGTCAAGATCGCCGGTCTGCTGATCGACGCGGGAACCACCAACTCCCAGACCCTGATGCAGGTCGGTCAGCCCGGCGTCACCGCCCGGCACACCGCCAACCCCATCTCGCTGCACGACGTCTTCTTCCGTATCGGCGGCGCGGGTGTCGGCAAGGCGACCCAGAGCCTCGTCGTCAACAGCTCGGACGTCATCGGCGACCACATGTGGCTGTGGCGGGGCGACCACGGCAGCGGCATCGGCTGGAACAGCAACACCGCCGACACCGGACTCGTCGTCAACGGCACCGGCGTCACGATGTACGGCCTGTTCGTCGAGCACTACCAGAAGCACCAGGTCATCTGGAACGGCAACGGCGGGCGCACCTACTTCTTCCAGAACGAGATGCCGTACGACCCGCCCAACCAGGCCGCCTGGATGAACGGTTCCACCCGGGGATACGACGCCTACAAGGTGTCGCCGTCCGTCACGACACACGAAGCCTGGGGGCTGGGGAGCTACTGCTACTTCAACGTGAACCCCTCGGTGGTGGCCGAACGGGCCTTCGAGGCGCCGAACACCGCGGGCGTCCGCTTCCACAACATGGTGACGGTCTCTCTCGGCGGCACGGGGACCATCAGCCACGTCATCAACACCACGGGAGGACCGTCCAACTCCGGGAGCAACGTGGCCAACCTGGTCGCCTACCCGTAGGAACGGAGCCCCTCAGACGGGCGCGGGCGTCCGGCCCAGCAGGGCGCTGACGTCCACCGTCTCGTCCGCGGGCGGGGTGGCCGTGGGCACCGGCTTGTCGAAGCCGGAGAAGTCCACGGCCGCATCCGCGCCCCTGCCCTGCACGGTGATCCGCACCGGGTAGGGCTTGCCCTCGGTGGCCACGTACCACGTCAGTTCCTGGCCGTTCCCGGTCCTCGTGACGGGGACTGCCCGTACCCCGTCGACCGTCGTCCCGGTGCCCTTGGTGAGCGTTCCCCCCGCCGCGTCGGCGTTGTCGGAGAGCAGCTTTCGGAACGTGCCGAGGTCGCACACCTCCACCACGGTGCGCAGCCTCGAGTCCGAGGCCTCGCCCTTCATGTACCGCCCGGCCAGGATGGCTTCGAAGGTCGTGCCGACGACCCGGACCTGGTTCTTCCAGAAGTCCGAATCCGGCTTCAGCCAGACCACGTCGCCCCGCTTGATGATCTCGACCTTGCCCTCGTCGTTGCCGAGGCCGATACCGCCCGCGCAGTTTCCGTCCCGGTCCAGCGTGAGGTCGACCGTCATGGGGGAATGTCCCTCGCCCCGATCGCCCTCCGAGCGTATGTGCAGGGACTCGGTGTCGAGCAGTGCGTCACGGGAGCGGTCGGCGATCTCCTGGGCGGGGAGCGACTCGATGTCGTCATCCGCGCCGGCCACCGTGCCACTCGTCACGGTGAGTACGACCGCCGCCGCGCAGGCGGCCGCACGGGCGGCGATGCGCTGTCCGGTCACGGCGCCTCCTCGGAAACAGCCTTGGCCACGGCTTCTTTCGAGCATGCGTTCCCCCGCTGCGAGCGTACGCCCGGGGCCTTTCGCTCGCGCGGCGGGCAGAGTGTACGGAGTGTGAGGTTCGGCGCTGTTTTCGGTTACGGAACGTGGGGGAGGGCTGCCGTGAAGAGCAAGGAATCAAAGGGGAGACATGAAGAAGCAGTCCAAGGGGAACGCCGTCCGCACCCTCCTGCGCGGTGCAGCCGTTGCGGGGCTGACCGTCGCGCTGGCCGCGCCGGTGACCTCGGCGGTCGCCGTCGCGCCGGCCGCGGCGCCGCCCGGTCTGTCCTGCGACACCGGGAAGCATGCCATCGACGACTACACGGGGTACGCGCTCTGCCGGAACAACGGATCGGCACCGCAGACCTTCTGGGTCCATCTGGTCTGCGGCTGGTCCCCGGATGTGGACGGTGAGCATGTCACGCTGAATCCGGGTCAGTCCGGACAGTCGACCGCCCACTGCGCCGGTCTCGGTACGGGGATCGGCGAGATCCATGTGAGGCCGTAGGCCTACGCGCCGCTGCGCCGCAGAAGCGCGGCGCAGACAACCCTTGCGGCAGCATGCTTGAGCGGACCGCACCGCCTCGTTACTCTCCAGTAGGACCGCTCGGGCGGCCCCGGGGCGGACCTGGGAGACCGGTGCTCCGGCGGAAGCGAGGAGGCGGCAGCGATGTCCTCAGCAGACCCCACGGAGCGGACCGGACCGAGCAGGCCGGACGAGCCGACCGGACTCGTCGGCAGCGCACAGGAACTGGCCGACGGCCTGACGACCTCGCAGGAGCAGGTCGCCGCCGCGCTGGCGCGCATCGAGGCAAGCCGCGACACCCTCAACGCCTTCCGCCATCTGCGGACCGAAGCCGCACTCACCGAGGCCGCCGAAGCCGACCGGCGGCTCGCCGCGGGGGAGCGGCTGCCACTGCTCGGGGTACCGGTCGCGGTCAAGGACGACACCGATGTCGCCGGTATGCCCACCTACTTCGGCTGCGCCGGCACCCGGCCGGCCGTCACCGCCGACAGCGAGGCGGTACGCAGGCTGCGTGCAGCCGGAGCCGTCATCGTCGGCAAGACCAATTCCTGCGAGCTGGGCCAGTGGGCCTTCACCGAGGGACCCGCCTTCGGCGCCACCCGCAACCCGTGGAACACCGCCCACACGCCCGGTGGTTCGTCCGGCGGCTCCGCGGCAGCAGTCGCCGCAGGTCTCGTCCCGGCGGCACTCGGCTCGGACGGCGCCGGGTCCATCCGCATCCCCGCCGCATGGACCCATCTCGTCGGCATCAAGCCGCAGCGTGGCCGTATCTCCGTCCACCCCAACAGTGACGCCTTCCAGGGCCTCACCGTCAACGGCCCTCTCGCCCGCACGGTCGCCGACGCGGCCCTGCTCCTGGACGCCGCGGCGGGACCCCACCCCGGCGACCCGCACCGTCCGCCCACCGTCAACGCGTCCGCCGCAGCCCGCCGCGACCCCGGCAGGCTGCGGATCGGCCTCGCCCTGCAGCCCCCGCTCACCCTTACCCGGAACGGCCCCCACCCCGAGGTGGCGCGCGCCGTCACCGCACTCGCCGAAGCCCTCGCCCGTCTCGGCCACCACGTCGAGGAGGCCCGACCCCGCTACGGACTGATCGGCCTCTCCTTCGTCCCCCGCGCCACCGCCGGCATCGCCGAACTCGCCGCGCTGCACCCCGACCCCGCGCTCCTGGACCCGCGCACCCGCAGCGCCCTGCGCACCGGAACCCGCCTCGGCGGCCGGGTGGTCCGGGCGGCACGGGCCCGCGAAGTACGCCAGCACCGCAGGCTCGGCGCCTTCTTCGAGACGGCGGGGTCCGGCCGCGGATACGACGTGCTGCTCACCCCGACCACCGCCGCCCCGCCACCCAGGGTCGGCGCCTTCGACGACCTCAGCGCCTGGCGCACCGACCTCGCGATGACCGCGGCGTGCCCGTACGCCTGGCCCTGGAACGTCCTCGGCTGGCCCGGCATCAACGTCCCGGCGGGCTTCACCCGCGACGGCCTGCCCCTCGGCGCCCAACTGCTCGGCCCCTCCCGCAGCGAGGAACGCCTCATCTCGCTCGCCGCCCAGCTGGAGTCCGATCAGCGCTGGTACGAGCACCGGCCGCCCGCCACCGGGACGTCACCGCTCACCACGGCCGACGGGCGCTGACCACCCACACCCCCGCCCGCAGCAGCACACCCGTCCGGAGTCCCGGACGGCAGCAGGGCCTCCGTCATCGCGGCCCGGGTCGCGGCGGGGACCACGTTCCCCGGGGCACGCGAGACGAAGAAATACTCATGCGCGCTCCCCGGCAGCCGTCCGCAGGTTGGCCTCGACGCGCTCGACGGCACAGATCGCGCCGAAGGCGACCAGGTGGACCAGACAGTGATCGGTGAAGGGCGGCACACGCCAGGCCGCCACGTCCTCGTCGGTGATCCGGTACGGGGCCCGCGCCGCGAGCAGGGCGAGCCGGGCGCCGGGCCGCTCCGCCCGGTCGGGCAGCGCGGCGGTCAGTGGCAGGGGCGTGATCCCGTCCCAGCCGGCCACCGCCTCCCGTACGAACGCGGCGTCCTCATCGCTCAGCAGGCCCGCACCCAGCTGCGCGGCGGTGCGCAGCGCACCGTACGCCGTGCCCACCGGGGTGTCCGCGGCCCACCGCGGCGGCGCGCCGGCCGTTTCGAGCAGCGCGAGGCTGTCACCCGGCCGCAGCTCGCGGCGTACGGTGCGGGCCAGCGAGCGGCCTGCCGTGCTCCGCACCAGTCGGTACTTCTCGGCGCCACCCGGCAGCATCACCTCGGACAGCAGCGAGGACACGACGCGGTTGATGAAGTGGAAGGCGAGCGCCGTCCCCACGTACTCGGGTGCCTCCCGTTCCGGGAACGGCTGCGGTGTACTCATGTCCTTGCCCCAGGCGAGCAGTTGGCGGTGGTCCGGCTCCTTCGGCTCGCCACCCCGCAGGATCGTCTCGGCCAGCCGGTGATCACCGGTGGCATGCAGCAGCACGGTGTGCGCGTGCACACAGAACGGGCAGCGGTTGGCGAGCGAGACCCCGGCCGCCACCACCTCCTTCCCGGTACGTGACGCGTGCCCGGCCAGCAGGGACTCCCGCATCAGGGCCCAGGTGGCGGTGAGCAGCGGAGGTGAGACGGACAGCACGACAAAGGTCGTGGCGTCCTTGATGCCGAATTCGGCGGCGAGTTGGGCGTAGACGTCGGCCACCACCCCGGTGGCCGACTTAGGAGGTTCGGGCGAGGTGTATCGGAAGGGTCCGGTCATGGCGACGATGCTCGCCCCTGCCACCCGCTGCGGTCGTCGTACTGCGGAAGGCAGTCAGGGCTGCGCCGGCCCGACGGGTGCGGGACCGCACTACTTCCCCGGGAGTAGCCGGGACCCCGTCCGCGGGGACGACGCGCCCGCAGCCGTACGGGAGTTAGGGTGCGGCTCATGCAGGGTGACATCGACCGGCGGGCGCTCCTGCTGGACACGGCAGGCGCCGCGGTGGTCGGCGCGGCCGTGATCGCGGCAGCTTGTGCGGCGTCCTCGCCGGACGCCCTCGACCTGCTGCTCGTCGCGGCCGGCTCCCTGGCCCTCGCCGCACACCGCCAGGCGCCCCGCACGGTGCTCGCCGTGACCACCCTGAGCATGTTCGCCTACGTCGTCCACGCTCACCCGGGAAGCTGGGTGGCGCTGCCCGTCGTGGTCGCGGTCCACGCCGCGGCGCGCAGCGGACACCGGCCACAGGCGATCGCGGCCGGGGCCCTGTTCCTCCCCGGCTACATGGTGGTGCTGCTCATCGCCGTACCGGGAGTCCAGGACACCGTCGAGCGGACGCTGCTCCTGCTCGGCTGGTTCCTCTGCGCCGGGGTCACCGGCCTCATCGACAAGAACTGGCAGGCCTACCTGCGCCAGACCGAACAGCGAGCGCTCGACGCCGAACGGACGCGCGAGGAGACCGCGTTGCGCCGGGCCGGTGAGGAACGACTGCGCATTGCCCGGGAGTTGCACGACTCGCTGACCCATTCCATCTCGATCGTCAAACTCCAGGCGGGCGTCGCCGTCCATCTCGCCCGCAAACGCGGCACCGAGGTGGAACCCGCGCTGCTCGCCATCCAGGAGGCCGGCGGCGAGGCGATGCGTGAGCTCCGCTCGACGCTGGAGGTGCTGCGCACGGACGTGGCGGATCCCGGCACGGGGCTGGACCGCATCGACGAGCTGGCCGAACGGGCACGGGCCGCGGGCATCGCGCTCGTGGTCACCGTCGACGGCGTCGAACGGCCTCTTCCGGCCGATGTCGACGGGGCGGCGTACCGCATCGTGCAGGAGGCCCTCACCAATGTGGCCCGGCACGCGGACCGCGCCGCGACCACCGTCCGCCTTCTCTATACGGACTCCACGCTGGCCCTCTGCGTCGACGACCAGGGGCCGTGTCTGCCCGGCGACCGCATCACCCCGGGCACCGGGCTGACCGGCATGCGGGAGCGCGTCACCGCGCTCGGCGGCACCCTCGAAGCCGCGCCGAGTGCGCACGGAGGTTTCTCGGTACGCGCCGAGCTGCCCCTGGAGACGGGGGAACCCGCAGGATGATCCGCGTACTGATCGTCGACGACCAGGCCCTCATGCGTGCGGGATTCCGGGCCCTGCTGGAGGCCGAGGAGGGAATCGAGGTCGTCGGGGAGGCCGCCGACGGGCGCCGGGGCGTGGAGCTGGTCCGCCGGTACACCCCGGATGTGGCGCTCATCGACGTACAGATGCCCGTGATGACCGGCATCGAGGCGACCCGCGAGATCGCTGCCGACCCGCGCCTGGCCGACGTGCACGTCGTCATCCTGACCAACTACGGTCTCGACGAGTACGTCTTCGACGCACTGCGCGCCGGGGCCGCCGGATTCCTGCTCAAGGACACCGAACCGGCCGAGCTCCTGCGGGCCATCGAGGTCGCGGCCCGCGGCGACGCTCTGCTGTCGCCCGTCATCACCCGCCGGCTCATCGGCGCGTTCGTCTCCCGGCCCCCCGACCGGGCGACCGCACCGGGCCTGGAGATCCTCACCCGCCGCGAGCGCGAGGTCACCGCTCTTGCCGCCCGAGGACTGACCAACGAGGAGATCGCCGCCCATATGGTGATCAGCCCGTTCACGGCCAAGACCCACATCAGCCGCGCCATGATCAAACTGGGCGCCCGCGACCGGGCACAGCTGGTGGTCTTCGCGTACGAGTCGGGGCTGGTCGAGGCACGCAGGCCGCCGGGGCCGCAGGGGGCCGCGCCGTCCGGGGGCGGACGCGACTGACCGGTTCCGGCCGAAAACGGGGGCGGGCCCCTGTGGAGAGGGGGGCGGGCACGAGATATCTTGATGTCAAGCAATGTTGCAGACGTGGAGCGGAGCACCCGGTGACTGACTCGACCATCATCTATACGCACACCGACGAGGCCCCTGCCCTGGCGACCTACTCGTTCCTGCCCGTCGTCGAGGCCTACGCCTCGACCGCAGGGGTCACGGTGGAGAGCCGCGACATCTCCCTGGCGGGCCGGATCATCGCCAGCTTCCCGGAGCACCTCGAGGCCGGTCAGCGTATCGATGACGCACTCGCCGAGCTCGGCGAGCTGGCCAAGGCTCCCGGCGCCAACATCATCAAGCTGCCGAACGTCTCGGCGTCGATTCCGCAGCTCAAGGCCGCGGTCGCCGAGCTGCAGGCGCAGGGCTACGGCCTGCCGGACTACCCGGACGACCCCAAGAGCGATGAGGACAAGGACGTCCGCGCGCGCTACGACAAGATCAAGGGCAGCGCGGTCAACCCCGTCCTGCGCGAGGGCAACTCCGACCGCCGTGCACCCGCCTCGGTCAAGAACTACGCCAAGACGCACCCGCACCGCATGGGTGCCTGGTCGGCCGACTCCAGGACGAACGTCGCCACGATGGGCGTCGACGACTTCCGGTCCACCGAGAAGTCCGCCGTCATCACCGAGCCCGGCACCCTGCGCATCGAGCTCGTCGGCGACGACGGCACCACCACCGTGCTGCGCGAGTCCGTACCCGTCCTGGCGGGCGAGGTCGTCGACGCCGCCGTGATGCGGGTGGCCGCGCTGCGCGAGTTCTTCACCGCGCAGATCGCCCGGGCCAAGGCCGAGGGCGTGCTGTTCTCCGTGCACCTCAAGGCCACGATGATGAAGGTCTCCGACCCGATCATCTTCGGCCACGTGGTCCGCGCGTTCTTCCCGAAGACGTTCGCCGCGTACGGTCAGGCGCTCGCCGCGGCCGGCCTGACCCCGAACGACGGGCTCGGCGGCATCCTCAAGGGACTTGAGGCGCTGCCCGAAGGTGCGAAGATCAAGGCGTCCTTCGAGGCCGAGATCGCTGAGGGCCCCGAGCTGGCGATGGTCGACTCCGACAAGGGCATCACCAACCTGCACGTCCCCAGCGACGTCATCGTCGACGCCTCCATGCCGGCCATGATCCGCACCTCCGGCCACATGTGGGGCCCGGACGGCCAGGAGGCCGACACCATCGCCGTCCTGCCGGACAGCAGCTACGCGGGCGTCTACCAGGTCGTCATCGACGACTGCCGTGCGAACGGCGCCTTCGACCCGTCCACGATGGGTTCGGTGCCCAACGTCGGCCTCATGGCGCAGAAGGCCGAGGAGTACGGCAGCCACGACAAGACCTTCGAGATCCCCGCCACGGGCACCGTGCGGGTCCTCGACGCCGCGGGCAACGCCGTGCTGGAGCAGGCCGTGGGCGCCGGTGACATCTTCCGGATGTGCCAGACCAAGGACCTGCCGATCCAGGACTGGGTCAAGCTCGCCGTCACCCGCGCCCGTGCGACCGGCAACCCGGCCGTCTTCTGGCTCGACGAGGACCGCGCGCACGACGCCAAGCTCATCGAGAAGGTCCGCACCTACCTCGCGGACCACGACACCGACGGTCTGCAGATCGAGGTCAAGACGCCCCAGGAGGCCACCGCCTTCTCCCTGGAGCGCATCCGCCGCGGCGAGGACACCATCTCCGTCACCGGCAACGTGCTGCGTGACTACCTGACGGACCTGTTCCCGATCCTCGAGCTGGGCACCAGCGCGAAGATGCTCTCCGTCGTTCCGCTGATGAACGGCGGCGGACTGTTCGAGACGGGCGCCGGCGGCTCCGCGCCGAAGCACGTCCAGCAGCTCGTCAAGGAGAACTACCTGCGCTGGGACAGCCTGGGCGAGTTCCTCGCCCTGGCGGTCAGCTTCGAGCACCTCGCGCAGACCACGGACAACGCGAGCGCCCAGGTCCTCGCCGACACGCTGGACCGTGCGACGGCCACGTTCCTCAACGAGGACAAGTCGCCCAGCCGCAGGCTCGGTGGCATCGACAACCGCGGCAGCCACTTCTACCTGGCTCTCTACTGGGCGCAGGAGCTGGCGCAGCAGACCGCGGACACCAAGCTCGCCGAGGCGTTCTCGGCGCTGGCCAAGACGCTGGCCGAGCAGGAGCAGACGATCGTCGACGAGCTGATCGCGGTACAGGGCTCGCCGGTCGACATCGGCGGCTACTACCAGCCCGACCCGGCGAAGGCCGCGGCCGTCATGCGTCCGTCGGCCACCTTCAACCAGGCCATCGCGACGCTGGGCTGATCCGGCGCCGCGCTCCGGGAAGCCCCCTGGAAGCGCAACCACCGCCCCGGCAGGCACCCGCCTGCCGGGGCGGTACGCGTGGTGGCAGGGAGGCTCAGGGCACCCGGGCCGTCCACGCGGAGGTGCCGAACTTCGTCGCTACGAGTTCCTCCGCCGCGGCGAGCTCCTCGGCGGTCACGGCACCCTGGGTGAGGCCGTGGCGCCTGCGGAAGGAGTCGATCATGTTGTCGATGACGGCCCGGCGCGTGAGGCCCGTCTGCCGGCGGAGTGGGTCCACGCGCTTCTTGGCGCTCCTGGTGCCCTTGTCGGACATCTTCTCCTTGCCGATGCGCAGGACATCGAGCATCTTGTCGGCGTCGATGTCGTAGGACATCGTCACGTGGTGCAGGACGGCACCGGGCCCGCCGTCCGGGCCCACGACGCGCTTCTGGGCCGCCCCGGCGATCTTCCCGACCTCGGTGGCGATGTCGTTGAGCGGCTGGTACCAGGCTTTGATGCCCATGTCGCCGAGGGCCTCCAGGACCCAGTCGTCGAGGTAGGCGTAACTGTCGGCGAAGGAGAGCCCGGAAACGAGGGACTGGGGCACGGCGAGCGAGTACGTGATGGTGCTGCTCGGCTCCGCGAACATCGCCCCGCCCCCGGAGATGCGACGGACGACGGTGACACCGTGGCGCTCTGTGCCGACGGGGTCGACCTCGTTGCGCAGGGACTGGAAGCTGCCGATGATCACGGCGGGGGCGTCCCATTCCCAGACCCGCAGTGTGGGCGGCCGCCGGCCTGCGGCGACCTCGGCGGTGATGACCTCGTCCAGTGCCATGTGGAGTGCGGGGGACTGCGGAGCCTCGTGGATGAGCTGCCAGTCGTAGTCGCTCCACTCGGTGGCGTGGGCGAGGGCCCGGCGTACGGCGACGGCAACGCCCTCGGTGGTGAGCCCGAGCATCACGGTCGACTCGGGGAGGGCCGCATCGATGAGGGCGGCGAGGCCGGCTGTGTCGGTGCCGGCCGGCGCACCCTCCAGTGCGGCGTCGATGACGAGGATCGCCTCGTCCGGTTCGAGGAAGAAGTCCCCGGCCACCCGCACGTTCCGTAGCGCACCGCCCGCCACGTCCAGGTCGACGACCACGAGCTTGCCGCCGGGGATCTTGTATTCACCGTGCACAGCCGTGCCTCCGCATCCGCGCGATCCTCTCTGTACGAATCGGCTCCGATCACCCAGAACTCTGCCGTCGTACGGTTTAATCCGCACATGTCGGAGTGCGGATGTGGTTTCCCCCCGACAGGTACGCCAACCAGCTCGACAGCGGCGAAAGTGCCCGGCATCGGGGATCGGTCCGGGAAAGCCAATTTGTTCATGTTCTCGAACATCGCCCGCAACCGTGAACAACCCGGGCGGGCTCGCTCGCGGCGATCGGTCCATCCGATGTGCGCGAACCGGGAAGATCTGCGGCTGGAGTGCCGGGCGGCAGGAACAGCTCTTCCGGTGGGGCGGCCGGGTCGATCCGTGCTGCCGCCCGAGGTGCGACAGCGCATATTCCGTATGTGACAAGAACCTTGTCAGTCCGTCAGGAGCGGCTCTATCCTCGCGGACAGAAAGCGCTTTCCCCGTTCGGGGGTCTCGTTCCGGTTGATGCGGCTGTCATGGCATCGACCGCGATTTCCGCATGGGCTGACACACCGTCCCGTGCGGGGCTTCACAGGTTGTCGACCCGCTACGGAACGAAGGGTGGAAGGCACCCGCAACAGGACCGACGAGGGCCTGCCCAGCGGCAGGCCGGCGGTCTCGACGGTTCATGGACACGAACACCGTACGCAGCACCAACACCCAGAGTTCGAAGACGAATCGGGAGATGGACATGAGACGACCAGTCGCACTGCGACTCTATGCGGCGCTCGCCACGACGGCCCTGGCGGCCGCGACCGGCGTGGTTGTGTCGATGCCCTCGGCATCGGCGGCAGTGACCGGTAGTGCCACCGGCTACGCGACCCAGAACGGTGGGACCACCGGCGGTGCGGGCGGGCAGACCGTGCGTGCCACCACGGGAACCGCGATCCATGAGGCCCTGTGCGGCCGGGCCAGCGTCAGCACCCCGATCACCATCGAGGTCGAGGGCACCATCAACCACGCCAACACCGCCAAGGTGTCGGGCGACAGCTGCAACACTGCCGCGGGCGTGATCGAGCTCAAGCAGATCAGCAACGTCACGATCGTCGGTGTCGGCAGCGGAGCCGTCTTCGATCAACTGGGCATCCACATCCGGGAGTCCAGCAACATCATCATCCAGAACGTGACCGTCAAGAACGTCAAGAAGTCGGGCTCACCCACGTCCAACGGTGGTGACGCCATCGGCATGGAGAGCGACGTCCGCAACGTCTGGGTCGACCACACCACCCTCGAGGCGTCGGGCGGGGAGTCGGAGGGGTTCGACGGCCTCTTCGACATGAAGGACAACACCCAGTACGTGACGCTGTCCTACAGCACCCTGCGCAACTCCGGCCGCGGTGGCCTCATCGGGTCGAGTGAGACCGAGCTCTCGAACGGTTTTGTCACCTACCACCACAACCTGTACGAGAACATCGACTCCCGCGCACCCCTGCTGCGTGGCGGCATAGCCCACATCTACAACAACTACTACGTGAAGCTCAACGAGTCCGGGATCAACTCCCGGGCCGGGGCCCGCGCCAAGGTGGACAACAACTACTTCAAGGACTCCAAGGACGTCCTGGGCACCTTCTACACCGACGCGGCCGGTTTCTGGCAGGTCGCCGGCAACATCTTCGACAACGTGACCTGGTCCAGCCCCGGTACGGACACCAACCCCGCCGGGCCCGACGTGAAGTCCACCACCACGGTCAGCATCCCCTACTCCTTCAGCCTCGACGCGGCCAACTGCGTGCCGGACATCGTGGGCCAGACGGCAGGGGCCAACAAGGGCCTGAAGGTGTCGAACGGAAGCTGCACGCCGACGAACCCGTCGCCGAACCCGACCACCCCCACGCCCGACCCGACGACCCCGACGCCGGACCCCACCACCCCGACGCCGGACCCGACCCAGCCCAGCGGGACCAACCTCAGCCTCGGCGCCGGCGCCGACGGCTCCAGCAAGGCCAGCGGGACGAGCTTCGGAAACGTGCGTGACGGCAACCTGAGCACCTTCTGGTCGCCGGCCGGCTCCACCGGTTCCATCTCGATCAAGTGGGGTTCCGCCACCGCCGTGGCCGGCATCAACATCCGGGAGGCAGCAGGCTCCGCGGGCAGCATCGGATCCTGGAGGGTCCTCAACGGTGACACCGGTGCCGTCCTGACGTCCGGCAGCGGTGCGGGCGCCATCACGGTCCCCCGCACCTCGCTGAGCAAGATCACCTTTGAGATCACCAGCTCGACCGGAACGCCGAAGGTCGCCGAGTTCGAGACCTACGCCGGCTAGCGGCACGGTCCCGCAACCCGGGACCGGCATCATCTGAACGCGCCGGGTCGGAAGCAACGCACGCGGCAACGACACCGCCACCTGCTGCTGATCACTCGGAACGGGGGCCGTCCGCCGCGACGGCCCCCGACTTCGTACGGGCAGGGGTGGGGTGGGGGGGCCTGGGCTGACCTGGGCGTTCCGGCTCCGAACCCCTGGGCGGCGTGATGTCGACACCCTCGCACGTGGAATGGGTGGCTGCTTCGCAGCCCACCGCAGAGGTGGCTTGACCCACGGGCTCGTACCCGGGAGATCGCTCGACCTCCTTTCCTCGGTGAGCGGTTCGAAGGGGCAGGCCGATGCCTGGCGGTGGTTTGGCCTCCCTTGCGGACCTGGCCTGCCCGTTCTGCGGTACTGATGGACGGCAGTGGTGCGGCCCGCGGTGACACAGGAGCTGCCCCACGGCCACCTCGACGCCCTGGGCACGGTGTTCGGCCGTCCCGCGTGAGGTGGCCGTACCGTTCAGCGTGAGGTGGCCGTACCGTTCCGCCGCACCTTGATCGAGCGGCGTCGAGTCGCCCGGACTTCGGGAAGCGGGATGCCGCCGGCCAGGGGGACGGCGGACCGTTCAAAGACTGTCCGCACCTTCTTGTGGTCGCAGGGAGCGGGGCCCGGTGCGTGCAGATCGCAAGGCGGCCGGAAGTGCGGGTTTGGGCCCGGACACGACATTCCGGCCGCGGCCCGGGGGGGGGGCCCCGCCGGGGGCAAAATTGGCGGGGGGGGGGGCGGCGGTGGAGAACATGTGGGGGGGGCCGGGGCCAAAA
>NZ_JBHWVO010000016.1:0-191134 GCF_042736635.1 Streptomyces sp. NPDC060035
CCCGCTTCCGCACACCAGCCGACATCATGACGTTCCTCGCTCCAGACCCCACCCAAACCAAGATCAAAAAAACGAGTTAATGATCTGCACGCCCTTAGTCGTCGGCTGCGACGAGCAGGGTCAGTGCAGCTGCGGGACGGTCGATGAGGACCAGTTCGTGGTAGTCGATGTGGATGGGGCCGTAGTCGTGGAACGCGTCCTCGGGGAGCCGTCCCAGCACGTATCGGGTGGTTGCCGTGCGGATCGGGGTGTAGATCTCCTGCTGCAGGCGGGCCTCGAGCTCCTCCGGGATGTTGCCGTGCCGGCCGGCCCACGAGTGGATGATGTCGGCTGCGGTTGCGTCGTCGACTGCCCTGTAGGTGTCGGGGGCGATGCGGTCAAGCCACCATTGGCCGTGCCGAGGCCAGTCCTGAACGCCCGCTCCGGCGTACGTGTCCCGGAACTGAGGGTGCGCGATCAAGGCCGCCAACATGTCGCGGTCGTCGGGCGCATCGGCTGACAGCCGGAAGCGCTTGGTGTCGACCCAGCGGTAACCGTGGGAGCCCTCGGCGAAGTCGAAGTCACGGAAGTTGATGAAAGGGCTGTCCGAGTGGACGAGGGCGGGCACCGGTTCCATGCTGATCATCGTAGTGCGCGCTGCGTCGAATCCGACCGGCGATCTGCGGCCTGACCAGCTACTACTCTCGACCAGTCACCCTCTCCGGCGTCGGGATTCGCGTGCGCTCACCAGGTCGTGCGCCGGCTGGCTTCGGCTGCGTACGCGCCCCGGTCGCCGGCCGATGCCGTCTGCCACTGGACGGCGACTTGGATGCGGACGCCGAGCACCCTGGCGAGGATGGCGGCGGGAAGTTCGGCGGCGAGGGTGAACAGTGCGGTGGAGTGGTCCTGCCGAGGCCGGATCCCGATCTTGTGGAGACGCTGGCCGATCCGGCCGTCCCTTGCCGTCGCCGAACTCGGTGCCAGCGCATGGCCTCCGGGGTACATTCCGGTCACCCCGAGCTCGGTCAGAGGCCGGTCTCCTCGGCCAGGTCCTCACGGCTGATCCCGTCCGGGCTCCGCGCCTGGAGCGTCCTGCATCACGGCAGAGCCGCATGCAGATCGACCGTGCACTTCGGGTTGTCAGCTGAGCCAGTGGCGCCAGCGGGCTGCCGGCGGCTCGCAACGTCCTGACGCGACCAGGTCCTGGTAGGCACGTTCGTCCAATTCACCCCAGGTCACTTCCTCCCCGTCCTCGGGGAGTGGCTGTCCGGCACCGTCAGTGAATGCGGAAACAGCGACCTCGCAGTCGGAAGGACGTACGGTCTGGGTGGCATACCACCCAAACGCAACGACGGCTACGACGAAGCAGGCCAGCAGTATTCGGGCCCGATGGTTGTTCACCAGCCGCATCGTAGGACACCCGTTCCACTTCCCAACTCGAGGACTGCCCGACCGCTGGTGCCGTGACCGCATTGGTTCCCCGGGTGGGATCCGGCAGGATCTTGTGCATGTTCGAAGAGAAGATTGAAGCGATCTCGCAGGTGATGGCCGAGCACATGGCCATGCCGTTCCCGCCAGGCTTCCGCGGCCTGGATATCGAGGGCCAGGACATGGTGATGCTTGATGCGGACGCCTACGGCTACGCCCTGGGCGTTCTCAAAGGTCCGCTTGACGAACGGCGCGGTGAAGGCTTGGTCCGGCTGACAGCGGTGTTCGAGAAGGTTCTCCCGGCGATCGACGACAAGTACGCGACCAGGTACTACATGCACGTCCGCGACATGGCTGTGCTGGCCGCCGAAGTCGAGACTCTGCGCCAGAAGTAGCCCCCGACCGGGAAGTTTCGCCCGGCTCGTCATCGCGGCGGTTGGATGTGTGCGGTGACGTCCGATCCGCCCCGTGGAGGCATGATGGCCGAGCTTCCGACCTACGTGTCCTGGGCCAACCCGATCCAAGCCCACTTCGGACCACTACGGCAGTTCACCATCGCCAACTCCAGCCACCCCAACCACACCGCACAGCCCCGGGCCCTGCACGCCTACCAACGCTGGCGCAACACCAACGCTCGCCACCCTGACGCGCTGGCCAAGCAACGTCGGGAACGCGCCCGCATCCGCAGTGGGAAAGGCATTCGCTGGCGAGGACACCCTCTCAAAAATCGCAGCCTGACCAACCCGGCGAACCCATGTGGTCACTAGCGGGTCAGCGTCTCGAAGCCGACGTCTCCGCAGTACTGCGCAACGAGCTCCTCCGCTTCGGAGTCACTGTTGCTCATCGCTGCCACCGTCGCCTCCGCCAAGGTGCGGCCTCCGCCGACGGTCTCATCCCGGAGCGGTCGCATCGCGAGGAAGGCGTCCTGAGCGACGGCCCCGACCTCGTCGTACCCTGACGAGTTCGGCGCGTCGGTGCCCGCCGCGTTCCGCGCCTTCTGCCACGTCCCCAGTTGCGTGCAGTAGTTCTCCCGCTGCGCGGTCAGTTGCTGCTCGTCCCTGCCCTCGGACGAGGAACACCCCGCCGCCACCGCCATGAGGGCGAGGACCGGGACTACCGCCTTATGTACGCGCACCATGTTGCCCCCGGCTGAAACTGCGTCCGCTCGGCCCTGTCACTTGCAACTCCCGCAGCAGGCTACCCGCGTGGGTTCCTTGGCCGCCGCAGAGGTCGCTGACTGAGCTGCGCAGCGCCCGCAGGAAACGCGATGGTGGGCCGTCCTCCCCGGGGCGTGCGGCATGCTGGGCCCGACGTGCGGGCATGGCAACGGGTCAGGGAGGATCGCGTTGATCGTTTGGGTGAACGGTGAGTTCGGGAGCGGGAAGAGCACGCTGGTGGACGAGTTGCGTCCGTGTTGGCCCGAGGCGCTGGTCTATGACCCAGAGATGGTCGGCTATGTGCTGCGGGAGATTGTGGAGGTGCCGACTGGCGACTTCCAGGATCTCCGGTTGTGGCGGCGGCAGGTCGCCGACCTGGCGGTGGGGCTGGTCGAGGAGTACCGCCGCCCGGTCCTGGTCCCCATGACCTTGGTCAACCCCGGGTATGCCGGCGAGATCTTCAGTGCACTGACGGACGCGAACATCGACGTTCATCACTTCTTCCTGCAGGTCCCCCGAGAGGTCCTGGAGCAACGGATCGACGGCCGGAGCTTCACCCCGGACAAGCCTGAGCAGGACGAGCGGGTGCGGCACTGGTGCAAGGACAAGATCGAGCTGTGTCTGGCGGCGGCCGACACCCTGCCCAGCGACACGGTGTTCCTGGACGGCGAGCTGCCCCCGAGCAAGTTGGCCGATCAGGTACTGGCCCGGGTCCGATCCGGTGGGCGATCCGGCGCCTGATCGCGGTTGTGGCTGTTCAGCGTCGCTTTTGAGGGGTATCACGGTGCGGCCGGACCGTGATCATCGACGGCACCGAGATGCGTGTCCGAAGGCACGCCGCCGGGGGCAAGGACCGGGAGAAGTTCAGCTCCGGCAAGGACAAGCAGAACGCCGTCAAATCCATGGTCGTCACGGACGCCGAAAGGCGCCTGCTGTTCTGCGGCCCGGCTGAACCAGCCGGCTGCGCCGACATCACCCACACCAGGAAACTGGGCCTGGTCACCTTCCTGCCCCGGGGGCCGGGCCATTTTGCGTTCTGGAGGCATCGGAGGGGAAAGCTGGGGAGGGCCGGACAACTTCCCGACGGCGTGTGCTACCACCCTGCTACCTTGGGGGCATGAACAGCGACAGGAAGCAGACCCAGCTCCGGCTCGCCCCCGATGTCCTTGCCGCGGGCAAGGACGCCGCCGCCGCCCGCGGTCTGGACTTCAACCGGTACGTGGAGCGTCTCATCTCCGAGGACACCACGGGCGCCCGCTCGGCCGGCATGGCCGCAGCCCAGCGCCTGATCGACACCCAGAGCGACTTTCTCGACGGCCTGGAGGCCGACCTCGACGCGCAGCACACCCCGAGCTCGCAGAACCGGGGCGCCGCTGCGTGAGCATGTCCCTGCACGTCGACCTGTCCTGGATCCTGGAAGTCGCCGAGCGGGCCGGCAAGCACGACCCGGCGCCCGACGACCTCGGTGTCCCGCTCGCCGCCGTCGCACGACATCGTGCAGAGCTCCTCGAGCAGCCCGTCTACGGCGGCCCCTACGCCCGCGCCGCCGCCCTCGTCCACACTCTCGGCCGATGCCGCTGGCTGGAGCGCTCCAACCTCACCGTCGCCTGCGCCGTGGCGGTCATGTACCTCAACGCCAGCGGCATCCCCGCCGACCCCGACCGCGACCAACTCGCGGCCCTGGCCCAGGAGCTGTACAACCCGCGCTGTACCGCGGCGAGCATCACCGAGCAGCTACGCACCTGGCAGGGCTGACGCAGGTCAGTGCCGTCCAGGGACCTCACCTTCCCGCAGGGAGGATGCCGCGGCGTGCACGTCGAGGTAGAAGTGCGCCACCGTCACTGCCGCATCGACGACCATCCGTGCGGTCGGCACCTTCAGCTCCGGACGCCGGCTCAGGCCGTGACCGGTTCCGAACCCGGCATTACGCCTCGGCAGTGGAGACAGCCAAAGCGGCGAGGGGACCCGGAATCCTGCGGCGCTGCTCAGCTACCGAGCCCACCGCCGGGTCCGGACCCGGATGGATGGTGGCCCGCTTAGTGAGAGTGCGGATGTCCAGCTCGGTTTCCTTGCCCGCCCCGTGAAGCCCCAGAACGGACGTGAGGACTGGCATACCGCTTGTGTGTCCCTCAGCTGGGACCCGAGCTGCCCGGCGACGCCGAGGACAGCCCGGTGCTGCTGGTCGGGGTCGAGCTCCTCGCGATCAAAACAGCCGGTGCGGCTGATCGTTCTGGGGGCGGCAGCGGGGACGACGGGGCGGTCGTCGGTGCCGTGAGCCCGGTCGTATGACGTCGGGGGCGGAGGAAGGCGGCGGTGTCGTGCGGGAGTTGCCGACGATGGTGGCAGCGCCGGGTGGGGTGACGGCGGCTGCCATCGCTGTGACCATCCGCGACGGCCCGACTCCGTGCTTGTCCGCATCCCGTACAGCGCGAAGACGCGGAGCCGGATGACTGCGGCGAGGCCTTTGGGCTCGTGATCCCATCTCTGGGGGAGAGGGTGCGGCGTGAGGCGGTCGAGGGTCAGTTCGTGCAGCTCAGCGCGCGGAGCGCCAACCCTGGTCATGCAACAGGTGTGGTGCTGCCGCCGGTTCGGGTGACTCAGGGGAGCGGCCGTGCCTGCGGTCGGGTTCCAAGAGCAGTGGCAGCTGCGGTGAGCGAGAGTGCGGCAAGCAGGGCGAACAGAGTGGGGTAGCCGCCGAGCGGTCCTGCGAGGAGTGCGCCGGCGAACGGTGCGAGTGCAGCTGCTGCGTGGGCTGGTGCGCCGAGGAGTCCGGAGAGGCGGCCGTAGTGGGTGGTGCCCCAGCGGTCGGTGACGGCGGTGGCTTGGAGGAGGGTGAGGTTGCCGCGTACCACTCCGGCGAGTACGGATACGAGGATGAGTAGCGCGTACGGTCCTGCGACCGTAGCGAGGAGCGCGGTGGTGATTCCGCCGAGTGCGATCAGGGTGACGGTGCGGGCGGTGACGCCGAGGCGACGGGCGAGGGCCGCGTACAGGGTGCGGCCGAGGGTTTGGCCCGCGCCTCCGAGGCCGAGGGTCCATGCGGCCTGGGTGGCGGTGTAGCCGCGTTCGAGCAGGAGGGGGACGAGGCCGATGACGACGGCGTACATCGCGAACGATGACAGGGTGAAGGTGGCCGCCAGCATCCAGAACGCCTTGTCGCGCACCACCGCGTCACTGCCACCAGGGACGTGTGCCGGGCTTGGCGGGGCAGGTGGCCAGGGGGCTTTCAGCGCGAGGGCGTGGGCCGGGATGGTGAGGGCCGCGAGGATGCCGGCGAGCACGACGTAGGTGGCGCGCCAGGACATGTGGTCTGCCAGGACCGCGGTCAGGGGCGCGAAGACGGTGGAGGCGAGTCCACCGGCCAGGGTGACGATCGTAAGTGCGCGGATGTGGTCGGGTGCCCACCAGCGGGTGAGCGCGGCGAAGGCGGGCTGGTAGAAGGTGGCGGCCATCGCCGTACCGGCGAGCAGCCATCCGGCAAGGAAGACGGCCGGGTTGGGGGCTGCGGCCACGAGCAGAAGGCTCAGGGCGCCGAGGACGGAGCCGGCCGTCATAACGGTGCGGGGGCCGCGGTGGTCGAGGATGCGGCCGACGTGGATTCCGGCGATGGCGGAGATGACGAGCGCGGCGGAGAACGCCGCGGTGGTTGTGCCCGTGCTCCAGCCGGTGTCGGCGGTGATGGTCGGGTTGAGGACGGGGAAGGCGTAGTAGAGGATGCCCCAGCTCGTGATCTGCGTGAGGCACAGGGCGGGCAGGACGGCGCGGGGCCGCGACCGGATCCCCGTCCCGGTCGCGGCCCCGCTGCCTCGAAGGTCGGTCACCTGGGTCAGCAGCCGCCGGAGCGGGCCGGGGCGCCGACACCGATACTGATCGTGGCCGGGGCCGCGCAGCAGCCGCCGCCGGTCTCCTCGGCTGTCTCGGGCTGGTCGAAGAGGCCTGCGCCGCCGCACACGCCCGTTTCGGGGAGGGTGAGTTCGACGCGTTCGGCGGCTTCCAGGTCGCCGGCGAGGTGGGCGGCGATGGAGCGGACCTGCTCGTAGCCCGTCATGGCCAGGAACGTGGGCGCACGGCCGTAGGACTTCATGCCCACCAGGTAGACGTCCTTCTCCGGGTGAGAGAGCTCGCCCACGCCGTGCGGGTAGACGGTGCCGCAGGAGTGCTGGTTGGGGTCGATCAGCGGAGCCAGGGCGGTCGGGGCCTGGAGGCGCTCGTCCAGGCCGAGGCGCAGCTCGTCGAGGAAGGTGAGGTCGGGGCGGAAGCCGGTCAGGACGATGACCTCGTCGACTGCGTCGAGTCGGCGGCCGTCCTCGCCGACCAGGACCAGGCGGCCCTCCCCGTCGCGCTCGATGGTGTCGGTGCGGAAGCCGGTGACCGCCTCCGCGTATCCGCCGTCGACAGCGGCCTTGGCCGCCAGGCCGAGCGCGCCGCGGGCAGGGAGCTGGTCGGCTTCGCCGCCGCCGAAAGTCGATCCGGAGATGCCCCGGCGCAGGATCCAGGTCGCGTGGGTACCGGTGCCGTCACCGGACTTGGCGAGGTCGGCGAGGTAGGCGAGCGCGGTGAAGGCGGAGGCACCGGAGCCGATGACCGCAGTGCGCCTGCCCGCGTACCGGGCCCGGACGGCGGGGTCCTTCAGGTCCGGGACGAGGTAGGCGATCCGGTCGGCCGCGGCCTTCTCGCCGAGGGCGGGCAAGCCGCTGCCACCGGCCGGGCTGGGGGTGGACCAAGTGCCCGAGGCGTCGATCAGCGCGCGGGCCAGGACACGCTGCTCGTGGCCGCCGGCGGTCGTGTAGTGGACGACGAAGGGCTGGGCCGCGCGGTCGGCGTCGACGATGCGGTCGCGGCCGGTGCGGGAGACGCCGGTGACCCGCGCGTCGTAGCGGACGCGGTCGCCGAGGACGTCGGCGAGGGGCTGGAGGTAGAGGTTGGCCCAGTCCCGGCCGGAGGGGTAGGTGTCCTCGGCGGGCTTGGTCCAGCCGGTCGGGGCCAAGAGCTTTTCCGCGGCCGGGTCGACAACCTCGCCCCAGCGGGAGAACAGCCGCACGTGCGACCACTCGCGGACGGCGGATCCGGCGGTGGATCCGGCTTCCAGGACGAGGGATTCGATGCCGCGTTCGGTGAGGTGAGCGGCGGCCGCGAGTCCGGCGGGGCCGGCCCCGATGACGACGACGGGCAGGTCGGTGGTGGCAGGGGCGTTCACGGCAGGCTCCTCGTTGTTTCGACATCTGTCGATGGCTTGCGTGCCCAGCATGGCACCTGATTCGACAGGCGTCAACATAGACGTTTGTCGAAATCATGGGCTCGCGTGGAGTGCATCGACGTCGCGGTGATCGGGGCGGTCGGTCCGGCTCTGCGGCCGCGCATGCCCTCGTCCGACAGGGGCTGGCGCCCGTGGTGCTGGAGACCTCGACGGCGCCCTCGACGCCGGCGGCCGGCCCCGCCACCGCGGCGGCTCCCTGACTCACCCGGACCTGGCCTCGTGGGCCTGGAGTGGCAGCGCAGCGTGTCGTCGAACTCCCTGCGTGGAGTCGGCAGAGACGCCGAGCGCGCCGCCCGCCGCCTCGCGCGCCATCTCGCCCGCCCTTGAGACGCCACTGCACCTTGGTTCGACATGTGTCAACATAGACGTATGTCGAATGCGAAGGTTCTGCCGCTCCTGGAGCCCGAGGCCGTCGCCCCGTGCTGCCCTCCGCTGACCGAACGCCCCATGTCCGCCGACGAGGCCGAGGTCGCGGCGAAGATGTTCAAGGCCCTCGGCGACCCGGTACGCCTGCGCCTCTTCTCCGCTGTCGCCTCCCACGAGGGCGGAGAAGCCTGCGTATGCGACATCTCCGACGTCGGCGTCTCCCAGCCCACGGTCTCCCACCACCTCAAGAAGCTCAAAGAGGCAGGCCTCCTGTCCTCCGAGCGCCGGGGCACCTGGGTCTACTACCGCGTCGAACCCTCCGTCCTCGCCTCGATGGGCGCCCTGCTGGCCGGAGCGGCGAAGGCCGCATGAACGACCTCCGGATCGAGGTGCTACGCGCCGAGGACGCCGAGCAGGTCCTGGCCATCTACCAGGCCGGCATCGAGGAGGGCAATGCGACCTTCGAGACCAACGCGCCCAGCTGGGCCGAGTTCGACGCGGCGAAGCTCCCCGCGCACCGCTTCGGCGCCTTCGGCGGGGACGGCTCGCTGCTCGGCTGGGTGGCCGCGACGAAAGTCTCGGACCGCTGCGCGTACGCGGGCGTGGTCGAGCACTCCGTCTACGTCCACGCCGCCGCGCGCGGCCGCGGTGTCGCCCGCGGGCTCCTGAACGCGCTGATCGCCTCGACCGAGGCCGCAGGCATCTGGACCATCCAGTCCGGGATCTTCCCCGAGAACACCGCCAGCCTCGCCGTCCACGCCCGGGCCGGGTTCCGGATCATCGGGACCCGTGAGCGCATCGGCCGCCACCACGGCGCGTGGCGGGATGTGGTCCTGCTGGAGCGCCGCAGCCCCAGCGTCATGTGAGGTCCCATTCACCCGCTAAGGGCTGTCGTCCGCCTCGGCGGGGTGGGCAGGACGCTCAGGGTTGACGACTCGTCGGTCCGGCCGGTGTGTAGTGACTTCATGGTGGGGAAGCTGTACGCGGGCGCGAAGACTGCAGTCGGTCCGCGGCGCCGATGACGTGGTGCGGATCCGGATCGTCCCGTTGGACGTCTACGTCCTCAACTCGCCGGAACTGGTGCGGCAGATCCTGCCGACGCAACACCCAACTGCCAAGCCAGCACACCGATCTCATCCTGAAACGATCAGTCAGGAGCGTGGGACAGTAGCGACACGAGATCGGCCTGCCGACGAGTACTCCTCGCCGCACGTCGGGTCTGCGACGCGAAGAGGTGGCAGAGCTGGCCCACATGTCAGTCGGCTCCTACACACGACTCGAGCAGGCCCGCGGGCCCCGACCGTCGCCCCGGATCCTGGACGCGCTGGCCCAGGCCTGCGGCTCACTCCGGCCGAACGTAGCCACCTGTTCCACCTGGCCGGATCATCCGCGCCGCCCGGCACCAACGCCGTGCAGCGGGTGCGCCCGCAGGTGGCCCGGATGCTGCGGCGACTGCCGGAGACCGGCGCGATCGTCACCGACGCGGCCTATGGCGTCGTCGCCTGGAACCCCCTCGCGCAGGCTCTGCTGGGCGATGACCTCGGACGCGGGACGACGAACCTGGCCCAGCGCCGCTTCCTCGGTCGGGGGCTCATGTACGAGAGCTCCAGCGCAGAGGAATTCGGGCACATTGTGGTGGCGCGACTGCGCCGGGCCGCAACCCGATACCCGCACGATGCGCAGCTCGCCGATCTGCTGACCGAACTGCGCTCCGGCAGCGAGGAGTTCCGGAAGATCTGGGAAACGCGCCCGGTCCACGCTCCCGGGCACCGCACCAAGACCCTCGACCACCCGTCGGCGGGCAAAGTGCGGTTGAATTGCGACGTACTGCTCGTCCCCGAGGACGACCAGGAAGTCGTCCTGATGACGGCGGATCCCGGATCGCCTTCAGCGCGGACCCTGCGCAGGCTCGCCGCACCCGTCTCCACAGCGCGTCGGGGTCGCGCAGCGTCCGCCCGCCGTTCCTGTGTCAGGAGGACATGTGCAACGTGGCGAAGTCTGGTGGGTGGAGTTCGACGAGCGGCGGCCGGTCGTGCTGCTGTCGGGAGACGACGCGTCCGGGATCCGGGTGATGCAGGTCGTCGCTCGGGCGGGTGTCGACATCACCGGTCTGGGCGTCGAAGTGGCAGTAGGCGCCGTGGAAGGACTGCCCTTTGAAGGCGTGCTGCGGTTCGCGTTGCCGCGTCCGGGCTTTACCCCTTGCACGTGGCTGACCACCGTGTCCCGGGACGACCTGATCGAGCGAGCGGGCGTTCTGTCCTCCGCGAAACTCAGCGAGATTGAGAACGCCCTCCGTCTCGGTGAGCAAGCGAAGGAGTGGACCCCGGCGACGACCGCGAAGCTCAGCGAGATAAGGAACGCCCTCCGTCTCGGTGGACTCGGGTAGGCGGAGAAGGAACGGACGCCCGCGACGGCGTGGTCGGTCTCGTCCAGATGATCGACGCTGCCAGCTGCCTCCTCGGCGCCCCTCACGATCGAGATCACGAACTACGGCTGGAGTACTAGGCGGTCTCGACCGAGCGACGCGCTCGGTGCGGGCCGGCGACACGGTCCTTGCCGACCACTCCGAGCCGCAGATGAACGGGGCGCTTTGCGAGTAGCGCAAAACCGAGCACTTCCTGGCCTTCGTCGGCATCGCCAGCGCACAGATCTGCTTCCGCCGCTGCACCAACTGCCACGAGCGCTAATCGGTTTGCCGCCGCCGGCCCGATCGGATAGGAATCTTGCATGCTAATGGGCAGCAAGGTCGGGCTCAGGGCCCGGCACGAGGACGACATCCCGATCCTGCAGACCGAGCTCTACGACGACGTGGTCAACTACTCGCGGTCCGAAGTCCGGCCGTGGCTGCCGATCACGCCCGGCTCGAAAGAATCGCGGCTCGTGGTGGACGACACGGAGCAACGGCACGCCCAGTTCTCCGTGGTGGAACTGGACGGCGGCACGCTGGTCGGCACCGCGACGCTGTGGAACATCGACAACCACAACCGGTCCGCGCACATCGGGCTGGGGCTGCTGCCGTCCTCCCGCAGCAAGGGTTACGGCACAGACGTGGTCGCGGTGCTGTGCCACTACGGTTTCGTCGTGCGCGGCCTGCAGCGTCTGCAGATCGAGACGCTGTCGGACAACGCTGCGATGCTGCGCTCCGCCGAGCGCAACGGCTTCGTACGCGAGGGCGTGCTGCGCTCCTCGGCCTGGGTGATGGGCGAGTTCCTGGACGACGTGGTGCTCGGACTCCTCGTCCAGGACTGGAAGCCGGACTCGAAGGGCTAGGCTCCGCCTGTCGGTGGGCCCCTTCGCCGACCGACAGGCGAACCGCTCAGGCCGAGGCCGCCTGTCAACGTGGAGGCCCTTGTCGGGCCGCCACCGGGTCGTCATGCGCGCCGTGTCCTGGCTCAATGGCTGCTGCTGCCTGCACAGGCATGACGAGCGCAAGGCCGAGGACTTCCTGGCCTTCGTCGGCATCGCCGACGTCCTGATCTGCTACTGCCGCTCCACCAACTGAGATGACCTCCAAGCATCTCACCTGGCCTACCTGACGGCCACAGAGATCGGCGACCCCGTCCAGCGCTTTGCTGCGCACGCCGATGAGCGTGCCGGTCAGGGCCGAACCCATTGGTGGGCCATCTATGGGAGCCGCACGATTCGATGCCCCCTGACACGGGCGGCGACCTCGATCCGACCTGCAGTCCGCGCGAATGCGACCATGTGAACGGTCATCCGGATCTGAGCATCCGACTCGGCGAACGGTGCCAAGTGAGCCGCTCGGTCAGACCTGCGCACGCTCGCTGCACAGCAACTACCGGTCCGAGAAGGCCGACAGCCCCGGCGCCGCCCCGGAACCAACCAACCTCCGTACAGGGCGGCACCTGAGGGCCGCCCCTGCCGCTCACCGCACGAGAGATTGCGTGATCAGCGTTTGAAAGCACCGGCACGGTAAAGACGGTTCCTTGACACTGTCTTTATACGGCCAGGTAGGAGTGGCATCATGGGCATCATTGCTTGGATCATCATCGGGTTGCTCGCGGGCCTCATCGCCAAGGCACTGATGCCGGGCAAGGACCCGGGCGGCATCATCATCACGATGCTCATCGGTGTCGCGGGAGGCCTGCTCGGCGGCTGGCTCGGCAAGGTCATCTTCGGCGTCGACTCCATCGACGGCTTCTTCGACCTCTCCACCTGGATCGCCGCCATCGTCGGCTCCCTCATCCTCCTCGCCCTGTACCGGGTCATCACCGGAAACCGTCGCCACGCCTGATCCATCCGCACATCGCCGCGAAACGGCTCCGCCCTGACAGGGCGGAGCCGTTTCGCGCATCACAGCGACTCCGTCATCGCGTCGGGCCGCGCAGTCGGCATCGGACCGGGACCGTGAGGCGCTTCAGCGGTGCACCTCTGGGGAGCCTGTTCAGTCACCTCCAGCGCGGGGAACCGCTGTATGGCAGTTCGGAGGCGTGAACTACCGGAACAGACGAAGGTTTCGGCGGCTGATCCCACGTCTCGGCTTCGGTCTACGTCTGCTCGGCGGCCTCGCGTGCGCCGGCGCTGACCAGCCCTGTCTCATAGGCGACGATGACCGCCTGGACACGGTCACGGAGTCCAAGTTTGGCGAGGATACGGGCAACGTGCGTCTTCACGGTCGCCTCGGCCAGGTGGAGGCGGGCGGCGAGTTCCGCGTTGCTCAGTCCTCGGGCCAGCAGGCCGAGGACCTCCAGTTCGCGAGGGGTGAGCGAGGCGAGGTCGCGGTGGAGTGCGGCGGTGTCGCTGCCGTGCTGGGCGAACCGCTGCACGAGGCGCCGGGTGATGGCGGGCGCGAGGAGAGCGTCGTCGCTACGGACCGTGCGGACGGCCGCGGTCAGATGTTCGGGGGTGACGTCCTTGAGGAGGAAGCCGCTGGCCCCGGCGGAGAGTGCCGCGTAGACGTACCGGTCGAGATCGAAGGTGGTCAGGATGATGACGCGGGGTGCGTCGGGAGCGCCGGTGAGGATGCGGCGGGTGGCCTCCAGGCCGTCCATCTCGGGTATCCGGACGTCCATCAGGACCACGTCGGGACGTGTGCGGCGGACCGCTTCGACCGCTTCGATTCCGGTGGCCGCCTCGGCGACGACCTCGATGCCGTCGGCGCCGAGGATCAACCGGAAACCGGTGCGGACCAGGGTCTGGTCGTCGGCGAGCAGAACGCGCAGCGGCTCGGTCACGGTGTCTCCAACGGGATCAGTGCTTCCACACGGTAGCCGCCGGTCAGGCGTCGGCCGGTGTTCAGGGTCCCGTCGTGCACGGCGAGGCGCTCGCGCAGGCCGATCAGGCCCCGGCCGCTTCCGGCGGTCGCGCCCGGGTGTCCACCGGTGTCGGTGACTTCCACCCGGAGCTGTTCCGGGCCGTATTCGACGGTCACGGCGGCGGTGGCGCCGGACGCGTGCTTCACGGTGTTGGTCAGGGCTTCCTGGACCACGCGGTAGGCGGCGAGTTCGAGGCCGGGCGGGAGGGGACGGGGCGGGCCGGCCACGGTCAGGTCGACGGGCAGTCCGGTGTCCCGGACCCGTCCGACCAGCGTCTCCAGCTGGTTCAGGCCGGGCTGCGGGGCCAGCTCCGCCTCCGTATCGGCCAGGTCTCCGCCTCCGTCCGTCCCCTCGCCCTCGTCGGCCATGGTGAGCAGTCCCATGACGTGACGAAGCTCGGTCATGGCCGCCCGCCCACTCGCCTCGACGGCGAGCAGAGCCTCGCCGGCCTGCTCGGGGGAAGTCTTCATGATCTTGCGGGCGGCGCCCGCCTGGATGATCATCACGCTGACGTTGTGCGTGACGACATCGTGCAGTTCGCGGGCGATCCTGGCCCGCTCATGCTCGACCGCCCGGCCCAGCGCCTCGGCCTGTTCGCGTTCCAGGGCAGAAAGCCGGGTGCGGCCCTCGTCGGTCCGGAGTTTCCAGTTACGCAGGCCGACGGAGGCCACGGCCATCGGGACCAGGATCAGCAGGGCGATGTATTCGTTGGGGACGATCGGTGTCACCGAGTTCCCCGAGGTGCCGACCAGGACGACCGACACCGGCAGCGCCGCCAGGGTCGCCACCCGGTACGGGCTGTACACGGCGGCGCCGTAGACGGCGATGACGAACGCGTAGAAGGTCAGCCGCAGGACGCTCTGCGGTGTCGCCAGTGTCGAAGCCGTCACGATGCACAGCACGGCGAGCGGGTAGCGGCGACGGAGCGCCAGGGCACCCGAGGCGATGACCGCGAGGGTCACTATGAAGGCCATGCCGCCGGGGCCGGACGGGCGCGGAATGACGCGCTCCACGCCGGGCGCGATCTCACGCACCACGACGTTGTCGGCGTTGTCGATGCCGTAATAGACGGTGACGATTCCGAGTGCCAGTGCCACCAGCGTGTCGAACTGCCAGGCGCGCCGGGTGGGCCGCAGCGGTGGACCGCTCGGAAACCTGGCGTCGCGGACCGTCCGGCGGGCGGCTTCCCGCAGCCGCTCCAGCGTCGTACGTACGTCCATCACCGGTTCATTGTCGCCGCCGCGGGGACCCGCGGAGTCCGTCTTGGTGGTCATTTCCGCCGCACCGGATACATCGCCCGCCTACATCGTAGGGATGACGTTTCCGGGGCTCATCCCAGCGCGGTACCGCAATGGGCTCGGTCGGGCGACGCGCGCGAGCCGGGCCCGCTCCTAGCGTTCTCGCAGCCGACTGCCCGTACCCGAGGAGCCCTTCATGAACGTGCCGGTGATCGAACTGCGCGAGGTGAGCCGCCGCTACGACGACGGCCCGCCCGCTCTCCACGAAGTGTCGCTGACCGTACAGCCCGGCGAGGCTGTCGCGATCCTCGGCCCTTCCGGCAGCGGGAAGTCCACGCTGCTCAATCTGATCGCCGGCCTGGACCGGCCCGGTACGGGGACCGTCACCGTGGACGGGGTGCGAGTGGACCAGCTGGGCGAAGCCGGATCGGCGCTCTACCGGCGGTCGAAGATCGGCCTGGTCTTCCAGTTCTTCAATCTGCTCGACGATCTGACCGTCGCCGACAATGTCGTCCTGCCCGCGCGCCTCGCGGGTATGGCACGTGGCGAGGCCGACCGGCGGGCGGCCGAGCTCCTGGAGAACCTCGGCATCGACCGGCACGCCCGCGCCTGTCCGGGGCGGTTGTCCGGCGGCGAGCGGCAGCGCGTCGCGGTGGCCCGGGCGTTGATGAACCGGCCGGCGCTACTGCTGGCCGACGAGCCGACCGGGGCCCTGGACACGGCCGCCGGACAGGCCGTCAGCAGGCTGCTCACCGAACTCAATGCAGAGGGACAGACCGTCGTCGTGGTCACCCACGACCTGGCTCTGGCCCGGTCCTGCACGAACCGTACAGTCCGGATCGCCGACGGCCGGATCACCGCAGACGTCAGGTCGCAGGCCGTCGCCTCGGAGGTCGTCCGATGAGCGCGCTCGGCAAGGTGGTGCGCTCGGGGGTGAGACGACGCCGGGTGCAGACGCTGGTGATCGGGCTGGCCACGATGATGGCGGTGGCCGTCTCCGTCCTCGGCGGATCGCTGCTCGTGGTTTCCGGCGCGCCCTTCGACGACGCCTTCGCCAAGCAGCACGGCGCGCATCTGTCCGTGCAGTTCGACGTGGGCAACTTGAGTGCCGGGCAGCTGTCGAAGTCCAAGGACGCCGAAGGGGTGAGCAGTGCGGCCGGGCCGTTCTGTACGGCGACGGTCACCCCGCGGTCGGACGGGGCGGGCCCCGGGTGGCCGATGACCGTGGTCGGCAGGGGCGATACCGGCCAGGACGTGGACGTGGTGGCCCTGCTCGACGGGCGGTGGCCCACACGTTCCGGCGAGATCGTGCTGTCCGCCGACTCCTCGCTCATCCCTACCATGGGCATGAAGCTCGCCTTCTCCCAACCGTCCGGCGGTCCGACACTGACGGTGGTCGGTGTGGCCCGCTCGGTCACACGGACCGCCGACGCCTGGGTGGTTCCGTCCCAGATGCCGGCGCTCACCGCGCCCGGCAGCGGCGGTTACCAGATGCTCTACCGCTTCACCGACGCGGGCACCGCCGCGCAGATCACGGCGGGCGGGAAGGCCGTGACGGAACCCCTGCCACCAGGAACGGCCGTCGGCGAACAGTCATGGCTCACCGTCAAGAAGACCGCCGAGCGCGACACCGCCGTCTACGTCCCGTTCCTCATCGCGTTCGGCGCCCTGGGCCTGGTCATGTCGGTGCTCATCGTCGGCAACGTTGTCGCGTCGGACGTCGGAACGGGAACGCACCGCATCGGCATCCTCAAGGCCATCGGTTTCACTCCGGCCCAGGTCGTGCGGGCCTACGTGGGCCAGGCGCTGATCCCGGCCGGGGTCGGCACGGTCCTCGGTGTCCTCGCCGGCCACCTGCTCGCCGTCCCCGTGATGGCCGAGACCGAGGAGGTCTACGGCACCTCGTCCCTGGCCATCGCCCCCTGGGTGGACCTGGCGGTGATCGCCGGGGTGCTCGGCCTGGTGGCGGCGACCGCGTGGGCGAGTGCCTGGCGAGCCGGCCGGCTGCGTACGGTCGACGCGCTCACCGTCGGGCGTACCGCATCGGCGGGGCGCGGTCGGTGGGCGGCCCGCCTGGCCGGTCGGCTGCCGTTGCCGCAGCCGGTAGCCCTGGGCCTGGCACGGCCCTTCGCGCGGCCCGCCCGTGCGCTGGCCATGGGCACGGCGGTTCTGTTCGGCGCCATCGCAGTCACGTTCACCGTGGGGATGGGCGCCTCGCTCGGCGAGGTGATGAAGGCCAAGGCCCACGATGCCGCTGATGTCGTCGTGCCCGCGCCCTTGCCGGACTTCGGACCCCAAAGCCCCGGCGCCGAGAAGCAGCCCCAGGCCGATCCCGCTGCGGTCGCCGCGGCCATCGAGGCCGCTGCCGGAACCGGGAAGTACTACAGCGCCGCGACGGTACGGGCGACCGTGTCCGGCCTGACCGGCACCATCGATGTGATTGCCTTCGCCGGCGACGCTTCCTGGGGCGGTTACACGATGGTCTCGGGCCGCTGGATCGACAAGCCCGGCGAGGCCGTGGTCCCGACCCAGTTCCTGGCCGCCACCGGTGTCCGGATCGGCGACGCTGTCACCCTGCACGGCCTGGCCGAGCCGGTCAGGGTCCGGATCGTCGGCGAGATCCTCGACCCCCGCAACGACGGCATGCAGGTCTTCACCGACGCCTCGACCCTCGCGGCCGCACATCCCGACCTGACGGAGACGAGCCATCACATCGCGGTCACGTCAGGGACCGACGTCTCCGACTACGTCGAGGCGTTGACCAAGGATGTGGCATCGCTGGGGGTCAGTGCTCGGGCCGGCGGGCTCGACGCCGGCGGCGACATGGTCGTCACGCTCAACGCGCTGTCCGCGATCCTCACGCTGATGCTCGTCGCCGTCGCCGCGCTCGGCGTGCTCAACGGCGTGCTGCTCGATACCCGCGAGCGCGTCCGGGAGATCGGTGTCCACAAGGCGCTCGGCATGACCCCCCGGCAGACCATCGCGATGGTCCTCACCTCGGTCGTCGTGACCGGACTCATCGCGGGCGCGCTGGGCGTGCCGCTCGGCATGGCCCTGCACGGCTGGGTCATCCCCGCGATGGGCGCCGGCGTGGGGCTCCGCCTCCCCGGTTCCGTCGTTGCCGTCTACCACGGGGCCGAACTGCTCCTGCTCGCACTCGGCGGCCTGTTCATCGCCACCCTGGGTGCGCTCCTGCCCGCCGGCTGGGCCGCCAGGGCCCGAACCGCCACGGCCCTGCGCACCGAATAGGCTCGCGTTCGTCGACCACGGCCAGACCGGGTCCGGAGAACCCGTGGCTGGCCTGCTCCGGCCCGGCAACGCCGGCTCCGATCACATCACCACCACCCGCTCGCCCTGGCCCAACTCCCCAAAACCTGGCGGCGGGGCCGACAGACACTGATCCGCACCGATGTCGCCGGCGGCACCCAAGCCTTCCTCGACTGGCTCTCCCGCCGCGGGAGGTGGCTGTTTTATTCCGTCGGAACGACCACCACCGACACCCTCCACCAGGCCGTGCTGAAGGTTCCGGCGAAGGCGTGGACGCCGGCCTACGACGCCGAAGGCATCCAGCGGCCCGGCGCCTGGGTCGCCGAGATCACCGATGCGACCGACCTGAGCACGTGGCCGAAGGGCATGCGGCTGATCATCCGCGGTGGAAACGCGCACGCCGGGTTCGGCGAGCGGCCCGCAGAAACGGACCGGAGGCAACACCGGCACCGCGCTGCGGGCCGACTCAACCACCCCGGCGCCCAACTGTGTTTCACCGACCTCGACGGCATGCGGCTGGCCTGCTTCGCCACCAACACCCAGGGCGGCCAACTCGCCGCTCTCGAACTCAGGCACCGCAGACGGGCCCGCTGCGAGGACCGCATCCGAGACACCCGCGCCACCGGTCTGCGCAACCTCCCTACACGACATCACCCATAACCAGATCTGGCTGGAGATCGTCTCCCTCGCCCTCGACCTCCTCGCCTGGATGCCGATGCTCGCCCTGCAAGGCGAACTTCTCCGCTGGGAACCCAAGAAGCTCCGGCTTCGCTTGTTCTCCGCCGCCGCCCAACTCGTTACCACCGGCCGGCGCCGGATCCTCCGCCTTGTCCGCCACTGGCCCTGGACCGTGGAGATCACCAGCGCCCTCGAACGCCTCGACCTCCGACCGACCCCCGGCTGACCAGCGGATCCGCCACCCCTACGAGAAGACGAACCCAGCCGGAACAGTGGAACCCGGCGTCCGACACGACACCCGGGCCACCACCATGCCCACCCTCACGAAAGATCGAGGCTACCGCGACGGCCAGCCACAGGCCCTTGCCTGCGAGCCGCCGGGGTGGTCCAGTCACCGACTTGGGAGCGGCCGTGCTTACGGGCGTCCGGTCCGCGAGAACGGCTGGAGATGGCACATCCTGGCGGATCCGGACGGCAACGAGTTCTGCGTTATGGCCCCGCCCGACGCCTACCGGACGGGGCCATAACACGGCCGGACCGTACCGCGGCCCGCGCCAACTTATGGTTACCGCGTTGCGGTGGCCAGTGCCGCGCGGATGGCGTCCTCGCCAACCGGCTGGCCCTTCTCGTTCGAGAACGGCCCGTACGGGGTCCCCCACACCGGCGTGCCCGTCGCCTGCCGCCAGCTATCGGCCAGCGGTCCCGCGTCTACCACGCTGTACCCGATGGATTCGATGAATTCGCTCACCGCCGCCTTCGCCGGCGCGGAGTCCCCGGCGATCGGCAGGTAGGAGCGGTCGGCCGCCCCCGCCGGGCGGGCGAGTGACAGCAGGTGCTTGAAGAAGATGTTGTTGAACGCTTTCACGAGCATGGCTTCCGGGATGTACCGCAGCAGCAGCTCGCTCGAGGTGAGCGACTTGCTGTCGAGCTCGAGGATGTGCCCGTCACGCTCGGGGCCGTAGTTGCACGTGTCGATGACCGTCTTCCCGGCCAGTGGCGCGGCGGGCAAGTTGGGGAAGGCATTGACCGGCACCGCGACCACGACGATGTCACCGGCCGCCGCGGCCTCCCCGCTCGTCGCCGCGGACGCCTGCGGCCCCAGTTCCGCGGCAGTGTCCGCGAGCGTCTCGGGACCGCGCGAGTTACTGAGCACGACCTGGTGCCCGGCCTCGATGGCGAGCCGCGCGATGGTACTGCCGATGTATCCGCTTCCGATGAATCCCACAGTCGTCATATTCTCAGCGTCCCTCCAGAAGAGCCGAACCCTTGTCATTTGCCGGGCTCGTTGCGATTCGGGTCCCTGCCGTCAGCCGGCGGAGAAGTAATGGCCGTTGTCCAAATCGGCGAGCAGGCTGGGCTGAGCGGGTTCCCAGCCGAGGGTCCGGCGGGTGATGAGGTTGGACGCCGGGTAGTTCTGCGTGACTATGTTTGCGAGGAACCCAAAGTATCCCGGCACCATCAGTACGTCCGCGGGAATGCTCACGGCGGGCAGGCCCAGACGGCTGCCAATGGCCTCGGCGATCTCGCGGAACGGGATGGCCCCGTCCCCAACCGCGTGCCAGTATTTGCCAGCCGGCCCCTTCTCCAGCGCCAAGCGGAACAGGGAGGCGACATCGCGGCTGTGCACGGCGTTCCACAGGTTCGCGCCGTCTCCGGGGTAGCCGACGACGCCCTTCTCCTTCGCGAGCGCGATCAGCGTGGGGAGGAAGCCGGTACGGTCGGTCCTGCTGTGCGCGATGTTGGCAATCCGCACGACCGAAGACCGCACCCCACGCTCAGCGAGGCCGACTACGGCGGTTTCCACGACGTTACGAACCCGCAGGGTGCCCTTGTACCCATCGCCGCCGGGAAGGGCCGGGTCCTCCTCGGTGGCCGGCCGGCCCAGGTGCTGCCCGGGCGACCCAATGCTCCCCGCTGCGACCAGCGGCTTTCCGGTTCCCGCCAGTGCCTCGCCGTACGCGAGCATGACCGAGAGCTCGGCGGCGGCCACGGCGTCGATCCCGCCGGACGGAAGCAGGTCTTGCCTGTGCGCGACGTGGATGACGCCGTCGGAGTCCGCGGCCGCCTCCTTGAGCCCGTCGAGATCCTGGAGGTCGCCGCGGCGCACCTTCGCGCCGAGCGCGGACAGCGCCGCCGCGGCCGTGTCCGATCGGGCCAGGCCGGTGACCTCGTGCCCGGCGGCGATGAGCTCGGGGACGATGTTCGAACCGGAATGGCCGGTCCCGCCAGTGACGAAAACGCGCATGCTACTGGTCCTTGTGATTGATGTGGCGCGAGAAGTGGTGGTGCGGGCGCGCTCAGGCAGAAGTGTTGACGCCGAGGGTGAAGTTGAAGCTCCCCGCGCCATAGCGGCCCAGGCCGATCATCACCAGGCCCGTTCCCTCCAGCCAGCGCGCCATTCCCAGGGGGCCGGTGTCCATCGGCCGCAGCCCGAGGCTCTTGATGAATGCCGACACAGTCGCCTTGGCCTCGGCGTCGTCGCCGGCGATGAGCACGTCCAGCGGGTTGCCCTGCGCCAGCATGTGACCGAAGACGGTGTTGAACGCCTTCACGACGTGCGCGCCGGCGGGGGCGACCTTGGCGATCTCCTGCGCACCGGAACTGCCGTCGGGGGTGACAAGGCCCTGGGAATCGGGGGAGACGGGGTTGGTGACGTCGATGATGACCTTGCCGTGTAGTGCGTCTCCGTACTCGCTCACCACCGCCGCCGCGCTGGCGTACGGCAGGGCGAGGATAACGATGTCCCCGGCCGGGGCGGTGCCGGCCGTCCCGACAGTGGCGCCGCCGAGCGCGGCGGCCAATTCCTTGGCCTTGGCCGGGTCGCGGCCGATAATCTCGACGGCGTTGCCGCCGGCGAGTGCCCGGCCGGCCAGGGCGCCGGCCATGTTCCCCAGGCCGATAATGCTGACGCTGCCCATTGGTGTGCCTGCTTTCTGGAGCTGAATAGGACGCTATGCCTACGCCATCGTTGTTTAACGGTTGTTTCGTCGATGCCGTCGAATGACGCGGCGGGCCTGGCTCAATTCATGATGTGCTCATTCTGGTTCGGGGCCTGCCATCAAATCCCGATGTCGAATTCCTATGCCTCATACGCTCCGGACCCATCGAGTACCTATTGAGAATGCCATTGGCCTGAGTGGGCGTCCAAGACCTCTTTCAGCCGCTGCGATACCCTGAAGGCATCGCCGGACCGGGAGGCTCCATGGATCTGGACCTGCGCAAGTTGCGCTACTTCGTCGCCGTCGCCGGCACGTTGCACTTCGGCCGCGCCGCCGATGAGCTGCACATCGCGCAGCCGGTGCTCAGTCGGCAGATCCGCGCGCTGGAAAAGGATCTCGGCACCCCGCTGCTGACAAGGGACAGCCACGGCGTGGCGCTGACCGACGCCGGCAGGCAACTGCTGACCGACGCCGGCCCGCTGCTGGCCTCCGCGCACGCGGTCCGCCGCCGGGTGACCGTGGCCGCGCGGGGCAGCCAGCGAATAATGGTCGGCTTCCGGGCGGGCATCGCGGTCGCCCCGGCGGTACGGCTGTTCGCCGCCCGGCACCCGGACGTTCTGGTGGACGTGCAGCGGATCGAATGGGACGACCAGGCCCCGATGCTGCTCGACGGCCGCATCGACGTCGGCTATGTGCGGCTGCCCATCGACGAGGCCGGCCTGCGCGTCGCCCCGCTGTACACCGAGCCGCGGGTGGCGGTGCTGCCCGCCGGCCACAAACTGGCCGGCCGGGAGCAGATCACCGAGGCCGACCTGGCCGGCGAGCCGCTGGTCTGGCATATGGACACGAGCACGCAGCCCACCAGGCGGCCGCACCCTAACGCCGGGTACCTGGTGCGCGGGGTGGACGAGACGCTCGAGCATGTCGCGGCCGGCCGGGGCATCTCGTTCCTGGCCCGTTCGGCGACCGTGTTCTACTCACATCCGAACATCAGCTACGTGCCCGTCCCGGATCTGGCGTCCGACCAGGTGTGCCTCGCGGTGGCGGCATCGCGCACCTCGCCGGTGGTCGACGACTTCTTCACCGCGGCTCAGGCGGCGGCCGAGATCACGGCAGAATGCGGGAACTATGAAATGTGGCAGCTTGGAAGCGGTGCCGTTCCAATGAGGTGATCTCAGAGAAAGCGAATCGGACACCCGGTTTTTAACCACGCGAAAGGCGTGTTCCGGGGAGGCTCGCGGACAGTCCGGACGTGCTCGGAGACGGGCGTGGAGTCCTAAGGGCTGTCCCGTAATCCCTGGCGGGCGCACGACGACAGCTACGGCACCTCGCCGCGTTGTCGGAACGCCCGAATACATCCAGTATGCGGACGTCCCTCCGCCTTGCGATGCACCGCATCCGACGCCGTGCGCTGATCCACCAGGAACTACGGGACAGCCCTTAGTGGTGCCAGCATGTGAGTTGGCAGCAGCCGGTGGTCCGGCGCGGAGCGTGCAGGCCGCGGGGGAGCGGGGCAGGCGTTTCCCCGCGTCGGATGCTCGGGGCGGGCGGTCGGACCAGAGCCGTCCGGTTGCCGGGCAGTGGTTTCTGTGGGTAGCTCGGCCAGTTCCCGCATCAGCTCGTTCACGGGTGCCAACGGCGTGCTCCTGATGGACGTCCGGGAGGCCGGGCCGGTCTGCGAACCTCACCGGGGCGGCCGGCTGGGGGAAGCGCGTGCTGGACGCCGTGGTGGCCGTCTCGCGGACTTCGGGCGCCACGCGGATGCAGTGGCAGTCTCCGTCGAGGAACAACGACGCCTCCGCTTCTACGACCGCGCCGGCGCCGGGCGCCACCTCAAGACCCGTTACCACCTGCCCGTGCCGCCCAGGACCCGCAGGCGCCCGTACCGTGAACACGACTACAAGGACAGCGCGTCCAGGGAACCAGAGACGAACGGCAGGAAGCACATGATCACGGTCCATCTGAAGTACGAGATCAACCCCGACCGCATCGACGACTTCGAGGAGTACGGACGACGCTGGATCACCCTTGTCAACCGGTTCGGCGGCACCCATCACGGCTACTTCCTGCCAAGTGAGGGCGACAGTGACATCGCCTACGCCCTCTTTTCCTTCCCTGACTTCGCCCACTACGAGCGCTATCGAACGGACAGTTCCACCGACCCCGAATGCAAGGCCGCAGTCGAACTGGCCCGTCGCACACAGTGCATCCGACGCTACGAACGCCGCTTCCTGCGCCCCCTCGACCACCCGCAGGCCGCCCAGCAGGACCAGGTAACGGACTGACGTGAACCCGTCGGCAACTGCGCGGATCGGCCCGTCCGCTGCCCGGGGCGGGGCGGCCCGCTGTCGGCTCGGCCACCGCCTGGCGGTCGCCGAGCCGACAGCGCGCCAGGGCATTGCCACCGCCTGTTCCATGGCGGGAAAGGCACTCGCCTCCGTACCTGGGCGGGATGGTGGGGGCAGGCTGGCTTCATGGGCTGTGGGGATAGCGTGCTCAGGATCGTGGCTTGCCCTCCTTCACTGACTTGTCCTTCAACGTGCGCGCTTGACAGCGACCACCAGGAAGTCCCCCTCAGGGTCGGCCAGTTGCGGGCACGGCGCTCAGTAAATCGGTTCTGCGTTCAAGAGCGGAAAGCCTTCCGCAGGAGTTCGCCGAACTCGACGGGATGCGTGGTCAGGCCGGTGTGCCCGCCGGGGAAGTGCAGAAGCTCCGTGCCGAGGCGCTCGGCCAGGAAAGCGGCCGGACGGTAGGGCAGCTCGCCGCGTGAGTCCTGGCCGCCGGCGAGCACGAGCTGATCCGACAGCGTCTCCAGCCGGTGGAGGTCCGGGGCGTAGGACATGAAGCTGGGCACGATGTGTCCGAGGAAATACGGCAGGTTGGCCATCGTCTGCTCGGCCCGCGCCGCTGCTTGCAGCGGAAGTTTGACGGTCTCCGGTCGAGTGGTGTCGCCGTCCTTCTTCAGCCCCGTGGCGAACACGGCCATCGCCGGCATGAGCCCCTGTGTGCGGAAGATTTCCTGCACGCGCGCGATGAGCGCGCGATGTTCGGAGGCGTCCGGCAGTACCTCAACGACCGGTGGCTCGTGCGCCACGACGCGTTCGACGCGTTGGGGATGGGTGGTGAGCAGGTGCAGGGCGGCGATCGCGCCCGAGCTGGCGCCGAACACCCGGGCAGCCTCACCGGGAGACAGTAGTTCCAGTATTCGGAACGCGTCTTCGGCGTGTTCGGGTACTTGCTGCTCGGCCTCGGGGTCGTCCAGCGTGCTGCGGGACATGCCGCGCGGGTCGTAGGTCGCGACTGTGTATGTGGCGGCCAGGTCGTCGGCGACGCCGTCGTAGGAGGCCACGCCGCCCGTTCCTCCGGGGATCAGCAGGAGGAGGGGGCCGTGGCCACGCACTTCGTAGTGCAGGGTCGCGCCGTTCACGCGCAGGCTGCCGATGGTCGGGTCGGTCATGAGGAGTCTCCTTCTTGGGATGCGGGCCAGTGCTCCAGGAGGGTGTGCAGGGCGTCGAGGGCGCGGTCCCAGGACTGCTGCGGCGAACGCTTGTGCGCGAACCCGCCTGCGGCCTCCAGGGCGACGAACCCGTGGAACGTGCTGCGCAGTAGCCGGACCGCGTCGGTCAGGTCGGGCTCGACCAGTCCGTAGCCGCGCAGCATGCCGTAGCTCAGCTCGACCGCGCGCCGCGGGCCGGGCGCCTGTGCTGCCAGTTCAGGGTCGATCTTGATCGGGGCCTGCGTCGCCACATAGCGGCCCGGATGCCGGCGGGCGTACTCCCGCCAGGCGTTGGCAAACGCGACCAGGGCGTCCTTGCTCGACCGGCCGGCTGTCGCCTCCGCGATACGGATGGTCTTCTCGTCCGCCGCCAGCAGCGCGATCCGTCCGCGCAGGTCTTCCAGGTTGCGGACATGCGTGTAGAGGCTCGCGTCCTTCACGCCGAGCCGCCCCGCAACCTGCGACATGGTCACCTGGTCGAGCCCCACCTCGTCCGCCAGCTCGGCGGCAGCGATCGTCACCCGCTCTGCCGTCAGCCCGGCCCGCACCATGTGCACTCCTCACGTTCCTAGGACCCCTAGGTATAGCCTAGGGGTCCTAGGAACGGCAATCAGGAGGCGTGAGTCTCGCCACCGAGGCTCCCGGCGTACTGTGCTCCGCTCGGCGCGTCCAGTGACCTGACCGGTGCTCAACTCAACTACCTCACGCGCGTAGTCGTGCCACCGACATCACGGTATCGACCGCACGGGCTTGATCTCGCGTGCACTCCAACTCCTATAGTGCGCTGCTCAGGGGAGTCAGCAGCAAGGGAGCACGGCCATGCGCTATCGCAACCTCGGCGGAACCGGCATCGAGGTCAGTACGTACTGCCTGGGCACGATGATGTTCGGCGCGGTCGGGAACACCGACCACGACGACTGCGTCCGCATCGTCCACACGGCCCTCGACGAGGGCATCAACTTCGTGGACACCGCGGACATGTACTCCGCAGGCGAGTCAGAGCAGATCGTCGGCAAGGCGCTCCGGGGCCGCCGTGAGAACGTGGTGCTCGCCAGCAAGGTCCACTTCCAGATGGGGGAGGGACGCAACCGGAGCGGCAACTCGCGGCGATGGATCGTCAAGGCGGTGGAGGACAGCCTGCGGAGGCTCCAGACCGACTGGATCGACCTCTATCAGGTGCACCGCCCCGACCACACGACCGACGTCGAGGAAACGCTCTCGGTCCTGGGCGACCTGGTGCGCGAAGGCAAGATCCGCGCCTTCGGCTGCTCGACGTTCCCGGCCGAGGAGATCGTCGAGGCCCACCACGTCGCCGAACGGCGCGCGCTGCCGCGGTTCCGGACCGAGCAGCCCCCCTACTCGCTGATCGCCCGCGGCATCGAGTCCTCGGTGCTGCCCGTCTGTCGGCGCTACGGGATGGGTGTGCTGACCTGGAGCCCGCTCGCCTCCGGTTTCCTGACCGGTAAGTACCGGCAGGGCCGCCCCATTGACCTCTCCACCGGACGGGCCAAGCTCACCCCCGCCCGCTTCGACCCGGCCATCCCCGGGAACGCGGCCAAGCTCGCCGCCGTCGAGCAGTTCACCGAGCTCGCCACCGAGATCGGCTGCACCCTGCCCGAGCTGGCGATCGCCTTCCCCCTCGCACACCCGGCCGTCACCTCGGTGATCGTCGGACCGCGTACCGGGGAGCAACTGGAGCACCTCCTCAAGGGCGCCTCACTCGTGCTGGACGACGCCGTACTCGACCGGATCGACGAGATCGTGCCGCCGGGAGTCAACCTCTACCACCCGGACGGTGCCTGGCGGGCGCCCGCGCTCGACGACACCGCGGGCCGCCGACGGGCCCCGACGGACCGCCCCGCCGTCTAGAAGATCACTGCAATTGCGGGTTCTGGTCCTGTGTGTTCTGACGCGAAGCCAGACTGCTGTTCATGCAGGGGGAATGGGGAGGGGAGAACGGCGAGGATGTGTGGGCGACCTGCCGGGAGTTGATCCCGGCCGGGAGCGTGTTCGCGTTCCTGCCCGGGCACCGTGAAGTGCTGTTCCCGAAGTCGATGTTCGTGGGCACTGTACCCGTCGGCGAACAGGCGCCCGTCGATGCCGCCGCAGGTCCTGGCAGCGACGGTGGTGCTGCAGAGCCTGCACGGGCCGTCCGACTTCGAAACGGTGCAGGGATACCCCGGCCGCGCGCGGGAGCTGCCGAATGGGGTGGGTCGACGCTTTGTCCGTCGAGGAGCGGGACGGCGGCCGGCCAGGGGTCTTCACCGGCGTCCGATAGTGCGGTTCCCGCTTGGTGTTCGTAGCTCACGCGGACCGCGTCGGCGAGGAGGTCGGCCAGCTGGATTGACGCGTGATCCGCCGAGGTCCCCCGGACCAGGTGTAGTGGCCCGTAGCGTTGTTGACTCGGCTGACCGGTGGCTTGCCGTCGAGTGCGGTGGGTGTGGCAGCGGTGGTGTGGGCGCCAGCAGCGAGGCATCGCCACCCGCCAGAAAATCAGTGGAGCCGCACTCCCGTGTGCCGTTACCGTGCTCCCGCCCACCGTCGCCCTGTCAAGGACGTGCCGTTGTACACCAAGTGAGACCCCCCGAGCGCTGATCCGTCGCGCGTCGCACCTGTGCGCCGCGCTCCTTTTCGCTGCGGTCCTCTCACTGAACCGGTGTATTTCTGTGTCCAGAACCTGGGTGGTTGTGCCTACCTGCCTGCCGATAGTTCTCCGCCGTTGCCACAGGTGCGCCTCCGGACGCTTCCGGGCGAACGGCACATTCCGCGTCAACGCGAACCACAAGCTCCTCGACGCCTGGCTCCTCGCACTGTGCACCGAGTGCGGCGACACCACCAAGCTCACTGTCCTGGAGCGGAGGAACGTGCGTTCCGTACAACCCGATCTCCTGAACCTGCTGCACGACAACGACCCCGGCCTGGCAGCCGAACTGCTCCAGGACCCGGCCGTACGGCGCCGCGATGTCGGCGGCTCGGGTCGAACCGAGCGACCGGCCTGGCAGTCGCCGTACGGTCCGCCGCCGCCCCGGGCGCACCGCAGCCGGTGGGCGCCTGTGCCGGTGTTGGTCAGGTCTCGGTCCGCTTTGCGGCGCGGATACCTGTGCGGCCGGTGCGACTGATCGCCGAAGGTCTCGGCCTTTTGCGAGCGGAGGCCGAGGGACTGCTCGCCGAGGGGACCCTCGTGTCGACAGTCCGCCTGAGCGGCAAGCTCTCGGGCGACTTCACCTTCACGCTCAAGCGCTGAGCCCTTCCGGCCCGGGGCCTGTCCGGCAGTGTCCGATCCGCAGGACACGAGCGCTGGATTCCTCAAAATGCGGGCATGGAACTGCTGTTGGTGAGACTGCTGGGGGTGGGTCGTGCCGGGATTGCTGCGGGCCCGGGCTGCTTCGGGGAGAGGGTGATCGCCAGGCTGGCGGGAGCGCGGGAAGCGCCGGCTGTTCTGGTGCTGATCTCATCCCGGTCTCGTTCGGCGATCAGCAGTGCGTCGCTGTCGTCGAGCTGTTCCACCGCCCGTACCGCCGTCGCGTCCAGCACCGAGCGCTCGTCCCGGTGCGCCCGCCCGACCAGGTACTGCGCCTGTCCGGGCGGGTGTGGCCGACCGCCTCCGCGCCCCTCCAGCAGGTGCGCGTCTCGAGTTCCCTCAGCAGCCCCTGGATCAGCTCCCCGAAACCGGAGCGGGTGTCCCGGCGAGGAAAGCGCGCAGCGATGCCTTCGAACAGCTTCTCGCGCAGCTCTTCGGCCCGGGCGTCGGCCATGCCCGGCGCGGCAGCCGTCTTCGTCCGGGCCGCCTCCAGGCCGCCGACGCCGTAGGAGCACGACTTATCGCTACCACGACTGATCCACCGTAACGGTGCGCAGCAGGTTCTCAGCTCCCCGGGCGAAGCAGGTAGGCGCTCAAGATCTCGACATTGCTCTGGGCGAGGTCGGCGGCGGTGTAGCGCCCGTTCGGGGCGTACCAGCGGATGACATCGATGCTCAGGGACAGAATCGCGCGCACGAACAGACGGGGGTCTGCGCACTGGAACACCCCGGCCTCGCAGCCCGTGACGACAGGTGTGGTCAGCATCGACTCGATGGCGGCGCGCTGCTCCCGCACGCTCTGGTGGTGCTCGTCGCTGAGGTTGGGCAGTTCGGTCTGCGCCACACGTGCCAGCAGGTGATTCTCGACGTGCCAGTGCGTCACCGTGCGGATCTGGTCCGTCACCAGCTGCAGCTCCGACCCCGCAGCCGGATCGGGGAGTGCCCGAAGGGCCGTGAGGAGCTCGCCGTGCGCGCTGCGGATCAGCTCGTAGAGCAGGTCCTCCTTGCTCTTGAAGTGCACGTACAGCGAGCCGGCGCTGAGGTTTGCATGGTTCGAGATGTCGCGCGTCGTCGTGGCCTGGTAGCCGCTGGCGGCAAAGCACTCGGTCGCGCCTGCAAGGAGGCGTCTCGCCGAGGTCGACAGGTCGGGCTGGGTGGCGTCCACAGTTGCTCCGTTTTCGCTTCGCTCGTCTGGCACGGACCGATCCTAGCCCTCTTTGAGTGAGCGCTCATCTTTTCTTCGCGACACCATTGACCTGGTTACTGAGCGCTCATAATGTGACGGCGGGCACAGAGATACGGCTGAAGGTGGAGAGATGCGGAGTAGCAGCAGCGGGCTTCCTGCACTGGTGCGAACGTCGTACGACGCGCTTGGGCGGGCTCGACGCCTCGTCTCGGCGCGCTTGGGCTTGCGGGCCGGTGTCGTCGCCGTCCTGGTGGCGCTCGGTATGGTCGCGCTCGGCGACTACCAACAGCAGGTCGTGGTGACCGCGCTGATCTACGGGATCGCAGCGATCTCCCTCACGGTGCTGATGGGATGGGTGGGGCGCCCGTCGCTGATGACGGCAGGCTCCCTGCTCGCGGGCGGCTACTGCACCGTATTCGTCGCCGGTCGGACGTCGATCCCGTTCCTGGGCATCCTGGTCATCGTCACCTTCGTCGGAGCGATGTTCGGACTCGTGGCGTCCCTCCCGGCACGCCGGTTGTCGGGCCTCTACCTCCTGTTGAGCACGCTCGCGGTGTTCTACCTGGTCGTGGACCTGGGCAACATCGTCCAGAGCCGTCAACAGGTCCTCGGGGGCTACTTCGTGGACCCGCCGCAGGTACTGGGGCACGCGCTCACCGATGGCTCGGCGTGGTTCGTCGTTGTCGCTCTGCTGACTTTCGCGGTCTACGAGTACTTCAACTACATCCGCCGGACCCGCCACGGCCGCGCCTGGATCGCGATCCGGGACCACGAGGCAGCGGCCTCGGTGACCGGAGTACGGGTCGGGTCGTCGGTCGCCCTGGCGTTCGCGCTCACGACAGCGGTCCAGTTCCTCGCCGGCGCGCTGTTCGCCTACCACCTCAGCACCGTGTCCTACACGGCCTACACGCTGCAGATGAGCATCAACTTCATCGTCATGATCGTCCTCGGTGGTCTTGGCAGTCCGCTCGGTGCGGTGGTCGGCGCTGCCGTGGTGACGCTGGTGCCGACGTTCATGAACGCACTGTTCGGCAGCGCCGCGACCACCGACAGCTGGATATCGCGCAACCTCAGCTCGGTCGAGTCGATCGTCTTCGCCGCGATCGGGATGGCCGTGCTGCTGAACACCCGGGGAACGCTGCTGCGCCGTACCCGGAAGGACACCGACGCGCCTTCGCCTCCGGCCCCGGCGACCGGTGCGTCGGCAGAGGCTTCGCGGACCGAGCTGGTCGGTGTCTCTGCCTCCTATGCAGCCGGTGAGACCGCCCTGGACGATGTCACCCTGACCGTTGCAGCAGGTACGACGACGGCAGTCGTCGGGCGCAACGGCGCCGGAAAGTCCAGCCTCCTCCACGCGCTGGCCGGCTATCCGGAGCGGTCGGGCGGCCGCGTCACCTCGGGTCGGGTTCGCGTCTGCGTCGACGGCGAGGACACGGACCTTCGGCCGCTGTCCATCAGCGAGCGCAGCGACCTCGGTGTCGCGCTGATCCCGGCGGAGGACAAGGTCTTCGCGGAGCTGACGGTGCTGGAGCACCTTCGCGATGCCGTAGCCGCCGGGACGACGCGCGCGCGGCGAACCGGTGTCGAGGCTCCGACCATGGCCGCGCTGCTGGCGTCGTTCCCCGCTCTCGAGGACAAGCTCGACCGCCGTGCCGGGCTGCTGAGCGGCGGTGAGCGGCAGCAGCTCGCTCTCGCTGCGGCCGTTGCCCGGCGACCCCATCTCCTGCTCATCGATGAGCCGACTCTCGGACTGTCTCCGGCCGCGATCGCCATGCTTGAGCCGGTGCTCGAGCGGATCAGGTCCCAGGTGCCGGGCGGCATCGTCCTCGCCGAGCAGAACCCGAGCCTGGCGATGCGTCTCGCGGACACCCTCGTGCTCCTCGAAGGCGGTCAGGTCGTCCGCTCGGGCGAGCCGTGCGACGAGCTTCTCGAGTTCATCGAGAACAGATTCCTCGGGCTCAACGGGCTCGTCCCGGCCGAGACGGTGCCACAGCCCGACGTCACCCGGGGCCAAGGCATCACGCAGTGAATCTCACTCAACCCTCACGAAGGAGATCCGGATGAAGTCCTCCTCGGCACGCCTCGGTGGTCGCATTCTTGCCGGCGGCGGTCTGGGCCTGGCGCTCGTCACCGCTCTGACCGCCTGTGGCGGCGGATCCGGGAGTTCCGCGAACGGCGCCTACGAGATCGGCGTCGTCGTCGACCAGTCGGGCCCGGTGCGGTCGGTGTCGGCGCCGCAGTTGGTCGGCATCAAGGCTGCGATCGCGGCGGCGAACGCCGCCGGTGGCGTCAATGGCCACAAGATCGAGCTCGTCGTGCGGGACGACGCCTCGGACGCCGCCAAGGGCGTCGCGGCATTCCGTGAGCTGGTCGACCGCTACCAGGTGAGCGCGGTCACGGGCTTCACGTCGAGCACCTCGATTCCCGGCGTCGTGAACTTCGCGAAGCAGTCCAAGGTCGCGATGCTCGCCGCCGGTGTACCGGGCGACCTGCTGAACCCGGTCAACCCGGTGGTGTTCTCGAATAACGCGAGCATCAACGCGCAGGGCACCGGCGGGGTGGACTACCTGAAGAGCCTCATCGCCGACGGCCGGCTCCCGGCCAAGCCGAAGCTGGCGCTGTTCTCCTACTCGAGCCCGGCGGGTGAGAGCTGGAAGTCGGCGGTCGAGCCGTATGCGAAGGCCCAGGGCTTCGACATCGTCACCGAGCAGATCGCGGCCGTCGGCGCCGCGAGCTACAGCGCGGCGATGCAGGCGATCGCCTCCTCGAAGCCGGACGCGATCCTCATCACCGCTGCCGAGACCGACCTGATCAACATGGCCAAGAGCGCCCAGGCATCCGGTGTGGACCCGAAGACGCCGATCGTCAACTACTCCTTCGGCAGCGGTGCCTCGGGGCTGCGTGCGGTCGCGGACCTCGGCTTCCAGCACTACGTCGCCTCGGCGCCGTTCGACGCCAGCGGTGACGCGCCCGGCTCGCAGGCGTACGTCGACGCGGTAGAGAAGGCCGGCGGCGATCCCGCGACGGTGATGGTCCCCGAAGGCTATGCCCAGGGGAAGATCATCGCGGACACGCTCGAGAAGTGCGGTTACCCGTGCGCGGCGGACAAGTTCCTCAAGACGGTCAGCACGTTCAACTCCGACCTCGACGGACTCGCCTTCGGCCCGGTCGTCTTCGACGCCGACCAGCACACCGGCCCGACGACCGTTGCCTTCCGTACGTGGGATGCGACGAAGAACGCCCCGGCCACGGTCAAGGGCGGCTTCAAGCTCGCAGGTCCGGGCCACTGATGACTCCCTTCGCTGATACGCGCCAGGCTGGAGACTGAACGATGCCGATCACTACCGCGATCAACCTGGCGAGCGCGAGCGTCCTGCTCGCCGCGATCTACTGCCTCGTCAACACGGGGCTGGTGCTCCTCTATCGATCGACCGGGGTTCTGAACTTCAGCCACGGTCAGCTGGTCATGCTGGGTGCCTACGTGATGTCCAACGTGGAGTTCGGGTCGTACCCGCTGAGGCTGGCGATCGCGGCCGTCGCGGTCGGCATCGTCTCGTGGATCTCGTACCACGCACTGATCCGGTGGCTGATGGGCGCCGACGAGTTCCGCAAGGTCGTGATGAGCTTCATGCTGGCGATCCTGCTGACGCAGATCATCGTTCTGGTGTGGGGCACCGACACCCGCGAGGTGCCGAATTCGACCGACGCCTGGTTCGCGCTCGGTTCGGCCCACGTGCGCTGGAGCGTCGTCATCGACGCCTGCACGGCGGTCGTGCTTGCGGTGGGGCTCACGCTCTTCCTCAGCCGGACGCTGTCCGGGCTGCGGATGCGAGCGCTGGCGGCCAACGAGGTGCTCGCGGCGTACAGCGGGATCAAGGTGCACCGACTCGCGGGCCTGGCCTGGGCGATCGCCGGCGGTGGCGCAGCGCTGGCAGGAGTGATGTACGCGGAGACCACCTCGGTGTCGCTCGCCCTGTCGGACGTCCTCCTGCTCGCGTTCCCCGCTGCGGTCCTGGGAGGGCTCAGCAGCCTCCCCGGCTCCGTCCTCGGCTCGGTGATCATGGCGACCCTCCTGACCGTCTGCGGCTACTTCTTCGGCGGTCAGTGGGTCAACGTCATGGCGTTTGCGGTCCTGCTCGGCGTGCTCATCGTGCGGCCCTTCGGCCTCATGGGCACCAGCTCGGCCCAGCGTCTCTAGCTCAGGAAGGGCAATCCCATGCAACATGTCGCGGAAAGCGACCGCCTCCGGGTCGACGGTGTGGTGCTGAAGCTGTCGGACGTGCTGATCCTGCGCGGGGTGAGCCTCGTGGTGGAGCCGGCACAGACCGTCGGCCTGCTCGGCGCCAACGGCTCCGGCAAGAGCAGCCTGCTCAACGTCATCTCCGGCTACTACCGGCCCAGCGCCGGGAGCGTGCAGCTCGACGGAGTCGACGTGGTCGGCTGGAGCCCGGCGCGCATCGCCGCAAGCCGGGTCGGCAGGTCCTTCCAGTCCATCGGACGGATGGAGGACCTCACCGTGCTCGAGAACGTCCTGCTCGGGCTCGAGCCGGTGTGGCCGGCGCGAGGCCTGGCGACGGTCTTCGGACTGCGGTCCTCACGGCGGGCCGAGGCAGAGGCCCGGCAGCGGGCATCGGAGATCATCGCGGAGTTCGACCTGTCGGCGTACCGGGACCGGCTGCTCAGCGCCTGTCCGTACGGCGTCCGCAAGGTCGCGGACCTGCTCCGCGCGATGGTCTCGTCGCCGCGGCTCCTCCTGCTCGATGAGCCGACGTCCGGCGTATCGATGGAGGACCGGCGCTACATCCTGGAGCTGATCCGGGCCTGGACCGCGCGGACGAACTGCTCGACGGTCGTGGTCGATCACGACATCGAGTTCGTGACCGCCCTGGCCCATTCGGTGATCGCCCTCGTGGGCGGGGCCGTCGCCGCGTCCGGCGGTGTGGCCGAGGTGCTCAGTGACGAACGGGTCATGGCGACTTTCGTCGGGAGTGCGAAGTGAAGCGAGAGGTCTACGAGGAGGACCACGAGTGGTTCCGGGCCTCGGTCCGGGAGTTCGTGACCCGGACGGTTCAGCCCGAGCTGGAGGCCTACGCCGAGGACAAAGCGATCCCCCGTTCGTTCTGGCTCGAGGCCGGCCGGCAGGGCCTGCTCGGGGTCGAGATTCCCGCCGAGTACGGCGGTCTCGGTGCTGAGGACTATCGCTTCAACGCGATCGTCACCGAGGAGCTCGCCAAGGTGAACGGTGCGCTGCCCTCCTGCTGGGGCATCCACGCGGACATCGTGGCGCCGTACATCGCTCGCCTCGGCACCGGCGAGCAGAAGCAGCGTTGGCTCCCGGGCATGGCGTCGGGCGAGATCGTCGCGGCGATCGGTATGACCGAGCCGAGCGGGGGTTCCGATCTGGCGGCGCTGAAGACGACCGCGGTTCGTGATGGCGACGCGTGGGTGATCAACGGGTCGAAGACCTTTATCACCAACGGCGGCTCCTGCGACCTGGTGCTGACCGCGGTGCGCACCGACCCGTCGAAGGGCGCGCGGGGGATCACCCTGTTCGGGATCGAGGCGACCACCGCGGGGTTCAGCCGCGGTCGCACGCTCGACAAGGTCGGGCAGGTCGAGTCCGACACAGCCGAGCTCTTCTTCGAGGACGTCCGCGTCACGGACGCGGAGATCGTCGGCGAACTCGACCACGGTTTCGTGCACATGATGCAGAACCTCCCGCAGGAGCGCCTCGGGGCGGCGGTCTCTAACACTGCCCATGCCAAACAGATCCTCGGCGAGACGGTGGGGTACGCGAAGGAGCGGCATGCCTTCGGTCAGCCGATCGGACACTTCCAGCACACCAAGTTCCTGCTCGCCGAGCTGACCACCCGCATGGAGGTCGCCGAGGCGTACGTCGACAAGTGCGTCGCCGCGCACGTGGCGGGGACCCTCGGTGCCGTCGATGCGGCCAAGGCGAAGTACTGGACCTCCGAGGTGCAGAACGGCGTCCTCGACCACTGCGTACAGATCTACGGCGGCTACGGCTACATGAACGAGTACCGCGTCGCTCGTGCCTGGCGCGACGCTCGCGTGACACGCATCTGGGCCGGCACCAGCGAAATCATGAAGGAACTCATAGGCCGCGACCTCGGACTCTGACGGTTCCACAAACGGACGGTGAGAAGAATGACGATGAGGGTCAAGAGCGACCTTGTACGCGATGTCGAGCTGTGCCAGCAGTGTGAGGCCCGCGGGACGTGCCGGGTCGGGGTCGACGATCTCCGGGTCCTGCCCGACGGCACGGTCCGGGGCGAGTTCGTCGTACCCGAGGATGCGGTCGGTCGGACGGTGGCGCACGGAGGCTGGACGGCGTGGGTCTTCGACGAGTTCCTCGGTTACGCCGCCACCGCGCTGAGCTCGTGGGCGGTGACGTCGGAGCTCACCGTGCGCTATCGCCGGCCGGTGCCGATCGGCACCCGGGTCGTCGTCACCGCGCAAGGCACCCTCGCCGGAAAGCAACGGCGCCTGATGCGCGGCGAGATGCGGCTGGCCGGCACGGAGACGGTGCTGGCCAGCGCCGAAGGCATCTGGGTGGAGCCGGCCGATATCGACGGTCACTACGACCGCGCCGTGAGCTGTCCCGCCGAAGGGCGGTGCTGAGCGTGGACACACCGCACTACGTCCCCCGGATCCGGTCGGGCACTGCCCTGATCGTCGGCGGTACGTCGGGCATCGGGCTGGCGACCGCGGAGCTGCTCGCCGATGCCGGGTTGAGGGCCGTGGCCCTGGTGGGACGCGACGCCGCTCGCGGTCGCGCAGCGGTCGCAAGACTCGGAGACCGCATCGACGCACGCTTCGTGCAGGCCGATGCCGCCGATCCCGACGACGCGCAGCGCGCAGTTGCCGAGGCCATCGCGGCGATCGGACCGCTCGACTTCGCCATCACCTCGACGGTGCCGACTTCGATCGTGCTCGACCTGGTCCACCGCACGCCGGAGGCGAGCTTCGCCGGGACGCTCACCAGCTTCGCGCTGCCACCCCTGCACATCACCGGGCTCGCCCTGAAGCACATGCGGGCCCGTGGCGGCGGAGCGATCGTGAACGTGGCCTCCGACGCGGCCAAGGTGCCGACCCCCGGCGAGTCGGTCATCGGCGCGGCGATGGCGGGCATCGTGATGTTCAGCCGGGTCGCCGCGCTGGAGGGCCGACGTGATGGCGTACGCGTCAACGCGGTCACGCCTTCCCTCGTCTCGGGGACTCCGACGACCGAGCGGGTGATGGCGAAGGGCTTCAGCGCCGAGCTGTTCGACCGCGCCGCGCGGGCGGCGAGCCTCGGCGTGGCCAGCCCCGTTGACGTCGCCGAGGCGATCGCGTTCTTGTGCGATGCGCGATCGGCGCGCACGACGGGCCAGGTGCTGAGCGTGAACGGGGGCGTCTCCGTGGCGTGACCAGCACCCAGTGAGCAACCAACAATTCGTGACATCCATGAGGAGTCGAGCGTGTCCCCATCAGCCATCCGGTCGACCGCGCCACCGTTGCCGGTGCCGGAGCGAGATCTCGACAGCGAGCCGTTCTGGGACGCACTGCGCGAGCGTCGTCTGCTCCTGCAGAGCTGCGACGCCTGCGCACGGGTCCGCTACCCGGCCATGTCGCACTGCCCCTACTGCGTCGCACGTGAGCACGCGTGGCGGCAGCTGTCCGGACGGGGGCAGATCTACTCCTGGATCGTCGTCCGGCAGGCGTTCTGGCCGGAGTTCGCGGCCGAGGTGCCCTATGCGCTGGTGACGGTCGACCTGGAGGAAGGCGTGCGGGTCGTCGGGCGGATGGACGACGTCGAGGTGCCCGCCTTCGGCCTCCCCGTCGTCGCGACATACGTCGATCATCCCGAATGGACCGAGCTTCGTTTCAAGGAGGTGGCCTGATGAACATGCCCCAGAGCCCCGACACCGGCCGCTTCGAGGGCCGGGTCGCCATCGTGACCGGCGCGAGCCGCGGCATCGGCCTCGCGACCGCCCGGCGGATCGTCCAGGAGGGCGGCTTCGTCTGCATCACCGGACGCAAGAAGCCGGCGCTGGCCGACGCCGTCCAGGAGCTGGGCGGCCCGGACGTGGCCATGTGGATGGCCGGCTCGGCCGACGACACCGAACACCAGCGCGCCACGGTCGACGCGGTCCTGGAGCGCTTCGGCTCGCTCGACCTGCTGGTGAACAACACCGGCATCAACCCGGCGTTCCACCGGATCGTCGACACGCCCCTGGACACGGCGGCGACGATCCTCAACACCAACGTCCTCGCCGCGATCGGCTGGGCCCAGCACGCGGTGGCGGCGGGTCTGGCCGAACGGGACGGCGCGATCGTCAACGTCGCCTCCGTGGCCGGTCTCAAGCCGGCCGACCGGATCGGCGTGTACGGCGCCAGCAAGGCCGCGCTGATGCACCTCACCCAACAGCTGGCCCTCGAGCTCTCCCCGCGCATCCGGGTCAACGCGGTCGCTCCCGCCGTCGTCCGTACACGCTTTGCCGCGCCACTGTTCGCCGACAAGGACGACGAGGTCACCGCGACGTACCCGATGAAGCGCCTCGGCGAGCCCGAGGACGTCGCCGCCGCGATCACGTTCCTCCTGTCGAGGGACGCCGCGTGGATCACGGGTCAGGTGCTCACCATCGACGGCGGCCTGACCCTGACGGGGGGTGTGTGATGGATCCGTTCGCAGGACGGACGGCGATCGCCGGGGCAGGCATGACGGAGCTGACCCGACGGTCCGGTCGCAGCGTGCTCTCGCTCGCCCGCGAGGCCGCGCTCGCCGCGTGCTCGGCCGCTGGTCTGGATCCCACCACCGTCGACGGGGTCGTGCAGTACAGCATGTACGACGACTCGGTGCAGGCCGAGGCGCTGGGCGCGGTCATCGGAGCCCGCGACCTCAGCTACGTCATGGACTTCGCCCAGGGCGGCCAGTCGGCGGCGCACATGGTTGCGCACGCCGCGATGGCCGTGGCCTGCGGCTTCGCAAACAACGTGATCGTGTTCCGGGCCATGAACGGTCGATCGGGTGTCCGGATCGGCCAGCGTGCGGCCGTCGGTGGTGGCACGGAGTTCCGCTACCCGCTCGGCTTCGTCGCCTACCCCCAGGTCGCCGCGATGTGGGCGCGGCGCTACATGATCGAGACCGGGGCGACCGAGCTCGACTTCGGCGCCATCGCGATCGCCGAGCGTCGGTGGGCGGAGCGGAACCCGCGCGCGATCCTCCGGGAGCCGCTGACCGAGGAGAGCTATCTCGCGTCACGCTGGGTCGCCGAGCCCTTCCGTCTGCCCGACTGCACGACCGAGGTCGATGGTGCAGCAGCCGTCCTGGTGACCTCGGTGGAGCGCGCTCGGGATCTCGACCTCACCCCGGCGGTCATCAGCAGCGCGGCCTGGGCCACGCACGGTTTCGACCTCGACATGGGCAGCTCGCTCCGGTACGACGACTACCTCCGCAACTTCTCCAGCCACCTCGCGGCACCCCTGTGGAAGCGTGCCGGGCTGGGCCCTGAGGACGTCGACTACGCCGAGATCTACGACTGCTTCACCGGTGCGCTCGCGCTCAACATGGAGGGTCTCGGACTGTGCGAGCCCGGGGGAGCCGGTCGTTTCGCGCGCGAGGGCCACACCTCGCCGGGCGGGAAGCTGCCGACCAACACCCATGGCGGCCTCCTGTCGGAGGGCTATGTGCACGGCATGAACACGGTGACCGAGGCCGTGTGGCAGATGCAGGGGCTCGGCGGTGAGCGTCAGGTGCCGAAGAACGATGTCGCCGTCGTCACCTCGGGCGCCTACCTCTCCGGCTCCGCGATCGTCTTGACGAAGGACAGGTGACCATGACCACGAACGTCCCTGCACCGGTGCCCGGCCCCGACTCGGCACCCTTCTGGGAGGGGCTGCGCGAGCACACGCTGCGCATCCCGTTCTGCCACACCTGTGACCGTTGGTTCTTCCCGCCGATGCCCGGCTGTCCCGAGTGCGGTGCCGGGGAGGACCACATCGAGATGCGCGAGGTCGCCGGTACCGGCCGGGTCCACTCCTGGTTCGTGGCCCACCATGCGTTCCATCCCGCGTTCGAGGCCGATGTGCCCTACGCGGTCCTCGACGTCGACCTGGATGAGGGACCCCGCATCAACGGGCGATTCATCGGTGCCGCGTTCGACCGGATCAAGCCGGGCATGGTCGTCCGGGCTGCCTTCGAGGACCTGCCCGAGTTCACCCGCCTGGCCTTCGAGCCGGTCGGGCCGCATGGAGAGGACCGGCGATGACCGAGTACGTGCCTCACCTCATGGTCCAGCGACTGGCAGCGGAGGACCCCGAGCATGTCCTGGTGGACTTCCTCGACGACCGCGCGTACACGGCCGGTGAGCTGTACGCGCGGGCGGAGGCCGTGGCGTCCGGGCTCCAGCGAGCGGGACATGCTCCCGGTGACCGGGTCGCCCTGATGATCGGCAACCGGATCGACTTCCTCGCCTGGTGGCTCGGCACGGCCATCGCCGGCCTGGTGTCGGTGCCGCTCAACACGGCGATGCGCGGCAGCGTCCTGCACCATATGCTCAATCTCTCCGGCCCGGTGCTGATGGTCGCGGAGCAGGATTTCCTGGCCGATATCGCCACCGTCGCGGCGGACCTGGAGCGGGCGCCTCAGGTGCTCGAGGTGTCGGATGCCTCGACCGGACCGACGACCACGGCCTTCCTGGCCGGGGTCGGAGAGCCGGCGCCGCACTCGGCACTCCCGTCGACGTTCGCGAGCATCATGTTCACCTCCGGGACCACCGGGCCCTCGAAGGGGGTCATGTGGACCCACCGGACAGCCATCGGCAAGGCGGAGAGCGCGATGGCCGTCATGGGCCACACCTCCTCCGACGTCCTCTTCACCTGCCTGCCGCTCTTCCACGCCAACGGCCTGTGCACCTCGTTCCTGCCCGCCCTGATCGTCCGCGCGAAACTCGTGGTCGCGCCGCGCTTCAGCGCTTCCGGGTTCTGGCCCGCCATCAAGGGATCCGGCGCAACCGTGACGAACATGCTCGGCTCGATGGGAGCACTGCTCTGGAAGCGTGAGCCCAGTGACGACGAGCGGGACCACCGGCTGCGCAAGGCTCTGGTGATTCCGCCACCGGTCGGCTACATCGAGGAGTTCGAGAGGCGGTTCGGGTTCGAGAGCACCCAGCTCTACGGCTCGACGGACCTCGGCGTGCCGCTCGGGATACCTGACGGTCAGCGGCAGCCGGAGGCGTGCGGGCGTGCTCTGCCGGGGTGGGAGTGCCGGCTCGTCGACGAATGGGACGCACCGGTGAATGACGGTCAGCCCGGCGAGCTCGTCGTACGCCCGCTGCAGCCGTTCGCCAGCCAGCTCGGGTACTACGGCATGCCGGAGGCGACCATCGCGGCATGGCGCAACCTGTGGTTCCACACCGGTGACCTCATGCGGCGCGACGAGGACGGGTGGTTCTACTTCATGGACCGGGCCAAGGACTCGATGCGTCGTTCGGGGGAGAACATCTCCTCCTACGAGGTGGAGCAGGTGGTGCTGTCGCACCCGTCGGTCGGTGACGTCGCGGCGTACGGCATCCCCTCGGAGCTCAGCGAGGACGAGGTCATGGTCTCCGTCGTACTGCGCGACGACGCTCCCGCGGCGGCGCACGCGGAGGTGCTGGCCTGGTGTCGGGAGCGGCTGCCGTACTTCGCGGTACCGCGTTACCTCCAGTTCCTCGATGAACTGCCGCGCACACAGACCGCCAAGGTCCGGAAGAACGACCTGCGCGCCGCCGGCGTGACCGCCGCGACGTACGACGCGGGACCGACCAGCCGGTCCCGCGTCGGCTGAGGCTCATCTGTCGCTGGTCAGCACCAGTGCGGACCCGTCGATCAGCGCGCCCGACGTCACCACCCCGACGTCGTGGCGGGCTGATTGGCGCTCACCACCGCGGCCCTGGATCTGCAGGACCGCCTCGGCGACGGTGTTCATGCCGTGTACGTACCCCTCGCTGAGCAGACCGCCGTTGGTGTTGACCGGCAGCGAGCCGCCGAGGCCGGTGGCCCCGGAGCGCACGAAGGCGCCGGACTCGCCGCGCTCGCACAGGCCGAGGCCCTCGAGGCCCATCAGGACCGTGCTGGTGAAGCAGTCGTAGATCTGCGCGAAGTCGACATCGCCCGCACCGATGCCGGCCGCCGCGTAGAGGTCCTCGCGCAGCAGTGCGGTGAAGTTGTGGGTGTAGTCCTCGACCATGGTGTGGTTTCCGATGTCGAGGCCCGGGCGCGCGCCGGCGCGGTAGGCGTGCGCGGCGACGACCGCCGGAGGCCGGCGAAGATCGCGGGCCCGGTCGAGGCTGGTGAGCAGCACCGCGCAGGCGCCGTCGACCTCGGTCGTGCAGTCGGGCAGCCGGAACGGATCGACGACGCGCCGAGAGGCGAAGTAGTCGTCGTACGTCAGCGGCGTGCGCAGGATGGCACGGTCGTTCAACTCGGCGTACGCCCGTTGGGCCACCGCGACAGCGGCGAGGTCCCGCTCGCCCTGGCCGGTCTCGTGCAGGAACCGGCGTGCCCACATCGCGATGTACATCATGTACGCGTTGTAGCCGATCGGGTAGCGGTACGGCGCTGACTTCCCGGCGAAGCGGGAGGCGCCGACCCGTACGCCGGAGCGGCCGTTGAGCGCCCGGAAGACGAGCACATGGTCGGCCGCGCCGGTCGCGATCGCCATCGTGGCATTGCCGACCAGATGGCAGGGCGACTGACCGGCTCCGTTGGCATCCATGACGTAGCGCAGTCCCGGGAGGGCGAGTGCCGTCGCGAGTGATTCGCACGGCTCGGAGTCGTTGCTCACCATGAAGCTGGCGATGCCGTCGATCGCCGACGGAGGGAGTCCCGCGTCGGCGCAGGCACTCAGGGCGGCCCCGGTGGCCAGGTCGAGGACGGAGTGTCCGGAATTGCGGCTCAGGTCGGTGTAGCCGACACCTGCGATGGCGACCTTGCGTATCACTGGATAGCTCCTAACAAGCGGACTGGATGCCGTCCGAACTCCGGGGCGAAGAACAACCCAGGAGTCTCTTGACGTCCCAAACTGATGCGCCATAACGTAGCTGAATGAGCGCTCAGTCACCAGGAGGTCGGCCATGTCCGTCGAAACTGCGAACACCCCGTCGAACAGCCGGGGCGCGACCCCTCAGCTGACGCTGGCCGGCGTCCTGCGCAACCAGGCGAAGACGAATCCGCGCCGGCTCGCCCTCACCGCCGAGGGGCAGGAGTACAGCTACGCCGAGCTGCACGCGATCACGAGCCGGCTGGCCAACGGGCTAGCGGAGGCCGGGGTACGGCGCGGCGACACCGTCGCGGTCCTCGGCAGCAACTCCGTCGAGCACGCCCTGCTCCAGCACGCCGTGGCGAAGCTCGGAGCGGCCCTGGCGATCCTGAACTGGCGACAGAGCGAGGACGAGGTCGCCTACGCGGTGGAGCTGTGCCGGCCGCGACTGGTCTTCGCGCAGCCGGCCTACCGCGACCTGATCACCATGACGGAGCGATCGGTCGAGCTTGTTTCACCGCGAGGCGAGAGCGACTTCTACGAGCGGTTCGTCGACCCGTTCGCTGCGGAGGAGCCGGCGGTCGAGGTCGATGCCGAGGATCTCGTCACGATCATCTACACCAGCGGTACGACGGGGCGTCCGAAGGCGGCGGCGATCTCGCAGCGGGCGATGATCGCCCGGGCGGCCTTCGCGGCGACCGACATGCGTCTCGGCGCCGATGACGCGCACCTCGCCTGGGCGCCGATGTTCCACCTCGTCTCGGCCGACTACATCTTCATCTGTGCGGTTCTGGGCAGCCGGTACATCGTGGTCGACGGCTTCGACGTCGAGGTGATCAACGAGTACCTGCACCAGGTCCGGCTCGGTTGGTTCGTGATGATGCCGGGTGCGATCGGGACACTGATCGAGCGACTCCGCCAGGACGACCGGCCGGTGATGCCGATCCGCTTGGTGGGTGCCATGGCGGACCTCGTTCCCCCGGCACAGGTCCGCGAGCTGACCGAGCTGTTGGGAACCTCCTACTACAACTCCTACGGCATGACCGAGGCCGGTCCGCTCACCTACGGTGCGATCGCACCGGGCACCTACCCGGACCACCTGGGCAAGCGGTTCACCGCGCTGGCGAACTACCGGCTGGCGCGGGCGGACGGCACTGACGCCGCTCTCGGCGAGCCCGGCGAGATGCAGGTCAGCGGTCCGACGCTCTTCAGCTGCTACCTGCACGACGAGCAGGCGACCCGGTCCGCGCTGGTGGACGGCTGGTATCGCACGGGTGACCTGCTGCGCGCCGACGAGGACGGGTTCCTCCACTTCGTCGGGCGCACGAAGTACTTGATCAAGAGCGGTGGCGAGAACGTCTACCCCGCCGAGATCGAGCGTGTGCTGATGGCCTGCCCGGGCGTCGTGGAGGTCGTCGTCGTACGCAAACCCGATCCGCACTGGGGCGAGACCCCCGTCGCGTTCGTGGCGACCGACCGGCCGGTCGTGACCAGAGACCTCGAGGCGGCCTGCCGCCGTGAACTCGCTGGTTACAAGGTGCCGAAGGTGTTCCACCGGATCGAGGTCGACCAGTTCCCGAGGAACGTCACCGGGAAGGTCATCCGCGAGCTTCTCGAGGCGCGGGCCTGAGCCTCGCCATCGACCAATGAAGGAGAGTCAATGAGTTCCACAGGCAACATCTGCATCACCGGCATCGGCGCCACGCCGCCGGCTCGTCGATCGACGAGCAGCATCAGGCGCCTCGTGGTCGACGCGGCCCTCGCCGCGATCGAGGACGCCGGTCTCCAACCCGAGGACATCGACGGCATGGTGTCGGACTCGGTCATCATGTCGGGTTCGGTGCCGCGCGACTGGCTGTCGGCGCAGCTCGGAATCACCCGCACCTTCGACGCCTCCCTGTCCTACGGCGGTGCCGGCTCCGTCGGGGCTCCACTCCTCGCCCGAACCGGCCTGCAGCAGGGGCTATGCCGCAACGTGCTCGTCTACTTCGGTGTCGACTGGGGTTCGCGGCCGAGCGGGCCCTACGGGTTCCACGACATGTATCCGGCCAAGCGTGCCTATGAGAAGCCGATCGGGTTCGATGCCCAGCCGGAGTACTTCGGCCTTCTGGCCGCGCGCTACGCCGAGGAGTACGGCCTGGCGGACGAGGAGCTCGGCGCCTTCGCCGTCGCGCAGCGCGAGTACGCCGTGCGTGCCGGTGTCGGTCAGAAGACGACTCCGCTCACGATGGAGCAGTACCTCGCCACGCCGATGATCTCGGACCCGCTGCGCTTCGAGGACTGCTGCCTGATCAGTGACGGAGCGGTCGCCTATGTGCTCACCCTCGAGGAGCGCGCTGTCGACAGCCCTCATCGGCCGGTCCACGTCCGCGGCGTCGGTTTCGGTTCCGAAGCGACCTCGGGCGACGACATCTTCACCCAGCGGCCGGACTACCTGAGCTTCCCCGGTACGGCGCAGGCACGCGCCGCGGTGGAGCGTGACGCGTCGCTCTCGTTGAGCGAGGTCGACTTCGCCGAGGTCTACGACTGCTTCACGATCTCGTGCCTGCTGCAACTCGAGGACCTCGGACTCTGCGACAGGGGTACGGCGGGCAAGTTCGCCCTCGCCGGTGAGACCCGACTCGGTGGCCGCCTTCCGGTCAATACGCACGGCGGTCTTCTGGCCCACAGCTACCTGCTGGGTGCCGAGCACGTCATCGAGGCGGTGCGTCAGCTCCGCGGCGATGCCGGACCGAACCAGGTCGAGAACGCCCGTGTCGGTCTGGTGACCGGCCTGTCCGTGCCCGACTACGCGCTGCTGATGCTGAGCAACTAGGAGATGTCATGAGTGTGCAGGAAACGGTCGGGATCCCGATCAGCTCGTTCGGCCAGTTCTTCCGGGAGGCGGGTGCGGACACTGTCCTTCTGCCTCATTGCCTGGACTGCGGCCGACACCACTGGTACCCGATGGAGCGCTGTCCGCACTGCTTCTCGGAGCGCCTTCAGTGGGCGCCGGTGTCAGGGCGCGCCACTGTCTACAGCGTCACCACCGTCCGCTACGCGTTCACCGCGGCGACGCGTGGCCGGACGCCGTACGGCATCGCCCTCGTCACCTTCGATGACGCGCCGCACGTGCGCATGGTGTGCCGCACGAACGCTTCCGAGAAGGGCAGCGACGTTGCCATCGGAGATGCCGTGATGGTCAGCGTCACCACCGATGCGACGGACCCGGACACCGGCATGGTGTCGTGCACGCCACTCGCCTCGGATACGGAGAGCGGCGGGCATGGCGAACGTTGAGTTCGACTTCACCGAACGCACCGTCATCGTCACCGGAGCTGCCCGTGGGGTGGGGCTGGCGATCGCCGAACGCTTCGCCGTTGCGGGCGCCCAGGTGGTGATGGTGGACCTCGACGAGGACGTCGTTCGTGAGGCGGCCGAGGCGATCGGCGCCTTCGGGATCGCCGCGGACGTGTCGAACACCGCCGATGTCGAGGCCGTCGTCGAGGCGGCGCTGCGAAGGACCCGCCGGGTCGACATCGTCGTCAACAACGCCGGCATCCTGCGCGACGGCGTGGTCTGGAAGCTGTCGGACGACGACTGGAGCCAGGTCCTGGCCGTGCATGCGGGCGGCACCTTCAAGCTGACCCGGGCGGCCGTCCCGCATATGCGGGCGCAGGGCGCGGGCCGGATCATCAACGTCACCTCGTACACCGGGCTCCGCGGCAACATCGGGCAGTCGAACTACGGCGCCGCGAAGGCCGCAATCATCGGGTTCACCAAGGCCACCGCCAAGGAGCTCGCCGGCTTCGGCATCACCGTCAACGCGATCTCGCCGAACGCTGAGACCCGGATGATCGCCGGCGTCCCGCCCGAGAAGCGCGAGCAGCTCCTCGCACAGATCCCGCTCAAGCGCTTCGCCGACCCGGCCGAGATGGCTTCTGCGGTGGCGTTCCTGGCGTCGGACGAGGCGGGCTACATCACCGGTGTCGTCCTCCCCGTCGACGGCGGCATCGCGATCTGACACCCCCACTTCCACAACAACGGAGATAGCCATGCGCGAAGCAGTGATCGTCTCGACTGCCCGTACACCCATAGGCAAGGCCTACAGGGGTGCCTTCAACAACACCCAGCCCCAGGCGCTCGCGGCGCATGCATTGAGCGCGGCGATCGAACGGGCAGGTCTGCAGGCGGAGGAGATAGAGGACGTCGTACTCGGCTGTGCGATGCAGGAGGGCGCGAGTGGTTACAACGTGGCGCGCCAGGCGATCCTGCGGGCCGGGATCGATGTCTCGGTGCCGGGCATGACCATCGACCGGCAGTGCGCCTCAGGACTGATGGCCATCGCGACCGCCGCCAAGCAAGTGATCTGCGACGGCATGCACGTCGCGATCGGCGGTGGGGTGGAGTCCATCTCCCTCGTGCAGGACGACCGGTACCGAAACAGCCACCGGGCAGACGACCCGTGGCTGGTCGAGCAGGGCCACGACATCTACGTCTCGATGCTGGAGACCGCGGAGACGGTGGCGCAGCGATACGGCATCTCACGAGACGCGCAGGACGCCTACGCCCTCGAGTCCCAGCGGCGTACGGCGCAGGCACAGCAGCAGAGCCTGTTCGCCGACGAGATAGTGTCGTTCAGCGGTGAGTGCCTCGACGTCAAGGCGGATCCGGACGGGAACAGCCCGATCCCGTTCACCCTGGAGCTGGACGAGAGCAACCGGCCCACCACGACGCTCGATGACCTCAGGGCGCTGCGACCGGTGCTGCCTGATCGCGGGGACCACCGCGCGACCATCACGGCCGGGAATGCATCGCAGCTCTCGGACGGCGCGGCTGCTGTCGTCGTGATGGAGGCCCGCGAGGCCGAGCGGCGCGGTCTTGAGCCGCTCGGGACCTACCGTGGCATGGCGGTCGCGGGTTGCGAACCCGACGAGATGGGCATCGGTCCGGTGTTCGCCATTCCGAAGCTGCTCAAGCAGCACGGCCTCACTGTTGATGACATCGACCTCTGGGAACTGAACGAAGCCTTCGCCTCGCAGGCGCTCTACTGCCGCGACCAGCTCGGTATCGATCCCGAGCGCTACAACGTCAACGGTGGGGCCATCGCCATCGGCCACCCGTACGGCATGAGCGGCGCCCGCATGGTCGGCCACGCGCTGCTTGAAGGACGTCGGCGTGGCGCCCGATTCGCGGTGGTCACGATGTGCGTAGGCGGTGGCATGGGCGCGGCAGGACTATTTGAACTGTGAGCGCGACGGCACAGCGTCTCGCTGGTCCGGAGTCGGGGACCGGCCCGCATCTCGGCTACGCGGACCGGCACTCTGCGCATGACCGGATCGATGTGTTTGCCGAGGCCCCCGGCGATCCCCTGTGGATCCTCCCCGACCCCGACCGGGCGGCGGCCGGTCCCTTCGGAGGAACGGTCACGCACGGGTTCCTGACCCTGTCGACGATTCCCGTGTTGCAGTTCGGCATGGCGCACCACGGGTGGGTGACCGCAGAAGGCGGACGGTCACCGACCGCTCCTGCGTAACGACCGAGTCGGCCCCCGCCTGTTCGGACGGCCCCGTGCGAGCCGGACACCGTCAGCCGGCCGCGTTGAGGAGGTCCAGGGCGCTCTGCTGGCAGCCGTAGTCCGTGGTGCCGGCGCCGCCGCTCCAGTGCGGTCCGTACTGGTCGAGGGGATTGCGGTCGCGGGTGTAGGCGGTGTTCGCCCAGCTCGCGAGGGTCCCGGTGTACGGATGGTCGCTGAGCTGGGTGTTGAGCCGGCCCAGTCCGCGGACGTAGGCGCCCTTGAAGCTGGCGCCGTCATCGGTGCATGCGTCGCTCTCGCCCGGCTCGCGCAGGACTCCGTCGGTCTGCAGCCGTTCGGTCGAGGCGTCGGCCAGGGTGCGGGCGGTGCTCAGCAGGGTGGAGTCGCCGGTGGCCCGGTACAGCTCGGTCAGACCACCCAACATCACGCCTTGGTTGTACGTCCACGTCGGCTGGCCGTTGTTGACGCACGCGTCGTTGAGACCGTCGTTGATCATGTTGCTGCTGTTGATCATCCCGCTGTTCCGGAACCACGACCACTCGCTCTTCGCCCGGTTCAGATATGTCGTGTCGCCGGGGACGCGGTTGTGCAGGGCGGCGGTGAGCTGGAGGAACAGCTCGTTGGTGATCGCGTTCTTGTAGTTGCCGTTGGAGTTCCACCGCACTCCGCCGCCGCAGGTGCCGTTCCAGTTGGCCCACATGTGGTCGGCGTCGGCCCGGGCGGTGTTCAGGTAGCGGATGTCACCGGTCATGTCGTACGCGGCCACCCAGGCCAGGCCCCACCAGCCGGTGTCGTCCAGGTACTCGTTCCTGAACTGCCCGCCCTGTGCGTCGATGTTCTTGTCGTACGTCTGGGCGATGGTGTAGGTGTAGCTGCCCATGCCGGTGATCCGGGCGTTGTCGACGATCGCCGTCAGAGCGTTGGCGCCGGTCCACCACCCGTTGCTGCCGAAGAGCTTGGTGGTGCGGTCGTACGACATCATCAGCGCGGTGGCCGCTGCGGTCCGCCGATCGCCTGCGTTCCACGTGGTCCGCGCCCATGGAGTGCACGCGATGGCACCGCCTGCCTGCCCGCAGGCCCGCAAGGCTCCGACGCCTTGGGTGTTCCAGTCGTCCACGTTGTACATCAGCGTTCGCCAGCCGCGTCGGCCGGACGGGATCGTCGTGCTGCCGAGTCTGCTGCCGGAGGCCCAGGTACGGCCGCCGTCGAAGCTGCGGTCGAGCCACACCTCGTCGCCGGTGGTGCCGTTGTCGATGGACGCCCAGCCCATGGCGTCGGTGTCATCGAAGTGCAGCACGACCGAGCGGCCCGACAGTGCGGCCGTCACCGGCTGCCGGTCCTGAGGGCTCAAACCCGGATCCCGGGCGTCGCAGTACCTGTTGCATACCGCCGCCGCCGGAGCGGCCGAGGCCGGCGGCGCGGCTATTCCGACGGATAACGTTGTCATGAAGGCGGAGAGGATGCAGAGGACAGTTCTGCTGGGCTTCATCGAGGCTCCCGAACCGATCGAGCGTGGAGGGACTACGGGGCGCGAGGAGATGGTGGGCGTGCCAGGGGTCAGGTCAGCGCGCCTTTTGAAGCTAGCCACGGCCTGACCCCCCGTCAATGCACCGGACCACCGTCGGACCGGTGTCGTATGTCGAGTTCCACCAGCCGGTCCGGCTTCGCGTGCTCCAGCAATCCGCGCCGTCTGGTTCGGACTCCCCTTCAGCGGCAACACGCCACCCGGCAACACCGGACCGCAGAGCGCGGACGCGGCACCGATGAACGGCCTGAGATCCGCTTCTTCGGCAGACCGCATTGACACTGTCACCTGCACCGATCACCCTCGACGCGTGTCGGGGCCTGATCGAAGCAGCCCCCGCCGGACAAGGAAGTCAGCCGTTGTGTCGGCCAACCCAGGCGACCCGCGATCCATGTCAGCGAATGTAGTCGCCTATGGCCCCTACGGTGCCCCTTCCTGTACGCGGATGGTGAGCGGGTGCATATCACCGAGCACGCTGTGGCAGTCCTCACCCAGCGCCGCCAGTAAGGGGAGCGCTGGTGCCCGCCCGGCGGACAGGCCAACCATGCGTGCATGGTCGTAGCGTGTTGCCAGGGTGCGCGGGTGGCGTGCTCCGTGGAATTCCCTCTGTTCGGCGATCACGTGCGCCAGCTGGAGGACGGCCTCGCCCGGGTCACCTGCTTCCCCGATGAATAGCGCGAGTTGGTGCCGGGTGCTCAAGGTCCGCGAGTGCCGTCCGAGGATACGTTCTTGATCGACGAGTATGGCTTCGAGCTGTCGAATGGCCTCGGCGGGGTCACCCGCCTGTCCGGTCAGGACGGCGATCTCGTGACGAGTAGTGAGGACCTGGGGATGGGACGGGCCTATCACCCGTTCCTGGTCGGTCCGAGTCCGTTCCAGTTCTTCCAACGCTTCAGTCACGCGGCCCGCGAGCCCCAAGGTACGGCCGAGTTCCTGACGAGTGAGGAGCACATCCATGTGTTCGTGACCCAAGGCGCGCTCCTGATCAGGCAGGAGTGCGCGATACCTCTGAACGGATCCGGCGAAATCCCCCGACTCCCTGCACGAGCGCGCAGAGAGCCTGCGCGTTGCGAGTGTCTGCTCATGCCCGGCGCCCAAGACCCGCTGTCGGTCCAGGACCAGTTGGTCCAGGATGCCGGACGCTCGGACGAGCTCTCCGGCTTCGAGGAGATAGCGGGCGATGTCGTTGCGTGCGACAAGAGTCGCGGGGTGGTCGTCACCGAGATGGCCGCGGCGCTGTTCGAGAAGGGTCCACAGCGCCTGGACCGCTGTCGCAGGGCGCCCGGCGTTGCCCAGTGCGATGGCATGCGCGTACTCGGCTTCGGGCACCCCGCAGCGGCGCGCGAAGTCGAATGCCTCGACCGCGATGGTCGTACGCATCAGGTGCACGGCCGCCCACCCGATGCTGAACGCCTCGTCGGGTGAAGCCGTCGCCAGGAGGACTCGCCAGCTGTTCTCGGGTACGGGAGGCAGCCACGGCAGGTCGATCAGATAGTCGAAGGCCAGGTACCCGCCGCTCGCCGGCAGCAGGAGACTGCTCGCCCCGTGCACGGCCGACGTGGCCCAGCCGAAGGCCGCATCTGGGGATTCCGGGCGCAACAGCGGGCCGCCACGCGCGTCCAGGTACTCCTCGTGCAGCCGCAGCAGGACCTCCTCGATGACAGGGCGGTGCAATCCCATACGTCGACAGTCGACTGCGGCCGCGACCAGGGCGGCACCGCGTGGATGTTCACCTGCCTGCCAGGCGTGCTTCCAGTCCTTCACCAGCTCGGGACCCGCGGCCAGCAGCTCTGCCACCCCGAACCGGCTCGCTCCCTCGGTTGCCGCCCTGATGCGCAGGTCATCGACGGACGACCGCGCCAGGCGGATCTCACGTGGGGTCCACAGACGATCCAGCTCAACCGGATCCTGCGCCATGAGAAGCACGTCGCGGCCCGCCTGCCAGGTTGCCGCTTCTGTCACATCCCGCTGTCGAGCGCTGTACCGGTCGTACTCCTTGCTGCGCATTGAGGCGATCAGAGTCACGTGCCGACGGGACCCCGCGAGCATGGTGGTGACCATGTCCGCTGTCAGCCCTCCCACTCGAAGGAACTGGTCGAACTCGTCGCACCACACCACGCAGTTCCGGGTCGCGGCGACCCGTGCAGCCAACACCTGCAGGTCCTGCGTCGGCCGCGCGTGAAAAAATATGTGCCCGGGAACGGCCGCCTGCATCGCCTCGAAAGCCAGCCGTGACTTGCCGGCTGTCGATTCACCGACGATCAGAATGAAGCCGCCGGAGGCGATGCGACGTCGTACATCGTCGAACCGATCTCTGCGGACGAAGTCGGGCAGGCGGTCTCTGCCCGTTGGCGGGCCGCCGCGCGCCGCCGCGGGGTGGACACCGAGAGCGATGGGGTCCGACACTTCACGCACACGGCACGGTTGAAGACGTAAGTCCTCGACCTGGCGCGCCAGGCGGCGGCGATGGGCCAGCGCGCTTTGGGCCTCGGCGGTGAACACGCCGGTCAAGGCCGCACCAGCCGCCGCGATGACGGCCGTGGCCCATCCCGGCAACCACACCGCTCCCGCCAAGGCTCCTGCAGCCGCTGCAGCAGCCACTCCGATGAGTACGGCCCACGGCCGCAAGAATCCCCACAATTTAGACTCCCGACCCCGTGCTCAACGTCCTCGCGGTGAGCTAACCCCATTGTCGTGCGCCTGGGGCGGGCGCGGGAGCGTTCAGTAGGACGAGGCCGTGAGCCGGTTGGGTACGGCCTCCTCGGCCCTGTTCTCCCGAAGCTACGGCGAAGTGACACGTAGCTCTCTGTAGCGGATCGGGGTGTGCTTGTCAGCGTTTTTGATCTTCGGGGCTCATCGGGGGCCGTGCTCGGCGAGGCTGGTCCGGTCATGACGACCGGAGGGAGCGCGGGGTGCGGCAGGAGTGGGAGCCGGAGCGCCTGATTGGCCATCTTCGGTACTGCCTCCCGCAATCGGTTGTCCCAAGGCACCGAGGCAGGCCACCGCCGTACTGGCGGATCAAGGATCAACGATGGTGGGACGGGGAGGGCCGGGACGGCGTCACACGGTGAAGACGCGCTCGACTTCGTCGCGCTGCGTGTGCAGGTCCCAGTAGAGGGGGGCGACCTCCTCGGCCGAGGCCGCCGGTACTCCGGGCGGGCCGTCCGTGCCGATCCACACGCCGATGGCGACGTGCGCGGCCTGGACGCCGGTGTCGGCCAGTTCCTTGTGCAGGCTGAGTACCCAGTTGCGCAGCGCGGCCTGGGCGGCGTTGAGGTTGCCGAGCATCGGAGTGGGGTCGACCGAGCCGGCGCCGTTGGTGTAGAGCAGGGTGCCCACGCCGGCCTCGCGCATTGCGGGCAGCACGGCCCGTGTGGCGGCAATGGCCCCGTAGAGCAGGAAGTCCATCGCCCACTGCACATCGGACGGGTTGGTCTCTGACGGAGCGATGAGCGTCGTGGATTCGAGGCTCCGGGCCGGGGAGTACTCCAGGACGTCGATTCCGCCGAAGCGGGTGGCGGCGTCCTTGAGCGCCTGGGTGAGCGCGTCATGGTCGAGTACGTCCGCGGGAAACGCGGCGACGGTGATGCCTTCGGCGTCGAGCCGGCCGACCAGGTCGTCGAGCTTGTCGCGGTTGCGGGCGATGAGAGCGACGTCGAAGCCGTGGGAGCCGAAGGTACGAGCGATGGCCAGGCCCATACCGGGGCCGGCTCCGACGATGGCGATGCTGGGCACAGTGAATCCTTTGCTGGGAAACCCGTTGGGAAAGGGGTGGATCAGGCGACGGTGAGCGCGATCTTGCCGGCGCCGAACGCCTCGCCAGCCTGCTCCAGGTCGTAGGCAGAGATCACCAACACCTTGAGGGTCACTGCGGACGAAGTCGGCCTCCGGGCCCGGCTCGGCGGTGGCGATCACGCGCGGGAGCAGTTCTACCAGCGCATTCCAGGTCGTTGGGTGGGTCGGGGGACGGGGCACATGCCGTTGCCGGTGCCCTCACCGCTCGAAGTCGTCGACGAAATGGTTGTCGTGGGCTGCGTGAAGCCGGCTCAGGTCCCGCTCGTTCACAGTGGCGAGCTGTGCGAAGTACTCCTCGCGCGGTACACCTGGCGTGAGTGCCATAAGGAGGGTGGCAGGTTCGGCGCGCTCCTTGCGGAGCGCGTGGACGTCACCCACCGCGGCATGCGTGGTGTCGCCGGGCAGCAGTGTTCGCCAGGCCCGCCCATCGAAGTAGTCGATTTCACCTTCTTCAACGATGAAGGTCTCGCTGAACGTCGTGTGAAAGTGCGGGGCAGGTCCCCGGCCGGACGGCGCCATGCGCCACCGGTAGATGCTCACGATCCCGCTGGTCTCCGCCGGACCCGCGAGGACTTCGATGGTCGATCCGCTGGCGCCCAGCCGGATCGTTCGCGTCTGTGGGGCTCGCTCGGGTTCCTTGGAACACCGGGCAATCGACTCCGTGTCGGTCATGACCCGAGTCTCGGTGCTTCGCCGTTCTGCTCGCGCTCACTTCGGCGGTGGCCTAACAATAGTGGAGTGATCCGTTACCGATTGGGCGTTGGTGCTGCGAGTGTGCGGTGGGCGATGTCGCCGATCCACGAAGTGGTCAGTCTTGCCCAGCTCTTGACCGAGCCGCAGCGTCACCCGATGTTCCACCCGTGGCTTCGCCGTCGCCGCCGTCTCTCGCTCCCCGACCTGGGGGCGCTCACGGTCTTCATGGCCTATGGCGCGTATCGACCCGATTTCCTCGACCCATCGCCGATGTCCAGTGAGCCAACGTTCGAGGAGGGCATGCATGCCCTCCTCGCCGCGCCGGCGGACCAGACGTACGCCGAGCTGGTCGACGCGACGATGGGGCGCGGGGCAGAAGTGGGCCGCCGACTGCTCGAAGACCCCGACCGAGCCAGGTCCGAGGCCGCCGATGCGCTGCGCCGCCTCTGGAAGGCAGTTGTTGAACCGGAATGGCCGTCCATGCGGCAGGCGCTGCGTGCCGAGATGCTGGATCGGGCCATCCAGGTCAACCGCGAGGGGCTGCGCGCAGTCCTTCCGCGCCTGCACCCTTCCGCTGCGTGCGAAGGCGACACCATCACCGTCGAGAAGACCGTCGACATCGACGTCGACTGCCCTGAAGGACTCATTCTCGTACCGTCACTGTTCATCACCGACCGGATGCAGTGCACCACCTCGGACCACTGGACTCCGGCGATCTATTACCCGGCATCCGGGCGGTACCTCTGGGCGGCACCTCCCACTCCGAGGTCGCTCGACCGTCTTCTGGGGGTGACTCGATCGAGGATCCTGGCCGCGCTCGCCACTCCGCTGCAGACGACCGTTGTGGCCAGGCTGGTGAGCGTCACGCCCCCGACGGCCAGCGAACACCTGGCAATCCTGCGAGACGCCGGGTTGATCGACAGCAGCCGGGCCGGTCGCACGGCCACGCACGAGCTCACCAAGGCTGGACGTGCTCTCCTGGCCGCGGCCTCGCCGCGGCCATGACAGGTCGGGGAGCTGCTGATGGCCCCCGGTCGCTGCCCGTTGCCGCTGTCACAGTGGGATGGGGCCGAGGGCGGCGGCGGTTTGGGCCAGTGCGCGGATGGTGGGGCTGTCCGCGGTGGTGCGCCAGGTGAGCGCCCATTCGAGGGTGGGGGCGTCATGGAGGGGCAGGAAGACGATGCCGGGGGGCTTGTTGTAGCGCGCGGCGATTTCGCCCAGCGGGTGGACGCAGCGTCCGGCAGCGACCAGAGAGAGGATCTCGTGGAAGGTCCGCGCGGCGGGCCCGCGGGGGATACGGCGGCCGAGCGGGGTGCGGGTGGGGACCATGGAGGCGACCCAGTACTCGGGGGCTTCGGGACCGAGGTCGACGACGTGGTTGTCGGCGAGGTCTTCCAGGGACGCGGTGCCGCGTTCGGCGAGCGGATGGTCTGCGGCCACGGCCAGTACGCGGCCTCCGGTGAGCACGGTGGGGCCGACGGTGAGGTCCGGTTCGGCGACGGGCAGCCACAGCACGTGCGCGTCGTGCTCTCCGGTGCGCAGGGCGGTGAACGCATCGGCGCCGTTGATTTCGCCGAACTGGATGTCGCTACCGGGGTAGCGGGTGCGGAACGCGTCCACGAGGGGGCGTAGTTCGTGTCCGGCGTGGCCGAAAACGCCCAGCCGTAGAGTCCGGCCCTCGCCCGGGCCGGCTGCTTGGGCGCGGGCGAGTCCCGCGTGGAGGAGGTCGAGGGCCTGCTGGAGGTCTTCACGCAGGCGCCGGCCGACAGGGGTCAGGGCCACGCGTCGGCTGCTGCGATCGAACAGGGCCACGCCTAGGCGGCGTTCCTGTCTGCGGATGGCCTGGCTGACGCGGGCCTGGGACACGTGAAGCCGTTCGGCGGTGCGGCCGAAGTGCAGCTCTTCGGCCAACGTCAGGAAGATCTCGATGTCGCGCAGCTCCATGCATAACTCCCACGTTATGGCTAGCTCCACGGACTCTACATTGTTCCGCCGCTGACCTGCATCGATGCTGGACACATCACTCACCGGACAGGCGGCAGACGCCTGACCGACGCATCGATAAGGCAGGGAAACCCGATGAGCGCTATGCAGGCCGTCGTCGATCGCTTCGAGATCGAGGAGCTGCGCGGCGAGGTCGCCGACGCTGTGATGATGCGCGACTTCGACCGTGTCGCCTCGCTGTTCACGCCCGACGGCGCCATGCGATGGCCGCACATCGACAAGGAGTTCGTCGGCCGCGAGGAGATCCGCGCGGGGGTCGAATGGGGGCAAGGACTGTGGGAGTTCTTCGTGCAGAACGTTCACCCCGGCGTCATCCGGCTCGACGGCAACACCGCGGTCGGGCGTGCGTACATCCAGGAGTTCGGGCGGATGAACGACGGCAGCTCGCACCTGAACTACGCCCTCTATCACGACCGCTACCAGCGCACGTCCGACGGCTGGAAGTTCAGCGAACGCGTCTACGAGGTCAGGTACCTCGACTCCACCCCGCTTACGGGCTCGCCGCCCCGGCACCTGGGGCAAAGGCGCGTCTGACCACCACCGACGGGCCGACCGGGACGTGCATCAACCACCCCGGCCGCGTCGTGTGGCGACCGCCCTTCCCCGAGTCCGTAGACACCTGTTCTTGAGCACCCGATTCGACCGGGTCGGCTCGCCATGACGGACGAGCGGCGCAATGCCCCCACCCTCCGCATCAACCGAACTCAGCAACAAGTAAAGGAACACACCTCAGATCCTGATCACTGGAGCCAACGGCGTTGTCGGGCGTCAGGTGAGGAACCTGCTGCTCCAGGAGAGCACGGCCATCACTGCGGTCACGCGCGGCCCCGGCTCGGCCGCGCTCCCGGACGGCGTCCAAGCCGTCATCGGCGACCTGCTTCGTCCCCAACGGATCGAGGCGGCGCAAGAAGGTGGGGAGGCCCTGCAGATCAGCCCGCGCGCCACAGGCCCGGGACCTGGCGAACTCCTGCGGCTCGCCGTCAGGAGGGCGTACAGCGTGTGGTGCTGCTGTCGGCCACCACCATGGAATTCCGCGGGGGAAGACCGCTTCGCCACGCAGTTCGAGCACGCCGAGGGCCTCGTCAGCAGCTCCGACCTGGACCGGACGGTCTTGTGCCTGGCCGACTTTGCGGCCATTGCACTGGCCTGGGCGCCGCAGATCAGGTCCGGTGACGTGGTGCGCGGCGCTTACGGCCAAGCCGCCACCTTCCCTATCCACGAAACCGACATCGAGGCGGTCGCCGCTCGCGCCCTCCGCGGGAGTGTTCCCTCGGGGCCGATCCACACGCTGACCGGGCCTCAGTCGCTGGACCAGGTTGAGAAGGTGCACCTCATCGGCGCCGCCCTGGGCCGGGCACTGTCTTTCCAGGAACTCCCGCCGGAGCACATACGCCAGGGCATGCTCGCGCCAGGGCTGCCCGAGGAGGTCCCCGACCGCCTGCTCGGCTCCCTGGCCGACTACGCCCACCGCCCAGGACCCACCACCAGCGCCGTGGAAGACCAGCTGGGTCGACCCGCGCGCACCTTCGCCGACCGGGCATGCGACAACGCACCCACCTTCGGCGGCGGATCCGCCGCCGATCTTCACGACGCCGCACTCACTTCACACAAGACTGGGAGCCCACCCATGAACCTCACTCTTTGGATCGCCGCCGGACTGCTGACCGCGGTCGCCCTGGCCGGCGGCGTCAGCAAGACCTTCATCCCCAAGGCGAGACTGGCCGCGCAGCACGGCGGGGAATGGACGCAAGACGCAAGCGCCGGCTTCATCAAGACCCTCGGGGTCCTCGAACTCCTGGCCGCGGTCGGCCTGATCCTGCCCGCCGTGCTCGACATCGCACCGGTCATGGTGCCGGTGACGGCCGCCTGTTGGATCGCCCTCATGGTCGGCGCCATGATCACCCACGGCCGCCTCGGTCAGTCCAAACTGGTGCTGCTCAACACGGTCTATCTCGCGCTTTCCGTCTTCATCACGTGGGGCCGCTTCGGCCCTTGGTCCTTCGGCAGCTGACAAACGTCGTCGGTCTCTCGCATCGGTGTCGTCGGTTCCCTGACAAGGCCGACCAGGCGCACAACCGGACAAAACATGGCTCCCGTGGCGGCCGGCCGCCACGTTTCCACCCGGTCGACTACCGTGAGCGCCACGCTGTCGAGTGCGGTATCAACCGCCTCAAGAGACACCGAGCTGTGGCCACGAGGTACGACAAGCTCGCGGTCCGCTACGAGGCGACCGCCCTCATCGCGGCCGTCAACGAGTGGCTGTGACCCTCGGCTGTCACGCGATGGGATCCAGGTTTCATGCCGCAGAACACACAGCCGAGGTCGTCCTCGCGTACGACGTTGCGCTTCTGGGGCGCTTCGCTGCCGGGCCGTAGGGTGCGCCGTGAGGCTGTGAGGTAGACGTTCGGAGAAGGGAATGACCATGGGGGACGTGCAGTTGGCGTGGCAGCGATTGGTGGACTGGCTGGAGACGAATGCACCGACGACTGCGTCGTCGATCCTTGCTCCCGCTCCGCCGGCAGCGATCACTGCGGCTGAGGAGCGCATGTGCGTCGTTTTCCCGGTCGAGCTTCGGACGTGGCTCCTGGCCTCCGGGGCCGACAACGGCCCTGTTGGTGTCACGGAGGGGGTCGTGCCCGGCAGCAACCGCGATTTGCTGGGACTCGCGGCCATGGAGTGGACGTACCACTTCAAGATGGAGATCGAGCGCGACGACCCGTCCGACGATCCGGAGTTTCCCTTCTGGCATGAGCAGTGGATTCCGGTCATCTCGGACGATGATGCTTGTTACGGCAAGTTCCTGGATGTGCGTAGCGGTCAGATCGGCTCCTTCGGCGATGGGGATGCGCCATCCTTCGGAGTTCACGAGTCACTGACCGTTCTGTTCAGCGAGACGGTCGTCCTCATGGAGCAGATTTCTGCGGGGGCGCAGGGCGCAATTGGATGTGTTCGGGGCGGCAGGCTGATCTGGGACTGATGATCGGCGTACGCACGTAGGCCCACGGTGCCGACCGACACCACGGGCCCACTGCTGTTTCTGCTGTGCTACTGCGGCTTGGCTGCGTCGATCCGGTCCTGGTCGCCGTCAATGACTGCACTGCTTTGGATCTCCCACCGCGATTTGAACCTTCGCCGCGCCGTTCGAGATCCACTCCCGATACACGGCCTGAGGGCTGGCCCGTAAATGATCTTTGGGTCGCCTCGGGCGTGGTCGGTCGCTGTGTGACCCGCTGATCTATCCGGCGAGGGAGAGGTTGTGCATCCGCGCGATGCCGAGCATGGCGTGGTGGACGCCGTCGCCTTTGAGGCGACAGTCGCGCAGGATCTTCCAGGTCTTCATTCGGGCGAAGACGTGTTTGACACGGGCACGGACCTGCTTGGGGGACTTGTTGTGCACTTCCTTCCAGGCGGGCAGGTCTTCACCCTTGCGTCGACGATGGGGCGTGACGAGCCCCGTGCCGGGATAGCCGCCATCGGCGATCGTGAGTGTCCTGCCGACCGCGGCCTTGGCTCCGGATTTCTCCCGCGCCTTGCAGTCGTTGCGGTTCCCAGGCAGCGGTCGGCCGACCACGACGACGAGCCGGGTGTCGGCATCGATGACGACCTGGTGGGTGGTGGAGTACCGGTAATTCTTCGACTGCTCGGCGATGGTGTGGTCGCGGGTACGGACCAGGGTGCCGTCCACGATGAGCACGGTGCCCTTGGCGAACCGCTTGCGGGGCTGGAGAGCAAGCATCGGCCCGAGGTGGTCGATGATCCGATCCGCCGCCGACTTGGACACCTCGAACAGTGGAGCGAGCTGGCGCATCGTCAGGTCAGTGCGCCAGTACGCTGCGACCAGCAGTGCCCGGTCTTCCAGCGGAAGGCTCCACGGCCCGCCCTTGCGGACCGCGTCCGCACCCTCGCGCCGCAGTACGGTCACCGGCTTCCCGAAGGCACGAGGGCTCAGCCCTGTGAACGGGGCTATCCAGGACGGCTCCGGCGCCCTGATCACACCAGCCACACCAAGATCATCCCAAGCCGGTTAGGGTGCCTTCTTCGAGCCGACGAACTGGAGACCGATGATGGAGCAGGACGAGGCCCTGCAGCTCGCAGTGGCGATTCTCGCTCACAGCCAGCGCGATGACGAGCCGCCTCTCGCCATCGACGCAGAGCGGGTTCGTGAGAGCAACGGGCTCCTGATCGTGCCCTACAACTCTGCGCAGTACCTCGCCTCGCGTAATGCGAGAGACCAGCTGTTGGACTGTTGGCCCATCCTCGTCGACCTTGCATGCGGAGACGTGCGATTCGGAACCTTGGACGAGCGACATCTGTGGAGGAAGCCGAGCACCGACGAGGCCGCAGCTGTCCGCCACCGCAGGTACGGGACAGCGCTCAGGCCCTGCCGTGAGTCGTGATCAAGATTCGGGACGCGTCTTCCGGTGGCTGTCTGTCTGCGGGCTGGGCGAAGCCCGGTATGGCACGTACGGAACTTGCAGACGAAAAGAGGGAGTTGGTCGATCCGTTCCTACCGATTGGCAGGTCCGGCCCGTATCCAGGACATCTGCGGGAGCAGTTCGAGGGCGTCATCTGGAGATTCCGCTCGGGCAGTCAGCGGCGGAAGATGCCGCCGGAGTTCGGCGCCTGTCAGACCGTCTGCAACCGCTTCGTCCAATGGCGTGACTTGGGTGTCTTCCAGGCACTGATCGGCGTGATCGCCGAGGCGGCCGCCGGGGGCAAGTGGACCTGTCCCTGGTCAGCGTGGACTCCACAGTGGCCCGCGCCCATCACGAAGCGGCGGGCATGCGGGTCAGCGAGGAGGTCCTCGCCCGTCTGGAGGAGGCGGCCGGGAGAACAAAGGGGGCCGCCGGCAAGAACATGAGCCGCAGGTCGTCGATGTGGAGAGTGAGCCCGGTCCGGATCGTGAAGAGCGGCGACGGGCCCGGCGCAGACGCCAGGCCCGCCTCGAGGCAGCCCGGCTGGGGCGCTCGTGCGGCGGCCTGACCAGCAAGGTCCACCTCACCTCCGATCCCCGCTGCCGCCCGCTCTCCTTCGTCCTGACCGAGGGGCAGGTGGCCGACAGCCCCCACTTCATCCCGGCCCTGGACGAGATCAAGATCCGCGGCCCCGTCGGCCGCCCCGCACCCGGCCCGCCGCAGTCGCCGGCGACAAGGCGTACAGCTCCCGCGCCAACCGCGCGCCTGCGCGAACGGAACATCAAGGCCGTCATCCCGGAGTGGAACGACCAGACCGCCAACGGCAGCCGCCCCACTGCTTGATCGCGACTGAGGACAGGCCCCAGCTGGCCGGACCTCACGAACCGGATAGCCGGGTTGGCTGCCGAGAGGGGGTGATGCCGCAGAGTCATATCGCGGCCGATTGAGGGCACTATGTACACCACAAGGTCAAGGATGCGACTGCGATGACGCCGCACACCGAAAGATGAGAAGAACAGGAGCGCCGCCCATGGCCCTGCCCAACCTGTCCGCCGAAGCCCGTGCCAGCGCACTGAAGAGGGCTGTCGCCGTCCGGCAAGAGCGCGCCGATCTCCTGGCCGCCATCAAGGACGGCAAGGTGTCGCTGCAGGACGTCCTCGGACGCGATGACCCGGTCGTTGCCAGAATCCCCGTTCGCCGTCTTCTGGAGTCGCTGCCCCGTATCGGCAAGATCCGTGCCGGCCAGATCGTCAAGGAATTCGGCATCTCGGAGACCCGCCGCGTCCATGGCCTTGGAACCCGCCAGAAGGAACGCCTCCTCGCCCTCTTCCCGCCCCAGGACTGACGGGCGCGTTCCCCACGGCGTGCCACGAAACCCCGATGGGATCGGAACTGCAGGCCGCCCTCAATGCGGCAGCCGCGGTCGGCGAGCAGAGGCCGGAGCTCGCCGACCGCACGGGTGATGGTCGACCGGTCCACCTGAAACCAGCAGGCCGGCACATCATGGGTAACGCCGTGCCTCAGATGAACGAGGGTGGCCAGGAGCCGGTCGGCGAAGACCAGCTTGTACTTCGCGCCTGCTCCGACCGCTCGCCGACGCCGTCGATCGAGCAGCTCGGCATCTCTGCGGGCTTGCCAGACCGGTCCCAACTCTGCCACCAGATCAGCGATCACGTCCGCTGACAGCCCTGTGACCCGACGCTCCGACATGATCAACGTACGCGCCTGCATCCCCACCACGAACGGTCCGACGAGCCGGTGCGGCCATCGTCACCGCTGACCACGCACGAGGTCGCTACTGCTACCAACCGGATGGCTGAGCGGGATCGAGGGTTCGCCACTGGGCAAGCACGTTGGGATCCTGCGCGTCGAGCCAGTCGGTCAGTTCGCGGAAGGACACACACCGCACTTCCTTGCGGGGGCAGATGCTGCGCATCACGTCCTCGACGGCATCCATGTATATCCCGCCGTTCCAGTCCTCGAAATGGTTGCCGATGAACATCGGTGCGCGGCTCCCGTGCAGGACCCTTTCGAATCCTGCGAGGTAGGCGTCGCGGGCCTGCTCTCGCCAGTGTCCGTATCGCGCCGGGTTGCCCTCGGTGCTGCCGTCCGACTGGTTGTAGAGAAAGTTGAAGTCCATGGAGAGGACCTGGAAGTCCTTGCCCGGGAAGGGGAGCATCTGCAGCGGGAGGTTCCAGATGCCGTCCTTCTTCGAAGGCCAGATTTGGAAGTCTCCGGGCGAGCTGGCGTCGTAGCGCCATCCGAAACCCTTGGTGGCGGGGAGCAGGGTTTTCTGGCCCTCCAGGCAAGGTGCTCGCCCGCCTACGACCTCGCGGGTCGGGTCGAACGGGAGAGGTTCGAGATCCTGATAGCCGGTGTTGGTCTTCCAGTTCTGCACGAAGGAGTAGAACGCGTCGATCTCCTGTGTCCACTCCTCGGTGCTCCAGTCGCCGCCTCCCTTCTTTCCGCAGAAATGGCCGTTGAAGTGTGACCCGATCTCGTGGCCGTCTTTCCACGCCTTGCCGAGCTGCTCCAGTGTCGTACGGATGTGCTCGCGTGTGGGGTAGGAGATGGCTGCGGCACCCGCCTTGTGCTGGGGCGGCAGGTACAGACTGCTGCGATCTTCCGGGAGCAGGTAGATACCGGTGAGGAAGAACGTCATGTGGGCATTGCTCTCCTTCGCCACCTGCCGGAAGCGGGAGAGCATCCGGTCGTCGCCCTCGAGCGCGCCGTCCCAGGAGAAGACGACGAACTGGGGCGGTTTCTGGCCCGGCTTGAGTCTCTCGGGCTTGAGCTGGCGGGGCTGCGGGCCGGTATATGAGGTGGAGCCGTCTCCCAGGATCCTGACTTTCCCGTCCCATGCCTCCGCATCAGTCTTATGTGCGTCGACGCGCTTCTGCCGGGCGGGGGGTTCCGGTGCGGCAACGGTCTCGGTGGCCCCGGACGGCGAGTCGTCGTATGCACCACCGGATGGGAGGAGCAAGAGGACCGCGCAGAGCGACACGATGAGGCTGGACGCCACCACTGCAACTGCACCGGGGTGGGCGCGAATTGTGATCCATATGCGCCTCACGCCGGCCCGGCCGACGAGGATTGCGGCCTGGCCGACAGGTGACGGGCGTGGTGCTCGACGGCAGTAAGAATATCTTCCGGTACGCCACCGGCGCGGGTCTCGTCGGGTCATTGGGTCACGGCCTCCATATAGCTCATCCAGATCTGGGCCGGATAGTCTCTGCCGGAGGACGGGTCGCCTCCGAGCCCTTTGAGTGGAAGCGGTGCGATGCTCTTCGCCAGGTCCATCCGGTAGGTGACGACGGCGGTGGATGCCTCTGGCGTGTAGCCGACATACCAGTGCGCGGTCAGGTCCTGAGTTGTTCCGGTCTTCCCGGAGGACGGTGCGGTAAATGTGCCGGAGCTCGTCGCACTCCGGGTGAGGGAAGCGGTGATCTCGTCGGCCACGGCCGTCTTCATGGCTCGTCTGGCCTTCGGCCGGCTCAGGGGGACCGGCTCGCCGTTTCGGGTGACCTTGGCTACCGAGTACGGAGTGGTGTGCAGGCCATGAGCCGCGAACGTCCCGTAGGCGCTGGCCATACGTATGGCGCTGGGAGTGGAGTTGCCCAGTGAGAACGCGGGGACGGGGGGACCGAAGCTGGACGGGAGCAGTCCGGAGTCCTCGGCGATGCGGCGGACCCGGCCCAAACCCACGTCCATGCCGAGCTGAAGGAACGGTGCGTCCGCACCCTGGGCCATGGCATCGTGCAGGCCGATGCGGCCGTAGGAGCGATTGCCTTCGTTGTGTCCTTTGACCGTCCTGCCGGCGCGGTCCCAGTAGGGGCCTTCCGGCGTTGTGACCGGCAGGCCGTTGTCCCCGTCGTAGGGGGTCGAGGGAGTGAGCGGGGTGCGGGGACCGTCGCGCTCGTGCGATACCCCGTACTCAAGTCCGGCGGCGTAGACGAACGGGGTGAAGGCCGATCCGGCCGGCACGGTACTCGCGTTGGATTCGTTGAAAGCCTGCTTCTGGAAGTCCGGTCCGCCGTAAACGGCGAGTATCCGGCCGTCCGGAGAGACCGAGGCGGCCCCGAAGCGGGTGTGCCGGTCGGCCTTGCGCTGCTGAGGATCAAGCTTTTCGCGGGCCTGCTGCACGGCCGAGGTGAGTGCTGCCGTCTGCGGCTTCTCGAACGTTGTGTAGATCTGGTACCCGCCGAGGTCGAACCGGGAGTCGGAGATGTGTCCCGCGCGTTTGGCGTACGACTCCGCGAGCGCGACGAGATAGCCGTCCTGCCCACCCGCATTGTTCGATCTGAGAGGAGCCTTGGGCTGAGGGAAGGTGGTGTACCGCGCCCGTTCAGCCGGGCTCAGCCTGCCGATCTCCACCATGCGGTCCAGCGTCCAGCTCCAGCGTTCAATGGCGCGTTCCCGGTTGTCGGGATCGACGGCAGGGTCGTAGAGCGACGCTCCCTTGAGCAGGGAAGCGAGGAAAGCACCCTCACTGGCATTGAGCTGGGTGACCTCCTTGCCGTAGTAGGCCTGCGAGGCGCGTTGCAGACCGTAGGAGCCACGGCCGAACCAACTGGTGTTCAGGTACTCCTCGAGAATGGTGTCCTTGCTCAGCCGGCGGTCCAGCTTGACCGCGAGGAGCATCTCCGTGAACTTGCGTGAGAAGGACTGGTCTTGCGAGAGGTAGACGTTCTTGACGTACTGCTGGGTGATGGTGGATCCGCCCTGGGTGTCCCCCTCTCCGACGGTGCGCCACAGGGCGCGGGTGATCCCTTTCGTCGAAATGCCATGGTCTGAATAGAAGTTGGCGTTCTCGGCCGCCAGTACGGCCCACCTGACGGACTCGGGGATCTTCGACAGGGGCATCTCCTGGCGACTCACCCAGCCGGTACGGGCCATGGGGGAGCCATCGGCCCAGTAATAGACGGTGTCCTGCTGAGTGGCGAACGCGTTGAGGTCCTCGGGCAGGTCCGTACGCGCATAGGCGACGCCCACCACGGCAGTGAGCGACGCTGTGCATATGAGGAACGAGGCGAGAGCAAGCCTCCACGAAGGAACCCATCTTCGCCATCCGTGTCGGCCGGCCCGTGGATAGTCAGGCTTCAGCCTCGGTCGCGAGCGCTGCCCGGCTGCCTTCCAGCGGCGCACTCCCCCTGGCAGCCGCCTTCGCGCGGCACGAATGACCGAACCAACCTTGTGATGCTTCGTCATACCACCCAGCCATGAAAGTCCTGGCCGACCCGCGTATCGCGGCCGCCTTTACGAGTGAAGGAGTCATCCGCTCGCCGACCCCCGTACGAACCCGCCGCACTCGGGCGGCAACGGGGTCTCAGGCTCGACGGACCGTGGCGCCGAGAGGCGTGGGGGTCGGTACAACTGCACGTCCTTGCGCCCGGTATCCGCCTGCTGGCCGAACATGAGACGGCGCACCGTTCGGTGGAACCGGTACAGGTCACGCGCATCCTCGGGTTCAGCCCATGGGGCAGCTGATCGGACGGAACCACTCGGAAGACGGCTGGACAGCCTCATCCCACGACTCCGACAACAGCCAAGGCCATAACCTGACTGAGAGTTGCGCCGAAAGTCACGTAAAGATAACAGGTTCCTGGAGGGTCTCTCTTCTTCAAGGCTCGAAGGGCAACAGGCGGCACCGTCGTCACACCCCCCGAGGTGTGCGCGGCCGCTGCTGGCTGTGTACGGGCACAACCGGCTCCGTCACAACTGTCGTCCGGCTGCTCGGGAGTGGCTGGCCCAGGCTGTCGGGTCCACCTGCGGCTCGGAACTACAAGAGCGTCCTGTCCTGGCGGGAGTGTTTGGTAATGCAGCCATGTCATGGATGATTGCGGGGTGTTGGTCCAGGTAGCGGCAGTGCGACAGGTCTCCGGCGGGGCTGCGACGATTCGGGTGCGCTCGGGTGTGGGAACCGCCGTGGCGCTCTGGTGCGGGGATCCGACCGATGTGGGCTGCGAGCATCATGTGGAGTGGACTGTCGATGAGGACATGGCCTGGGGTGGTAACACGCAGTCAGTCGCTCTGTCCTCGCTTGCGTTGAGCGAGGACGGCAGCCAGGTCGTTTTCCGGGGCCGCCTGAGTCTCACGGGCGACGGCGGGGCTGTGCTGGAAGTGGGTGACTCGCAGATCCTGTTCGACCTCGCCGACCCGCCGCCACCGGTCGCGGTTGACGGAACGTGGGTGGAGGTGCGTGTGGAGCGGGCCAGCGTCAGCCTGTATCCCTACCCGCTGTGATGCGCACGAAGGCGACTCTGCTGCCGTTCAGCTGCCTCGCCAGTTCGGGGTTGATTCGCGGGTGAGTCTGCGGTTCATGAGATCGATCACCGCTATGTTGATCAGGGCTTCGGATCGGTGGGGGTGGGTTTCGTGGTCGCGGGCGAGGCGGCGGTGGCGCATGAGCCAGCCGAAGGTCCGCTCGGCCACCCGACGTCGGGGGATGACCTTGAATCCCTTCTCGGCGGGGTCGCGGCGGAGAACTTCCATGTCGATGCAGAGGCGGGCGCCGTGGTCGATGGCTTTCATGCGGTAGCCCTTGTCCGCCCAGGCTTTGGAGATGGCAGGATGGGCCTTCGAGATGTTCGAGAGCAGGTGAATGCCACCCTCGTCGGCACCGAAGCCCGCCTCTCCTCCTCTGTCGCCGCGATCCACCTGAGCGACGACATGCGCCACCCCCACCGCGAAGTCATCCTCCGCGGCGACAACGGCCTCTACCCGGTCAGCCGGCGTACCTGGTCGTCGTCCGTCACCTCGTACACGTCGATGCACAGCAGTTGCCGGACGTGGGCGGGGACGCGGGGCCGGCGGCCTTGACCGACGAGGACGGCACGACGAGCGCGTGTGCGGGTCCTGGCGCGTCATACGGCGCTGCAACTGGCCGTAGGCGGTGTCTGTTTCGATGCCCTTCTCGCTGGTGTGGCCCTTGGCCTCGCAGACCAGCTGCTTCTGCCCGCGTACAGCTTGGATGCCGGCCCACCGCTGCATCGGTTGCTGTTGCTGTGCTGGTCGCGGAGGGGCGGCGAGCGCGTGTTCGCCGCCCTGTACCAGCAGAAAATCCCGCCCCCGAAAGGCGGAGTCCGGGCCTGCGCCTGGATCGACACCAACTGCACCTCGGGCGTTGCATTCGGAGGCCTCGACATGGCCGGCATCGTCGACGCCGTCGACTGCGCCGACGGAGACACCACGGTGTCCGACGAGACCGGCATCGTCGGCGCAGCCCGCGGCTGCGATGGCCACCACTACGTCCTCGACGACCGGTCCGGCTACCTCGGCGCGAACGACTGGGGCCTCGCCGCCTGTCGCCTCGCCCTGGTACTCCGCGCTGACGCGATCTCGGGCGAGTGCAACTACGGCGACGGCGGCGACATGGCCCGCCAGATCGTTTGCCCGGCATGGGAGCAGCTTCAGCGCAGCGGCGACGCCCGCGGCCTCCTCATAACGTCTCCGAGCCGAACCGATCGCCCAGCTCTACGAGCAGGGACCCCTGCACCACGTCGGCGTCTTCTCGAAGCTGGAGGACCAGATGGTCACCTGGGTCGCCGGAATGGACAGCCCCAACCGCAAGGACGCCGGAGTCCACGCCCTGAAACCGAACTCGCCGACCCGACCACCTCGACACCGGGATCATGGGATGGGGTTAGGTGGATCTGCAGTCGTTTTTAAGGTTTCAGCTAGTGGGCTGGTGCCTCAACTACGTCGTGCTTCGTGACGGCGGCAGGGGTTGAGACAGGGCTGTAGTAGACGGAGCGTCCTTGCTTGGAGCGCTCCAGCAGCCCATGGGCTACCCCTTGTTCGAGAGTATTGCGTACCACAGCGACTTGGGTATTGCGCTGGGGGTGTGACGCGGTCAGGGCGGCGGTTACTTCGGCTGACGATTTCGGTTCCTTCTGATCGCCGAGGTATCCGATGACCAGCTCACGCCACGTCAGCTTGCCGGCGCCCTTGGATGCTGTGGTCTCGTCGGCGAGAGTCTCCTGTTCAGCCTGTGCCTGGGGCTTTGACCCGCGTCCCGCCTTTTGCGAAGTCGTCTTGCCTTTGGCGTGGCGCGCTGCGGGAACGGACGCCGCCTTGCGGCCCTTGCCGTTTCGCTCAGCCGGTTGTCCGGTAGCGTCCAGTACCTCTTGCATCTTGACCAGGATTTGCTCACTCTCTTCCAGCTGGATGAGCTCGTCCTGCAGCCGGGTCAGCTCGGCACGAGCTCTGTCCTGCTCGCCCCGGTTCGCTGCGAGATCATCTGTGATCCTCTGCGCGTAGTCTGCGCTGATGCCGGACGCAAGAGTGTTTGTGGACATGCAGTCCTCGTCATTCTCTGTGGCTTGAATGTGTATGGCAGCTCATGCTACCGACACCGACGAAGGCAACGCCCCAGTGGATACGCTCCACTACAGCCGAGAACCCTCCTTCGGTGCTCGATTGCAAGGCGTCGTGGCGTGTTTCGTCTGAGAGGGAGGTAGGTCCGTTTCTGGTAGCGGCCCCGTCCGGGCTGGGTGAGGAAGCCTTGTCGGGTGAGGCGTCCGAGGCGGCTGCGGGTGACGTTCACGGTCGGGTCGTCGGTGGGCATGCCGAGGAGTCCGTGCAGCTCGCGGACCGGAAACACCTGGTCGAGGTGTTGGTCGAAGGCGTTCACGATGGCCTGGTAGGCGGAGTTCGCTTCGGGTGGATCGGATTCGGTCCCGGCCGGTGCGAGTTCGGTGATGACCCTCCGGGCGGTGGCCAGGTCCGCGAGGCTCGCTTCGGTCTCGGTGAGGGCGGCAGTGAAGTGCTCGATCTGGTCGCGTAGTTCGCCGGCCCGGGGTGGGTGCGGTGAGGCGCCGGGTCATGTTCGCGATGGAGGCCCAGTAGATCCGCGAGGCGGAGGTGTCAGGCCGGTGGTCGTACTCCCCAGCCAGCCGCTGGTGCAGCATCAACGTGCCGTTGACCGGCTCGACTATCCACCGCTTGGGCTGTGGGACGAAGCCCTTGCCCTGGTCGTCCGGGTTGCGGCGGACGAACCTCGATGGTCATGCCCAACAGGCGGCCGGTGCGACGACCAGTACCACGATCGAGTGATCACGAACCGAGGAAGATCGGACTCAACCGGCGACGGGCCGCACGGGGTCGCGGCCGGGCGCGATCGGCGTCCCCATCAGCGCCGCGTGGCCCTTCGTCGCGTAGGGGGTGGCTCCCTTACGAGGCCGCCGGATGTCCCAGCACCTCCGAGTCGCGGGGGAGTCGCTGGGATGGTCCCGCCTTCGGTTGCCGCCACCGGGGTCGTACTACTGGGAGTGCGCGGGCCGGCCCGCGCACAGCGCCGTCTGGACAGCAGCCTCCATGTCGTCGGCCTGCGCGTCCGTACCGCCCGGATCGAGGTTCACCATGACCGTGGCCTGCCTGCCATCGATCGTGGCACCGCCGACGGTCTCGTACCCGAAGATGTCGCCGCCGTGCCCCCAGTAGAGGCCGCCGCAGGGCAGCGTCCTGCTCTCCAGGCCGAGGCCGTACGCCCGACCGTCGGGGTCGCCGGTCGGCTGGGTCTTCATCATCGCCTTGAGCTGGGCCGGGTGCAGCAGCCTGCCGCGCAGGAGTGCGTCCAGGAACTGGTTGAGGTCGCCGGTGCTGGAGATCATGTCGCCGGACGCGCCCGCGATCGACGGGTTGATCGCGGTGAGGTCCATGAGCGGCGCGTCCTCGCCGGGCCGCACGTATCCGCGCGGGTGCGGTCCGGGGATCGCCGTGTCGTCACCCGGCACGGACGTCTCGTGCAGGCCGAGCTGCTGGATGATGCGTCGGCGGATCTCTTCGCCGTAGGGGTGGCCGGTCACCTGTTCGATGAGCATGCCCGCCAGCAGGTAGTTCGTGTTGGAGTAGCTCCAGCCGTAGCCGGGCTTGAACGTCCGGGGTTGGGTGAGTGCGATGTTCACCAGATCGCGGGTGTCGTGGTGAGCGAGCGGGTCCTTGAGGACATCCTGCGGGTTGAGATGGTCGAGGTAGTCGGGCAGGCCGCTTGTGTGCTGCAGGAGCTGGCGGACGGTGATCTCCCGCCCGTCGTTGTCGTTGCCGCGGACGACGCCGGGCAGGTAGCGCTCCACCGGTGCGTCGAGGGCGACGCGATGCTCTCCCACCAGTTGGAGCACGACCGTGGCCACGAAGGGTTTAGTCATGCTGCCGATCCGGAATCTGCTGTCGCCGCGCACCGGTGTCTGGCTGTTCACGTCCGCGACACCGCTGGTCAGAGCCGTTCTGCCATGTTGGTTGCGCACTTCGACGAGCGCTCCGGGCCCGCCGTCAACCGTGGTCAGCCGGTGCAGGATTTCGCGTAGCCGAGCTTCGTCGGCGGAGTTGGTGGACTGTGCAGGGGTGGATTTGGCGGCGGTCGCCGCGAAGACGCTACCCGGCTGTATGCCTCCCACGACCCCGACCGCCACGGCCAGCGTGAGTGCGCCGCACAGCGCACGCTTGTGCTTGATCACGTGTTCTACCTCCGTCGTAGCGACCCCGGTTGCCGCGGCTTGCGGCGACCGGCCGGGGAGAGCACTTCAAACCCCGCTCCCTCCACGTGCGTTCACGATGCCTGAGAGAATTCCGGCCGATGCGATGGGGTGCTCATCCGGATCGGCAGTGGGGATAACCCCCGGCCGTGAACAATGAGCGTCTTCAGAGTGGCCACCGATCGGGTGACGGGCTGGTCTCCCGCAACGCACGAGGCTCCTGTGCCGTTGAGAGAGGTGTTCGACGTCTCAACTCAGCAGCGCAGGAGTCTCGTTGGTTCCCTATCGTGCCGCACTCGACCTGCCGCATGCTCTGGTCGAGTGGGTAACCATGCTCATCGTCACCCGTGAGGGTGGCCGCCGCTGCAAGCTCCCGCCTTACCAGCGCGCTCTCGTCGGCCTGGTCTACTTGCGCCGACACGACGCGCTCGCGCGGATCGCCGCCGGTTTCGGCATATCCGTCGGCACGGCCCACGCCTACGTGACGGCCCTCGTCGGTCACCTGTCCCGGCGGGCGCCGGGGCTGCTGCGTGCCCTGCGGGAGAGCGATCCCGAGTACGTCCTGCTCGACGGAACACTCGCCGAGTGCGACCGCGTCGGTGACGGCCGGGCCGACTTCTCCCACAAGCACCGCCGCCACGGCGTGAACGTACAGGTAGTTGCCGATCCCGCAGGCAACCTGCTGTGGATCTCACCCGCCCTGTCCGGCCGCACCCATGACCTGAGCGCGGCCCGCACCCACCGAGTCATCCGGATCTGCGAGCGCCAGGGCATTCCGGTCCTTGCCGACCGCGCCTACATGGGAGCCGGCTCCTGGGTGACCACGCCGATCAGGCGACTTCCGCACCAGGACCTCAGCCCGACCCGGCGGACGGTCAACCGGGCCCTGTCAGCGGCACGAGCACCAGTCGAACGAAGCGTCGCGAGACTGAAGTCCTGGCACGTCTTCCGCAAAGCCCGCGTCAGTCCCAACCGCATGACGGCCATCGCCGCGGCCATTCTCACCCTGGAGCGTCAACGCTGAAAATGCTTCTTCACCGTCGCCTCCCCAGGGAGGACGGCTTTGGCGATGACGGTCATCCAGTGGGACCGACGCGGCTGGTTTTTTGTCTCACGACCAGACGAGTCGCCCTTCGGCGACCTCGCAGACCGGATAGTTTCCATCGGCGATCTTCGTCAGCATCTCCGCCACGGAGTCGAAATAGTGAGCCAGTGATTCGTACTCGCCCGTGGTCGTGATATCACCCACGAACCAACTGCCGATCCGCCCGTCCCGCGCGTCGATGAACTTTCCCATCCAGCCGTCCTGGTCCGACAGGAACGGGATCCACTCATTACGCCAGAACGGATTGTCCGGCTGGTCCGGAGGGTCGAACCCACCGGACATGTAGCGGTTCGCGTAGAGCTTCTCCGCGCTCCTGCGATCATGCCGGACGGATGCGTCACTGTGTGTGATAGGCGGTAGAGGGTTGGGGGGCGATGCCGGTTGGGGCGTCCGGCACGTACTGGCAGGGCAAGGCGTTGCCGAGTGTGTCCCAGCACGAGCTGCTGCCGCGTTATCTTCCGCCGTTCGGCGGGCGGACGAGCAGGAAGCCCCAGGACCGGCGGGTGGTGTATCTCGACGGGTATGCCGGTGAGGGACGGTACGAGAGCGGTGAGCCGGGCCCAAGTAGTGCCGCGCTGTGTAGCTGGACGCCCTCGGCGTCCAGTACACAGCGCGGTGCTGCACTTGGAACAGACTGGGTTGATCCAGATTTCCACGCGCGGTGGTCTTCCGATGTCGGGCCGGGTGTGTGCGGCTTTGCCGAATCAGGAGGCCGCGCCGGTCAGGGCGAGGAATTCGCTGCGGGAGCGGGCATCGGAACGCAGCAGGCCGAGCATGGTGGAGGTCATGGTGCTGCACCCGGTGGCCTGGACACCCCGCAGGGTCATGCAGGAGTGCTCGGCTTCGATCACCACGCCGACGCCTTTGGGTTCCAGCTGGGTCTGCAGCCAGTCGGCGACCTGCTTGGTCAGGCGTTCTTGGACCTGCGGGCGGCAGGCGAAGTGCTCGACGACGCGTGCAAGCTTGGACAGGCCCAGGATGCGGGCGCCGGGCAGATAGCCGACGTGGGCGGTTCCGACGAACGGCAGCAGGTGATGCTCGCAGACGCTTCGGACCGGAATGCGACGGGCCAGGACGAGTTCGTCGTAGCCCTCGTCGTTGGGGAAGGTGGTCAGGTCGAAGGCGCGCGGGCTGAACAACTCCGCGTAGGCGCGGGCCATCCGGCCCGGTGTGCCGCGCAGGCTCTCCGAGTCGGTGGAGATGCCGAGTGCGCTGAGGAACTGGCCGGCCGCGGCTTCCGCGGCCGCTAGGTCGATGCCGCTGGGCTGGTGGACGACCCGCAGGGCGGGACGTGCGGGCGCCGTCGCGTCGATGTCGGGCGGATCTATTCGGGCGGTGGTGCGGTGCGGGCGCTCGGTCATGTCAGCTGCCGCCGATGCCGAGGGCGGTGAGCAGGACCAGTACGAGGGTGACCACGGCGAACAGACCGTGTGCCAGCACCACAGCAAGCGGGAAGTGCCGTTCGGCAGGGACGGTCCCTTCGGTTACCTGAGCCGTTGTTGCGGCCGGTGTCGGCCCGGCGGTGGCGCGTTCTCGGTAGACGGGGATCCACCGGGCCAGCATCACGAATCCCAGCAGGGCGACCGGCAGCAGCAGACCGAAGGCGGTCCAGGCCAGGGCGGTCTGGTCGGCCACGACATAGATGATCCACACCACGAGCCCGATCGCGGCCAGGGCGAAGTGCCCGAAGATCACCGGGGCGGGCAGCCGGCTGGTGCCCGATTGCTGCTGCCGGATTCCCCCGCGCTGGATCCAGGTGCCGAGCATGTAGAACCCGCCCAGGGCGGTGACCACCCAGGTGATCAGTGCGGCGATGTCCATGGGAACTCCCGAGTGATGACGGTATCGAAGGCGGCCGGACGACACCGGCCGCCGTGGAGGGTGCGCGGGCGGGTCACACGGCAGAGCGGGTGTCCCGGGCGCTGCGGCCGGGCGTGTATCCCTCGGCCTGGGTGTTTTCGTCGGCGACCCGTACGCCGTAGCGGTAGGCGAGCTTGCCGCCCAGAAACCCCGACACGCCCAGGGCTGCCACGCTGAGTGCGGACAGAAGGAGCCTGCCGAGGCCGACACTTCCGCCATCGGTGTAGGTGCTGTAACGCCAAAGGAAGTTGACGGCGAAGGCGGCGGTCACCAGCAGGTTCAGTGTCATGTGGACCAAAGCGGTGCGAAAGGCCGGGGTGCCGGCCGGAATCGCGAACAGGTCGAGGAATCCGACCATGGCTGCCAGGAGGGCTCCGATCACGCCTACGGCGATCAACCATTCCGAGCCCTGGGTCAAAAATCCCGGACGGTGCACGACGTGGGAAGCGATGTCGAACACCAGGCTGGTCACCCAGGCACCGATCGGCACGGTCACCAGGATCGGATGGAAGGGGTGGCCGTACGGTCCGGCGAGCGAGGCGCTGACCGGACGCTTCGCCTGAAGCTGTGACTCAGTGGGCATCGCAACCTCCTAGTTTCACCAACAAATCTTGGTCTTATTCAGTGCGGACGTCAAGGTAGCAGTACAGAAAGCCAACAGAACACTTGCGCCCACACAGGTAGGAGATATCGTGGTCTGGTGGCTTCTGACCCGACTCCGCCTCCGCAGGCCGACGCAGCCAACACCGCCATCGACTCCGTCAGCGTCCTGAGCGAGGACTCGCGGCGGCGCATGTTCACCTTCATCCGGCGCGCCCGGCGCGCCGTCACCCGCGACGAGGCCGCCGCCAGCGTCGGCATATCCCGCAAACTCGCCGCCTTCCACCTCGACAAACTCGTCGACGCCGGCCTGCTGCGCGCCCGCTACGAAACGCCCGGCGGGATCCGCAAGGTCGGCAGACAGCCGAAGGTGTACGAACCCACCGATGCCCAGATCACCGTGAGCATCCCCGACCGGCGCCATGAACTCCTGGCGGACCTTCTCCTGGATGCCGTTCTGACCGAGAGTTCCGACGAGAATGCCGCGCAGGCAGCGGTACGGACCGCCGAGCAGCGCGGTCGGCAGATGGGCGGGGCCGCCAGGGATGAGGCCCGTCCGGGCCGCCTGGGACCCGAGCGCGGGCTGACCGCCTGTGAGCGGCTGCTGGACCAGTACGGATACGAACCCGTCCGTGAAACTCCCACCCAGCTCCGGCTGCGTAACTGCCCGTTCCACCCGCTGGCCGCGAAGGCCCCTGACCTGGTGTGCGGTATGAACCAGGCTTTCCTCAGCGGCTATCTCAACGGCCTGCAGGTCAACGGAATCCACGCCGTCCTGGCCCCCGAGCCCGGCGAATGCTGCGTGCGACTGGGCCCGAGCGACACCGATCGTGATGACCAGATGACCCAGGACCGCTGACACGACGCCGGCCGCACACTCACGTGGGCCGCCACCAGGTGGTGGAGGGCCGCGAGGCACGGCAGGGCAAGGGACGCTGCGCGCCCACCGCCGCGGTGGTGGGCGCGCTGTCAACGCCGAGGTGGACGTGCGCGGCTGCCGTCCCGGCTGCGACTGACCGCCCTGCCGCCTTCAGGCCCTGGAACGCACCGAGGGCGTCACGACCGCGGCCGACGCCCGCACCAAGCTCGGCGCCGGGGCCGGTGCGCTGGTACCAGTCCCCGTACATGCGGGCGTCGACATCCCGAGGGTGCCCGCCCTCGGGCGGGCGCGTGTCGTGGTAACGGGGTTTAGCCTCGGTGACACAACGTCACCTGGGCTCGTGGTCGACGGTCCGGACGGGGTTATCGGAGCGGTCCTCGTTCGTCGATGAACACGGTGGGCGTGGACAGGAACACATTCGCGTTCACGGGGCCGTAGGCGATGTTGAACGTGTCCAGCCAGTACGACCAGCCCCGGATCCCCAGAGCGCTGCTGAAGCGGTAGTTGAGCTGCCACCGCACCCACTGGCCAGGGATGAGCCGGACACCTGGGGGTCGCCGCTGCCGAGGCGGCAGGGCAAACAAGGGCTGCACCCGTGGAAGCACGCGGAGCCGACCATCTGTCTCACGGAGCTGGACATCGACCTTGCTCAGCTCTTCCTGGCTGTCATACGGCTCGAAGGCGTCACGCTCATGCATGCGAATCACATGCGCGAGGGAGGCCGCATCATGCGGGAGAGCGAAGCCGACCGGGGCAGCGTTCCTGCGCGAGGCAGCCTCCCCTCCCCGGGACTCCTTCGTCCAGGACGTCCGTATCCACTGGACGGTGATCTCCATGGCGTACCCCCGCCGAGTCGTCGAGGGACTCACTCTTTGTTCCTCAATCACGGGATCTATTTCGTGATTGACGGCTCCCGGCCCGAACCAACGAGAGCGACGGCGACAGCCTCCAGAACCCGCCGGGCGGCAGATGTGCGGCGGCTGTAGCGAACAGTCCGGCCCTCGACCTGCTCGGCGAACGTCCACCGCGCGCAAAGAACGTTCTCGCAGGAGAGCCGCCGCACTGTCAGCTTGATCAGTACCGGCCGGTCCCCGACCGGCGTGTCGGCAAGACGTCCCCCGTGCGTGCTGTGCACCCGGCTGGAGAGCGCCTAACACCCAGGACAGGCAACCTCGGTGTCCCGGGTTCTCGTCCAATTGCCGTCAGGCCCTGGGGCCGCACCGGGGACACAGAGCCGTCAGAGCGGGTTGAGGCGGGCCTTGAGCAGGCAGAACTCATTGCCCTCGGGGTCGGCAAGAACGTGCCACTGCTCCTCGCCGGTCTGGCCGATGTCAGCCGGCCGCGCCCCGAGCTTCAGGAGGCGTTCGAGTTCGGCGTCCTGATCGCGGTCGGTGGCGTTGACGTCGATGTGCAGCCGGGGCTTCCCCGGCTCGGGCTCGTCCCTGCGGCTGAGGATAATCGTCGGCTGCGGGCCGCCGAACCCTTCGCGCGGCCCGATTTCGAAGCAGTCGTCCCCTTCGCGATCGAGCACAACGAAGTCCAGGACCTCGCACCAGAACCGCGCCAGCACCTCGGGGTCGCGGCAACCGAGCACCAGCTCACTGATACGACATGCCATGGACGAAACCTGCTCTCAACGTGGGAACTGCTGGGGCGTCCGCGCGCGGAACACCTGGGCTCCCCGTATTGGGAGCATGATCGAGACCGTACCGGGTGAAGCAAGCAGGTGGGAAGGGTCTTTGGGGTCGTCACCTCGCCCGGCCGGGCCGCCGGGCGGTCCTTGGGCACGTCGACGATGTAGATCTTTACGCCGTCCGGATCGGCGCTCCGCATCTCGAACAGTCCCCAGGGTTCTCTTTCGGGCGGCCGCAGCATATCGACATCCTGCCGGGCGAGCTGCTCGTAGGTTGCCTGCGCGTTCCCGACCTGGAGCCAAAGTTCCAGGGCCAGTACTTCAGCTGTAGTTCGTGATGAAGCGTGGGGCAGAGTACGGGCATGTCTATGTACGAGACGATGTCGTTCCACCTTGAGACCGAGCGGCTGATACTGCGGCCGTGGGCCGAGTCGGACGCCGCTGAGCTCCGCGCCCTGCACTCCGAACGGGGCAACGGGACGCCCACGGTTGAGTACACCCGGACGCTCATCGCGAAGCAGCTCACCGCAACGGCGACAACGGGGATCGCCCTGCTGCCCATCCAGCGCCGTGACGAAGGCGACTTCATCGGCTATTGCGGGTTGATCATCGGCCGCTCCACCGTGGAGGAGCCTGAAATCGCGTATGAGTTGTTCCAGCGCGCGCATGGGCGTGGCTACGCCACCGAGGCGGCCGGCGCGGTGCTCGATGCCGCTACAGCGACCGGGCGGAAACGGCTCTGGTCGACCGTCGGCACATGGAACACACCGTCGTTCCGTGTCCTTGAGAAGCTCGGGTTCGAGCGGGATCACGTTTCCACGGACGACAGCGGTGAAGTGGTATGGCTCACACGCTCGTTGCCGTGACGCGGGTTCGTGCCCCGGGACTTCATGCTCACGTGATCGAGTGCGCTCAGGCAGAGTAGGCGACTTGACGGCAGTGGTGGCCGGCTCGGGATCGGGCTTGGTGTCGGCGACGCCAGCGGCCGGGCAGCGCTGACGCATCCTCCGCGCGAGTGGCCAGCGGACGACGAGGTGGTCTGACCACATTCAGCCCCTGGACGCGTCGACCCGTTGCGCCGCGTGCGTGCGTGTGTGCCGGGCAGGTGAGACTGCCCGGCACACGGCCTACGGAGGAGACGGAGCTGCCTGCGCCTGTGGGCCGGCCCGCTGCTCACCATCTGGTGTCAGCGGCGGTGGTGGCCCCGGCCCCAGGTGTCTGTGTCGATGGGGCGGCCGCGGTTGTCGCGCAGGGTCGCCTCGTCTGCGTGGTTGCCCCACACGTAGTGGCGGTCCTGCACCGCGAACCCACACTTTCCGAAGAACCTTGGGCCGGCACGGCCGGACGTCCGGCGCCCACGCGCCGAAAGTTCGGGGCGGCGACGATTGCCGGTCTGGAGGGCAGCATCCCGAGACCCTCCGAGTCCCCGGTGTCGGCATACACCTTGCTGTGCTCAGTCGCATACAGGCGAACGTGTTCAGCCGACTTGTGGGTGGCTGCGGGTTCGCCGTGAGGTCACCGAGCAATGGTTGACCGAGTCGAGTATCGGAGTCATCGCAGCGAGATGTCTTCACCGATTGACCGTGCGCGTGCGATGGAGACGACCAAGGCCGCGGCAGCGGCGTCCTGTACTGCTACGCCAACCGATTTGTACAAAGTGATCTGATCCGGTGACGCGCGGCCCGGTCTGTCACCGGCGATGATTTCACCCAGCTCGGCGTGGACGTGGTCAGCCGTGATGACGCCGTGGCGGATCGGCATGAGCAGATCATTGCTGCCAGCCGGGAAAGCGGCGAGCGCCGCCTGCCGCGACTCGACGCACACCAGTGCCTCGGCGATCGTGGCGTCATCGATCTCACGGCCGGCCGGATTGAACCCTACGGAGGTGACGTGTGCCCCAGGCGTTAGCCAGCGGCGGCGGATGACGGGTTCGAGGGCGTGGGTGGCAGCGGCGACGAGGTCCGCGCCGTCCAACGCCTCGGCGTAGGTGGACGCTACCGTGACTTCGACCTTCAGCTCTGCTGAGAGGTCGTCGGCCAGGGCGGCCGCCTTTGCCGGATTTCGGCCTGCCACCCGAATCTGCCGGATCGGGCGGACCTTGCACATCGCGCGGGCGTGGGAGCGGGCCTGCACGCCGGTGCCCAACACTGCGAGCACCGTCGCGTCCTCACGAGCCAACAGCCGTGCGGACAGAGCCGAACAAGCTGCGGTCCGCATAGCTGTGATGGCCGTACCGTCCAGCAACGCCGTCGGCTCTCCCGTGGCCGGATCGAACACGACGATCATCGCCTGGTGCGTCGGCAGCAGTGTCCCGGCGTTGCGCGGGAAGAGAGAGACCAGCTTGGTCACCAGCGCCGAGGCCGACGGAGCATAGCCCGGCATGGCCGCAAGGAATGCCTCACGTTCGGGCACCAGCGCGGCGATACGGTTCGGAGCGGAAGCGCGACCTGCGCTGAGGTCCTCCATGACCGGGGCCAGGGCTTCGACAAGCCGCTCCACGTCAAGGAGCGCCTCGACCTGTGAGCGCCCGAGGACGAGCATGCGCCTCAACCTCCCGATATCCGTCGCCCATGAGGACCACTCAGCCGAAAGAGTTGCCCACGGCCCCTTCGCCCCGGTTACGGCGCGCCGTCCTCCTGAGCACGTTCATCCGTACACACCAGGCAAAGAGACAATCAATGAGTCCAGAACTCAATCAGCTCGCCGAGCTCCTGCCCACCCCCCCGCAGGCGTCAGCCTGCCCCGGACTGGCGCGCGGCCGAGGACACGCTCCTCATCAACAGCGCTGGACGTTCAGGAGGTCGCGCGGAGGTGAAGGACCTGCACAAGACGGGGTGGAGACCGAGCAGTGACTCCGTGGGCATCCGCCCGGGAGGCTGACCCTCAGATGCTGCACAGCCCGGACTCTGGGTGCGGCCGTCATTCGTCGGTTGTGGTGGCTTGATGCTCTCGGCCGGTGTCGAAATAGTGGTCCAGATACGCTTCCTCGCCGAGGGGACTGTCGCGCAGTAGAGAGAAGACTTCGTCTCCGTCGCCCGGCCGTCCTGCGGTGGCCAGGCGATAGCACTGGGCCAGCTCCAGGTAGCGATGGCCATTTTCCTCTGCATAGGTCTGTGCCTCGCCTTCGGCCCTGGCGATGGCCTCGCCCATCGAGGCGGCCTGCCACAATGTCAGGCGCTCCTCGTAAGGTGCGTCCTCCCCGGCGTCCCACTGGAACACGCAGCGAACCGCGTACCAGGATTTCTCGTCCGCCATGTCAGCTGCTTCCATGGTGATCTCCTTGAATGACGCACTGCGCTGAGCGTGGTCGACGGGTGCCCCAGGACTCGGATGCGTCGGGTGACGGCGACCCCGGAGACCGGCCCGGCCGCTCGGGCACCAGTCGCAAACTGCACCCGACCGCGACTGACAGGAGCTTGCCGTGCCGGACTCCGAGACGTCCATCCTGCGTGGCACATCAACAACCGCGAATACCGCCGCCAGGAAGAACGCCGCGGCCGCCGCTTCACCTACACCAGCGGTGGTGTGGCCGCGCCGCCGGTGGAAAGGCTCGAAGGCCTCGCCCGGCGGTAGCCCGGTCCGGGGCCGCGTCCGGCCGTGGCGTGCCTCTGGCGTGCCTCCTTGTCGCTGATGAACGGCGCCTCGCCGATATGGCGGGAGTCGGTGGCCTGCTGGAGCATGAATGCTGCGGCATTGGCCCGTGAGAGCCGAATCCCGCCCTTCTCGCCGAGCTTACGGGCATTGACCTGGTCTTCGGGCCGTTGCTGAGCAGCGGTACAGACCGCGGCCAAGCGCGTCTTCCTGGAGCAGTTGCGGGACCTGGTCCTCGCGCCGCGCGGCCTGGACTACCGCTTCCAGTTCCCTGGGCCCGGCGGAACCAACGCGGTCGAGGCCGCACTCGAGCTCGCCCGGAAGGTCACCGGGCGGCACACCGTCGCCTACTTCCAGCGCGGCTTCCACGGGATGACGCTTGGGGCGCTGGCGGTCACCGCCAATCCGATGAAGCGCGCCGCGGCGGGGGTGCCGCTGCCGCACACCGTGCCGGTGCCCTTCGACGCACCGCAGACGACGAGCAGGCGGTGGCTCGGGGCGCCCCGGCGCTGGACACCACCGCCGGTGACGAGCCGCTCGCCGCCGTCGTGGTGGGGACCGTGCAGGGCGACGGCGGGGTCAACCCGGCCCGTCCGGCCTGGCTGCGCGCGCTGGCCCCCTGGACCCGGGAGCACAGCACGCTATTGGTGGTGGACGACATCCAGATGGGCTGCGGGCGCACCAGGCTGTTCTTTTCCTTCAGCAGGCCGGGATCGTCCCCGACATCGTCTGCTTGTCCAAGTCCGTCAGCGGGTACGGGATGCCCCTGACGCTGATGCGTTCCGAGTAAGACGTGGAAGCCCGGCGAGCACAACGGCACCTTCCCCGGGTACACCCCGGCATTCGTCACCGCCGCCCGGTACCAGTGCAGTTCTGGTCCGACGGCGCGCTGGTAGCCAGAACCACCCAGCGAGGCGAACGGGTGGGCCACACCCTTGCGGAGACCGCCCGCCGGCACGTGCTGACGTCCCGCGCGGGCGCGGTCTGGCCGGGGGTCTGCCCTTCGACCGCCCGGGCGCGGGCCGTGAGGTGTGCGAGGCCGCCTACCGGAGCGGTCTGCTGCTGGAGACGGCCGGGCCGCACGACGAGGTGGCGAAGGTTCTGCCACCACGGACCGTGGTGGACGAGCAGGTGGAGCAGTGCATCGGGATACTCGACGAGGCCGTCGCCTCGGTGGTCGGCGTGCGGACCCTCGTTGCCTGACCTGACCCGGGCCCCGGGCTCCAAGAACCGAGATTGCAAGGGTGGACGCCCCGCTCTAACCGCCCTGCCACGACCACAGGGCTGCAGCATGGGATGGTCGACTGAGTGCCGCTTGGCGTCGGACGTCGCCTCACCAGGATGCTGGGGAGGGGGACGGTGCTGCGAGCATTACTCGGCGACCTCTTCGAGCTCGACGACGGTGTCGGTGCAGGCCTTGGCGAGTTCGAGGAGTGCGGTCTTCTCCGCCTTTTCGGCGGTGAGGTTCCATCGCAGCTTTGCACCGGCCCAGTCGGCGGCGTAGGCGCAGCAGTACGCGTTCTTCGCCGGGGGAGCCGCTGGGCGGGGTCCTTGAGGGCAGCGCAGAGCCCTCCGACCTTGCCGAGGTTGTTGCAGTCGCGGGGGCCTCAGCGCTTCCGGCCCTATTCGGTCAGGGAAGCCGTTCGATCGCGACCATGGCTGCGTCGTCGCCGAGGTGGCCGCCCGCATGTCGCAGGAGGTCTGCGCACAGATACTTGAGTAGTGCCTCGGGACCTTCCTCGCACCGTGTGGCTACCCGTTCGGTCAGTGGATAGAAGAGTCCGGAACGGTCACGGGCTTCGGTGACCCCGTCCGTGTACAGGAGCAGCGTGTCACCGGCATCGAAGGTGAATACCTCTTCCGTGAAATGGGTGGCCGTCAGTTGCCCGATTCCGAGTGGCGGGGCTGGTTCTTTGGCGTCGAGCGAACGCACTTGACCTGCGCGGAGGAGCAGTGGCGGCGGATGTCCGCAGCTGACGAGGCGGAGCACCGCAGAGGCATGGGGAATGTCCAGCACGGTTGCCGTGACGAAGTCCTCGGCGATGTTTTCGTCCTCGGTCTCGTGCAGGAAATCGATCTGATGCGCAGCCACACTGGTCTCCAGGCGGGCCACCAGATCGGGCAGGTGTGGTTCCTGGCGGGCCAGAGCTCGGAAGGCGCCCAGAACGCCGGCGGCGCTGCTGATGGCGTCGAGGCCCTTGCCCCGGACATCGCCGATGATTACGCGGGTTCCCTCGGCGGTGCGCGCGGTTGCATAGAGGTCTCCGCCCAGTTGGGCTCCTGCTTCGGCGGCCAGGTACACCGAGGCCAGGCGTAGCGGACCGCTGCGTGCTGGCAGGGGCCGGAGCACCCCACGCTGAGCTGCCTCGGCTACGGAGCGCAGCTGCACCATTTCCGTTGCGTGACGTTCTCGCAGGTGGGCGAAGAAGGTGACCATCGCGGAGATCAAGAACAGCGCAATGATCTGGTAGGTGTGGTTGAGATCGTTGATGCTGGTGCGCGCCACGGCCACCATGGTCTGAGCCAGTACGGCGACCGCACCGACGAACGCGGTCAGGCGCGGGCCGGCGAACGATGCTGTGAGTGCCGGGGCCGCTACGAGAAACGGACCAAGGTGGACCTCTGGCGGAGCGATGATGTCGACGACGGTCACGACGGCGATCAGAGCGAACGGCACCACGATGAGTGCCCTGCTCTGGCGGGTACTGCCGTGGAGCGACTGCAGCCATTGACCGAAACCCATGACTCCGGGATACCTCACCTTGCCCCTGACCGCTCCTCATAGTGAACGGCCGGGTGGACATCGCCCTGCCCGAGACGACTGAACAAGTGCTGCCGAATACGGTCCGCGCTGCAGCCCTCGGGTTGAAGATCGTGATGTCAAGACCGACGGCTCGGTCGCCGGCCAGTGCTGTCCGCAGCACGCTCTCCAGTTCTGCCCAGGCCAGTCCTCCGGGGAAGCGGTAGTCGACGGCAGGCATGATCGCGTCATCCAGGACGTCGACGTCGAGGTGAATCCAGTATCGGCGCTTTTGCCGCCGGTGTCGGCCCGCCGCGCGGCGCGCTGCCGCGGCGGCGCCGGCCGTACGCACACCGCCGAGTCGATCGCGTGCAGCTGTGGCGGCAGAGGCTGCATCCTGGACTCGGCGGACTCGGCGGACTCGGCGGACTCGGCGGACTCGCGGAAGCCGAAGGCGACGACATCCTCGTCCTGGAAGAGTGGCCCGCGGCCTCGGCATGTGAGGAGGGGCGGTTGCTGTGAACCGTAGTGAGTGTTCGAGAATCCACAGAGTTCAGGAGATTTGCCGCGCCCGTGCGGGAAATCCGGATGCCTCGTCTCGGGCTGTGCCAGCAGACTGTCAGGCATGCTGATTGATTCGGATGCCGTCCCTGAGCGAGAGGTCCCTGTGGCGAAGGAACTGGATTCTGCGGTCGTCCTGGTCACAGGTGTGATGGCGGCGGGAAAGTCCACTGTGGCCGACCTGCTTGCCAGGCGGTTACCTCGGGCTGCCCATGTGCGCGGCGACATCTTTCGGCGGATGGTGGTCTCAGGCCGAGAGGAACTGCTACCCGAGGAAACTGCAGAAGCCAGAGCCCAGTTGGAACTGCGCTACCGACTGTCCGCACTTGTGGCCGACGAATACGCGCGTCACGGATGGACCGCGATTGTGCAGGACATCATTCTGGGGGCTGACCTGTCCCAGTACGTCACCAGCGTGCGCACACGCCCTTTTTACGTCGTTGTTCTGGCTCCCTCCACCACTGCTGTGAAAAGCAGAGAGGCGGGACGCCGGAAGACCGGGTACGGGGTCTGGACGGTGGATGCTCTCGATCAATCCTTGCGTGGGGAGACTCCGCGTATCGGGCTCTGGCTCGACACCTCGGAGCAGACACCGGAGCAGACCGTCGCGACAATTCTCGAAAACCTCCCCACCGCTCGCGTCGAGATGCACTGACGTCGGCGACAAGGCTTGCTGGCCAAGCCGTCGACGGCAGGTTTTCTGTGTCCAGTTGGCGCGGGGCCCTTGCGGGTCAGGCGCCTGGTCATGAGGGCGATGAGTGTCCAGGGCAGGTGTGCTTCGGAGTGCTGTGGCCAGCGCTCGTAGTCACGGACGTTGCTGCGGGCATTCATGATCCACCCCACGGTTCGTTCGACTTTCCACCGCCGGGGCAGGACGACGAAGCCCTTCGCCCCGCGGGGGCGAAAAGCGGGTTCGAGCGTCATGTTGAGGAAGTCGTCGGACCAGCTCACGAGCTAAGGGCTGTCCCGTAGTCGGCCCAGCCCTGCGTGATCTGCGCTTGCCTCACGCGCAGGCGCTAGAGGCGTTCGCGGTCGGTCATGTCGGCGGGTGTCACGGTGATCATTACGGAGAGGCCGAGGGTGTCAACAGCGGTGTGTCTCTTGCGCCGGTGATGCTTTTCGCAGCGTCGAATCCGTGTGTGGCCCAGGACGGCCACCCGGCCGCAGGAACGACCAGCCCACTGCACGCCAGGACGTGCTCACAGGCGGCAAACCCGAACCCCACAATGCGGCGCGCACGAAGAAATCGACGACCCCGCGCCCGCGCCGCACAGGTTAAAGATCAAGCTAAGGGCTGTCCCGTAATCCCTGGCGGGCGCACGACGACAGCTACGGCACCTCGCCGCGTTGTCGGAACGCCCGAATACATCCAGTATGCGGACGTCCCTCCGCCTTGCGATGCACCGCATCTGACGCCGTGCGCTGATCCACCAGGGATTACGGGACAGCCCTTAGAGCGCCACCGTCCGAGCGGCCGCCGTGGTCCGCAGGGCGTCGAGCAGCCCGCGCAGTGCGGGCTGTTCGGCCGGTGACGACTCCCGCACCGCCGCATGGATAGACCTGACCGGCTCCGGGTTGCGGACCCTGCGGACGGCCACGGCGGGATGGGGGTCGCCGATCCCCAGTTCAGGAATCAGGGCGATACCCAGCCCCGCGGCCACGAATGCCTGCGCCGTGGCATGGTCCTCGCTCTCCACCACGAAACCCGGGCTGAAACCTGCCGATGCGCAGGCGTCGAGAACGGGGTCCAGGCAGGGGCCCGGCCGGTCACTTCTGATCCACGGCTCGTCGGCGAGGTCGGTCAGCTCGATCTCCCGCTGCGCGGCGAGCCGGTGCTCCTCGGGAAGGACCACGAGATACTTGTCGTCGAGCAGGGAGACGAACCGGATACCGTCGACGGCGGGCTGGTCACGCGGCCGGACCACGAGGGCCAGGTCGGCCCGGCCGTCCTTCACCTCCGGCAGCGGGTCCGCGGGATCGCTCAGCTTCAGCTCGGTCTGCACGCCCGGCTGTTCACGGCGAAGCTGTGCGAGTGCGGGGGCCACCAGAGCGGCCCCCGCACTGGCGAAGTAACGGATCGCCACCTGCCCCGTACGTCCGGCTCTCAGATCGGCCAGCGCGGTCTCCGCTTCGGCTGCGTGGTTGCCGATGAGGGTCGCGTACTCGTTGAGCAGCCGCCCCGCATCCGTCGGCCGCACGCCTCGTCCGGACCGCTCGAGGAGCGTGATCCCGGCCTCCTTCTCCAGCGCCGCCATCTGCTGGCTGACTGCAGAGGGCGTATACCCGAGATTCCGGGCTGCCGCGGTGACCGAGCCGCTGGTGATCACCGCTCGCAGAAGCTGCATGCGTCGCAAGTCAAGCATGTAGTACAGCTTAACTCTCCATGTAAACTTTTTCGCTTGTCTTACTGGATCTGTCGGGGCACTGTACAAAGCCGGACATCCGTCAGGAGGCGAACAGTGCTCAGTGGCCAGCGAGGAACCCTCTTGCGCATGGCTTTCCTCGCCGTGCTGTGGGGGTCGAGCTTCCTCTGGATCAAGATCGCACTCAACGGCGGCCTTGCCCCTCTCCACATCACGGTCATCCGATGTGCGCTCGGCGCGGCCGTCCTTCTGGCGCTCGCCCGCTCGGCCCGCCAGCGCCTCCCGCGTAGCCGCCGGACATGGGGACACCTCGTCGTGGGTGCCTTTTTCTGCAACGTCCTGCCGTTCTTTCTGTTCAGCGTTGGCGAACAGACCGTCGACTCCGGGGTGGCCGGCGTCCTCAACGCCACGACTCCCCTCTGGTCCATGGGGATCGGCCTCGCTCTCGGTACGGAGCGTGGCCGGCACCCGCTCCGTCTGGTGGGCCTCCTGCTCGGCTTCGCCGGCGTGCTGCTCGTTTTCGCCCCCTGGCGCGAGAGCGGCCTGACCAGTTGGGGCGCTCTGCTCCTTCTCGCCGCGGCCGTGAGCTACGCCGTCGCCTTCGCCTACATGGCCCGCCACCTCCTCGGCCGCCGGGACGGCGCCCCCCTCGCCCTGTCCGCGGCCCAGCTCATCGCCGCTACGGGTCTGACCACACTCGCCCTTCCCGCAGGCCCCGGCCCTGCGGACGCCACTCTCGGAGCAGTGATCGCCGTCATCGTCCTGGGCATCTTCGGCACGGGTGTCACGTTCCACCTCAACTCCCGGCTCATCGCCGACGAGGGCCCCACCGCCGCCGCCACCGTCGGGTACCTGCTGCCGGTCGTCTCGGTGGCCCTGGGCGCCCTGGTCCTCGACGAGCAGTTGAGCGCTCGCGTCGTCACGGGCATGGCAGTCGTACTCATCGGCGTCGGCCTTACCCGCACCCATCAGCCCGGAGGCCCTGCCGACGGAGCTGCCGGATCGCGGCGACGCCTCGGATCGACCACCGGATGAACGGATCATGCAACCCGACTCTCCCTGGCGGAACTCCGACTTCCGCGCACTGTTCGCCGCGACCTGCTTCGGCCAGCTCGGCACCAACATCGGCTACGTTGCCGTACCGCTCATCGCCGTGTCCGCTCTCGACGCGAGTCCTGGCCAGGTCGGGGCACTCGCCACCCTGAGCACGGTTGCCTTCCTCCTCATCGGTCTGCCCGCCGGGGCATGGCTGGACCGGATGCGTCAGCGGCGAGTCCTGATCGCAGCGGACCTGACGCGGGCGGGGCTGTTCGCCTCCGTCCCGTTGGCCTGGTGGCTGGACGCACTCACGCTCCGGCAGTTGTACGTGGTCGTGCTGCTGCACGGCTGTGCCACCGTCTTCGCCGACGTCGGATCACAGAGCGTGCTGCCGCAACTGGTCGGCCGCGCCGACCTCGTCCGGGCGAATGCCGCCGTGAACACTCTCATCGCCGCCGGCACCGTGGTCGGACGCGGCGCGGGTGGAGGGCTCGTCCAGCTACTGACGGCACCCGTGGCTGTGGTGTCCGCGGCCGTGGGCTATCTGATCTCCGCCCTACGGCTCACCGCCATCCGCCGCAAGCCGGCGCCTTCCCCGCCGCCCGACGGGCCGACCACGCGGCTGTGGCCGCAGATCGCCGAGGGGTTGCGACACGTCTTCGGCAACACGGAGCTGCGGGCCCTCGCGCTCACCTCGGCGTGTTCCAACCTCGGCTCCCAGATCCTCAACACCATGCTCCCGGTGCTGTTCGTCCGCGAACTCGGCCTTCCGGAAGGCGTACTGGGCCTGTTCTGGGCGGCAGGCGGCATCGGCCTCCTCCTGGGCGCCCGCTGCGCAGACTTCACCGCTCGGCGTCTCGGCTTCGGCCGCGCCCTCGGTCTTGTCGGCCTGTATCTGGGACCTGCGGGACTGCTCGTACCGCTCGTCGACCGTGGCCCACGGGCCTGGAAGCCCTTCTTGAACAGCTCAGCCGTGCGCTGCTGTGCTTCCTCACCTCGGACGAGTTGCTGGAACAGTACGGCGTCTGCGCGTACTTCAGCAGGAGTAGGCAGGCTCATGGCGTTGATTGCCGACTTGGCTGCGATCAGTGCCTCACGGGGGAAGCCGCTCATGCGTGCGGCGATGTCTGTTACGAACTCGTCCAGTTCGGCGTCCGGGACCGCACGGTTGACCCATCCATAGCGTTCAGCGAGGTCGGCGTCGAAGTCCGATCCCGTCAGCACGACTTCGCCTCGGCGGGGAACGGCTCGTCCAGCACGGTGACGTTGCCGGCTTCCACGAAAGGCCGGCTCTTGAAGTCCGAGGTCGCTCGGCGGGCATGACTCGCTGACGTCGATGGCGACCGCGCCCGCCTCGACGAGTTCCACAAGCGCCGCCAGGTGCGCTACATCGTTTCGGGCGACCATGTGCATCGCAGTCGCCCCGGCATCGGCAGGCGACTGGACCGCGGTGGCGATCGAGACCATACACCCGCCCGGGCGGCGCCAGAGCTGCGGCGTCCGGCGGGCTCAGCACGACCAGATTGAGCAGAGTGTCCACCGAGGACGGCGAGGGCCTCGTCGGCGCGGCCTTGTCGGATCAGGAGCTCGCCCGACTCCTGGCGGGCTTTGATGGTGTTCACGGTGCGTACGTGGTCGATTTCGGCTGGACACCAGTGAGTTATCGTGCCGACCGCGCGCAGCACGTCCCCGACGTTCGTTCACTTAACCTCACAGATTTGCTTACCGAATCTCCCCATCGCGCGCGTGTCCAAGCTGCCCAGTGCCCCTCCGAGGGCAGCCTCGGACAGGTCGGAGCTCTGGTGATGCGCCATGCCCAGGCTTTCTGTTGCTGACGCGGGCTGGTCACGAGCCGACATTTCCCAGGGAATTGTGCTGATTCGAGAATGAGACGTAGACCCAGGGGTGGGTTCGGACCTGTCGCCCTATGTGCACAATGACTCGTCCGGTGATCACACTTTCGCTGTTCTGAACCCGAGCGACATGAAACGTCCTTCTACGATTGCGAATCTTTACGTGTCAGCACATCCAGTACGCCTGGTGGCCCCCTCACCATGTGCGACACCCGCTGCCCCCCACGCCGTTCCCGCCCGGCGAACGAGGACGCACCTCCGCCGTGAGCTCTCTGGGGGCCGGACGTGACATCCGCCCCGCTGACAGACCGAGAGATCTCCCTGATACGTACGAGCCTGACGGTGGTTGCACCGCAGGCCACGGAGATGACCGTCTACTTCTATGCCATCCTCTTCGCCCGGTATCCCGAAGTACGGGGGTTGTTCCCAGACAACATGGACGTCCAGCGTGACCGGCTGCTGCGCGGACTGCTGCGCATCATCGATCTCGTCGATGACGTCGACAACCTTGTGCAGTTCTGCTCCCGGCTGGGCCGGGACCACCGTAAGTTCGGAGCTCTGGAAGACCACTACCCGGCAGTGGGCGAATGCCTGGTGGCCTCCCTGACCCGCTATGCGGGAACCGCGTGGAACCCCGAGGTCGCCGCCGCATGGACCCGCGCTTACACCGTCGCAGCCCAGGTGATGATCGCGGCCGCGGCCGATGACACCCGCCTGCGCCCGGCTTCCTGGGAAGCACAGATCATCCGCCACGAATACCGCGGCCACGGCATCGCCGAGATCACGGTGCAGCCCGACCTGCCTTACCAATACGTCGCCGGGCAGTACGTGAGCATGGAAACCCCCTGGTACCCCCGTACCTGGCGGCACTATTCCCCCGCTCACCCGCCGCGCACCGACCACACGCTCACCTTCCATGTCCGGGCTGTACACCATGGCCAGGTCAGCAACGCGCTGGTTCACCATGCCGCCCCAGGGCACAGGGTGCGGCTCGGACCGCCGCTGGGTGAGATGACCCTTGCTGCGGCGGGTGACCGCGATCTGTTGCTGGTGGCCGGGGGGACCGGCCTCGCGCCGATGCGCGCACTGCTCGAGGAAGCCGGCGCTTCTGGGATGGACCGCTATGTGGACCTGTTCGTCGGGGCCCGCACCGCCCAGGAGCTGTACGGCCTCGACGACATGCTGCGCTTGTCCCAACGTCACCATTGGCTGTCCGTCCGGGCGGCCGTTTCCCACGAGAACATTCCCGGCCAGCAAGGCACACTCCCGCAGGTTCTGCGCGAGTTCGGTCCTTGGGACCGACACGAAGCCTTCCTGTGCGGTCCGCCCGACATGGTCACCACGGCCGTGCGCACCCTCCTGGACCAGGGCACCCCCCGGACCCACATCCACCACGACCCGCTCGACACACCCGTTCTCACCGCTCCCCTCACACCGCCCCGACCCGGTCAGGAGATCGACCAGCCGTGACCCGCCACGACGCCACCCCCTCGCGGGGAGAGCGCCTGCTGCAGACCCACCTGGGCACCAGCGAACGCGCCAACGTCTTCTACGACCAGCAGGTCCACCCGCACCTCACCGCGGCTATGCGTGACTTCATCCACCGCCAGTCAATGGTCTTCCTCTCCACCGCCGACGCCCGCGGCCACTGCGACGCCACCTTCCGCGCCGGCCCTCCCGGATTCGTCACCGTGCTGGACGACCGCACCCTGGCCTACCCCGAGTACCGCGGAAACGGCGTTCTGGCCAGCGCCGGCAACATCACCGACAACCCGCACATCGGTCTGCTCTTCATGGACTTCACCCACGACCACATCGGACTGCACGTCAACGGCTCCGCCCGACTCGTCAGTGACCAGGAGCTGCGTACCTCCCACCCCTGGATACCCGCCGACACCGCCCCCGGGCGGCACCCCGCACTGTGGACGCTCATCACCCTTCACGAGGCCTACGTGCACTGCTCCAAATACATCCCTCACCTCGAGCCCGCCCCCCGCCCCCTGGGACTGGCGCGCACTCGCCCCAAGGACCCCGACTACTTCACCGAACCAGCCCCGGCATCCGTGGCATCCGGCCAGAGGCCGGACCTGGCAACCACAGGTCCTAACGTCTCCGACCCCGCGTACGACAATGCGGTCGCGCATCCCTTGGCCGGCTCACGCGACCGCTGAATCGAGGCCGACTGCCGACGGCGGGGAGAGCAGCCTGCACCAGCAGCAAGAGGTGCTGCGGACGTGTGAGCCGGCCGCGGCACAAGGAGCAGCTCGACGTGCCGAAGGCCGGAATGTGTGGGGACCGGGCCCAGGCACCTGGTCCAAGACCTCCACGGTCCTCCGGGAGCATGTGCACGAGGGCGAGAAGTTGCACTTTGAGCGAACGCTCAAAATGCGAGAAGGGGAGGCAGCGGCCATGGGGTTGTACGTGGAGATCGTGATTGACGCCGATATGGACGTCCTCGGGGAGCGGACCCAGGACCCGGCGCGGCACCAGTCCTGGGACCTGAGGTTCACCTCGATTTCCTACCTGCCCCGCGCGGAGGGGGAGCCGCAGTGCTTCTGCTACGCGACCAGGCTGCTGCCCCTCCTGTGGATCGCCGGCACCGGGGTCAGCGCGGACGAGCGGCAGCGGTCCGACGCGAACGCGACCACTTAGCTATGGGGCAGAGCGCCACGGATATGACGCGGGTGGTCGCGGCCTGGTGACGGTGGTCGGGTATGACGAACGCCAGCCACCTGGTGCAGGGGCGGGCTCCGGTGCTCCTCGGTCAGTGCGCGTTGTGCGGCGAGACGGACCAGGCGTACGCCTCTGCAAGGGCCTTGAGGACACCGGAGGTCTGCTCGGGACGATCGGCGTCGAGCTTGTCGGCAACCTCCTTGATCTTCGTGAGGATCGCTTCCTGTGCGTGCTCTTGGGAGGTGCGGTTGGTCATCGTGGCGCCTTTCGGACCGGGGTGGTTGGGCTGTCTCCATCTTGCTGCCCGGCACTGACGACGGACGTTGGCCGAGCAGCGTGTCTGGGCTCAGGTGTTCGTCGGCGGCGGGCAGCTGCCCGGGCACGGTGGACATGGTCGCGGAGTCGGTAGCCGCGGTTGTCGGCTCAGAAGGTGCCGGTCACGCTGTCGCAGTGGGGGACAGGAGACCATCAACGGCACCGAAGATGCCACCGCGTGGCGTCGAGTACCGCTGGAGTGCGGCGGACATGGCGGAGGTCAACGTTGATGTCGTGGACTTCTCCGCGGGCGTTGCGGCAACATCGTTGCGTTGCTGGGTGGTCGAATGGTCGCGGTGGCCGGCGGCTTTCCTGGGACAGCGGCGCATGCCGGCGCCACAACGAGGTCGAGCGCCCCATCAACCGGCTCAAGAACTCCCGGGCCGTCGCGACCTGCTACGACAAGCGGGCCTACGTTTTCCACGGCACAGTTACCGCAGCAGCGATCCGCTTATGGCTCCGTCCCTAATCCGTCGAGCAGGAGCGCCAGGGCTTCTAACGGGGCAGAGTCGCTCAGAGCGCGTCGAATGCCGCCTCGAACGCTTCCGCCGTGGGGACTATGACAAAGGCCCTCCCCTGGAGGTCCGCAGGAAGATGAAGGCGATCGTTTTCGTGGAAGATCAGCGCGGCTCCGTCCTGGGGCACGATCGAGGCCCCGAGGGTTGCCGCCAGCCGGGCGAGCACGCCGCTCATCGCGCCACGTGCGAAGTGCGTCGCCGTCACACATGACATTCCCTCTTCGCCACGAAATGCGTGGTAGAGATCCGTCTCGCCCCCGTCCTCCGCGCGAAGTTGGGAGAAACCTTCCTCCGGGCGGCCCTCCACCACGTACGGCGCTGTCGCCTGCCGGAACCGTTCAGTGTCCAGGGTGACGACCTCACCCTCCACGAACCGGAGCAGGTAGATGCTGTAACTCACGGGCGCACTCTGCCATCATCATGATCCGCCGGACAGGCCTTAGGGGGAGCAGTTCGTCGCCGTAGGGGACCGGGGGGTCATGAGGCGGGCGAGGGTGCGCCTGGCGCACCTCCCGATGGCGAGGCTCGATGCGGGCCAGGACGGTGAACTCGTCGTCTCCGAGACGACCGGCGACTCCCTGGTGTCCGGTCCACTCGGTCAGGCGGGCCCCGATCACGGCGAGCCCGGGGGCGGTACGACGGGCTGCCGATGCGGCTGGTGACCCACGAGGCCGGCCGGCACCGGCGTCTGCTGCATTGGCGGAACCGGGACGGCGTGGTGGGCCGGACATCGCGGCGCGCTGCCCACTCGGCGGGTTGTCCAGGACTACCGGGACGAATCCGCCGTCCTGCCAGCAGGCCTCGATCGTCGTCTTCTCCAAGCCCTTAGCGATTTCCAGGAACTGCCTGCAGGTGGTGGGCCGTATGAGGTCGGGCGCTGAGGTGAGATGCGTCGTGCGCTCCTTGAGGGCACAGCCGCTCTGCCCGCGGTCGGTGCGGCTCGGTCCGCCGAGGGGTTGGTGCCCTTCGTGGGGCCGCCTGAGGCGGTGGCCCGGGATGTCGCGCCAGATCGAGTAGCCGACACCGCCATCGAGGAGGGCCGGGACCTGTCCTCGATGAGCGGCATCCTGGCCGACACCGCCTACCTTCTGCTGCCGGCCAGACGGCCCGGCCTCACTTCAGGTGCCGGCCGAAGAATCGGCCCCCGTCCTCCACCTCGAACCACGGGGTGCCGACGTGCCCGCCCATGTTGGCGTGCAGCGTCTTCTCCTTGGTGCCGAAGGCGTCGAACAGGTCCAGGGCCCGTTGCCGGGGGTTCCCTTCGTCGTCCCACTGCAGCAGGAACAGCAGCGGAATGGTGACCTGCCGGGCCTCCTCGCGCTGGGCGCGGGGCACGTAACCCCCGGCGAAGAAGCCGGCGGCCGCGATGCGCGGCTCGACCACCGCCAGCCGAATGCCGACGGCGGTCCACCCCGAGTACCCGACCGGGCCGCCGATCTCGGGCAGCGAAAGGAGGGCGTCCAGGGTGGTCCGCCATTCCAGGACCGCCTTTTCGACCAGCGGGCCGATGAAGGACTCGAAGATCTCGTCGACCGGCTCACCGGCCTGCATCGCCCGACGGACGTCCGCGCGGGCCTGCTCGTCGGCGGCGGAACGGGGCCGGTCACCGCACCCGGGGGCGTCGATGGCGGCTACTGCGTAGCCGTACGCCGCGGATTGCCGGGCCCGGGCCACCAGACGGGATTCCCCCTTGGGCAGGCCGTTGTTGTGGGCCATCAGGATCAGCGGGGACGGTGCGGATCCAGGCGTCCACAGGGTGCCGGGGATCTCGCCGAGGGTGAATTCGCGTTCGAGGACGCCGTCGTCGAGGTGCTGTTCAGAAGTGAATTGCATGGTCGTGCCTTTCGGGAGGGCTCTAGAACGGCGCTCCCGGACGACCTATCGCCCGACCGTGACCCCGGAGGGGAGCACCCATGTCGATACTGCGTTCACGGGTACCACCTCCTTATTCTCTCGCACGGCCTCCGGAAAAATAGCAGTGGTCGCCGTGGTCCGCCAACGGGTTTTTGCGGAGCTCCGTGGCCGGACGCCACCAGTTGTCACAGGAACCGAGAGTGAGCGCCCTTGGGCGGGCGGACCGGTGCAGGAACATGTATCGCGCAGCACCCTGCTCACGCTTCCGCCTCGACGTACCGGAACTCCGGACCGTACGTCCTTCCGCTGCCGTCGGACAGCGGAATCTGCATCAGCTGTTGTGCTGGCTCCTGTAGTTGGAACATCTGCCCGACGGCCTTGTTCAGCAGTTGCGCCGCCGCACCCGGCGTCTCCGCCTGCCATGCCTGCTCGATGAATCGCAGCATCGAGCTGTAGTGGTGGTTGAAGGTGTCGAGGAGCTGTCTCACCTCGTCGGGAACCTCCGGTGCGCCCGTGGCCCAGCCGCCCGTCGGGACCGTTCCCATGGGGAAGGCCTCCGGCATGGGAATTTCGGCGCCCTGGAAGTCGAATTCCTTCGGATCCTCCGACACGACGATCAGCTTGCGGCCGTGAAAGATCTCCCGGAAGGAGTAGAAGTGGGCCACTTCGCCGGACTGTCCTGGGAAGGGGTTATCCGGTGACGCGGCGGTTCCCTCGCCCTGCTCCTTGATGATCTTTACTGCTTTCTCGACGTCATCGAACGAGGTGAGTTCGACAACTTCGTTCCCCTTTCCATGGTGCGACATGTTCCTGGTCACCTGTCGGGTTCCCGAGATCAGGTACTGGTGTTTTTGGAATGCGTCCAGAATCGCTGTGTAGAAGGCTCCGATCGACTTGTGAACTTCCCTGGCCTCGACGACGGGGTCGTCCGGCTTCTCGATCTGTGAGTACATCTCCAGTGATTGTTTGGTCAGTCCGGAGAGAGAAACGGAAAGCTCGGGACGAACGCCGCCGGGAAGTGGGCCAGGATATTTCGGCACCAGTTTCTCTTCGGCGAGGAGTGGGGTGCCTCCAATGGTGGTGAGCATGTTGCAGACCAAGCCCATGTGGGACATCTCGTCGAAGACGATTTCTTGAATCGTCGCGAAGGCATCAGGGCTCTGGCTCGGGTCCTTGATCGACCACAGGCCGCACAAGTAAGGGGGAAGTGTCGCGAGTTCAAGCATGACGGCCTGCTGTAGCGCGTCCTTGAGCCACTGCTCGTCGTGCTCCTCGGTGGGCGCCTCCATGAGCTCGGTGATCCTGTTGCTTTCATAGTTGAGGGCTGTCGCGGTCATGGTGCACCCCTTGCTGGTTACAGTTTCCGGCCCATCCTGGATGACGGGGGTCGCCGGATCCGCGGCGCGAGGGTGTGGTCTCCAGGATTCCACCCGCACAGGCTATAGCGTAAGGAGAAATGATTGAACATCGAATGGGTGGGCTCGGTGCTCCTCGGCTCGGGACTCGGCCGGTTCCGAGTTTTCCTATCGCCGCAACATGCCGGTTGGTTGGTGGGAAACCGAGGAAGTAAGATATGCGCGGGCCGGTCGTGCCGGTTGTATGACCCGGCCCGCTCCGAAGATCGACGCATCAACAAATTCCCACCTATCTGGCGGTGTGGGTCAGGGAAGAGGTGACGTCATGTCACTGGTCATTGCGAGTTCGATCTGGACGTGCGGATCGAATCCATCGCAGACGCAGCCGCTCGAGGACTGTGACGACCCGGATCCGTCGCAGCAGGGAAGCACCTGCGACTTCTCCTGTTTCGAAACCTGCGGTGGCACGTGCGGGTGCCATTTCGGCTGACGCGATCCCGCAAAGAGGGCGCGATCCCACAACAGGGGTGATCCCACAACAGGAGGGTGATCCCACGACAGTGGTGAATGCCCACAACCGGGGTGAATGATGAACACCACAAGCACGGCGAGCGAGCGCGGACGGCTCATCACCCGCTACTCGCTGACGACCTCTCCGCTGTACGAGCCGGTGCACGCCTACCTCGCTCCTCTCAATCTGCCGCCACCGTCGGCCGAGAAGGAGGAAGAGGCGCACTGCACCTTCGAGCGCCTGAAGGCCTCGGTGACGAACCGGATGGAGAAGGACCCGGGGCTCCAAGCGGCACTGAACACCATCGCGGCGCTGCCGCAGGGCAGCATCAGCGATTCCTATCCGGCGGCCTTCGAGGACATCCGGCAACCGGACAGTGACTTCGCGCGGGCCTATGTCTCCGTTCTCTACGCCACGGCCCTGCAGCACCTGGGACGCCACGTGGAGCGCGACAGGGGCACATTCCTCGCCACTGCCCAGCGTGCTGTTCGAGGACTCACGGGCGACTCTGGCCGGGACGCTCGTACATCTGGAAGCGCTGCACCCGGATTTCGTCGGACATCTCGTTCTGGAGGCCGAGGCCAGGCGAGCCGGGAATCCCTTCTTTGAGAACGGCTCGAACGCGCCGATGAGCTGTTCGATCGTTAAGGTGACGGTGAGCCGCACTGGCTGGGCCTCCTCCATCAGACCGCCCTCCGCATATCCCTGCCCCCACGAGTACCACCGCCGCGCGTCGGGGGCGTTCTCGGGCGGAAGCGAGCCATCGAGCATCCCGGCGATCTCCTGCCGGTCCGACTCCCGCGGGCCACCCGCCCGGCTGCGTTGCTGTCGGGCCTGGAGATAGGACGAGAGGGCGTCCATCTCAATGTCGGTGTGCTGCTGGCAGTACGCGGCAATCAGTCCATCCCGTCGGCGCAGCCCGTCCGCGTCGTCGCCCGGCCCGCGTCGTTCGCTGTCGGCACCTCCCGGGGTGGAGGGGCCTGCCTGCGCCGGCCTTACGAGTTGGGGAACTATTCCTGGACGATGACGCGCTCGCCCTCGCCGATGGGCTCCTCGAAGTCGGTGAAGTAGCGTTCCAGGAGTTCATCGGAGACGGTGACGCTGTTTGCGTCGCCCCGCTGGTTGCGGCCGGCCAGTCGGCGTCGCAGGGTTGCAAGATCGGCTTTGAGGCGGATCAGTTCCCATCGATATCCGTGACTCTCGATCGCGGCCTTGTACCGGTTTCGGGTGGCGCGGCTCCAGAAACTGTAGTCAATGACGGTAGGTAGCTTCGCCTCCATCAAGCGGATCAACTCTTCCCACAGTTCCTGCTCGACGGCGGACTTGAGTTGCTCGTAGTCCGCCGGGTCGAGGTCAGCCGCGTCGCGGCCAATGCGCGCCCACACCACCTCGTCGATCGACAGTCGGGTATAGCCACGGCGTTCAAGGGCGTGCGCATACGTGCTCTTGCCCGAGCCAGGCAGGCCGCACATCATCACGACGAGGCCGCGCTCCGTCCCGTCCAGATGTGGCAGAAGATCTACTTCTTCCATGCAGGTGAGGCTAACGTGCCGGCAGGCGGTCGTGCCCGGGGGTTCCTCAGCGCCCACTTGCCTGGTGCTCGGTGGTCGGCCTGTGGCGTAAGAAGGGCCGCACGGGTTGGGCGAGTTGTGACGCTTGCCTGGGCCCGTGCGGCCTGCTCCCATCCTGTCCTGTCCGGCATCCACCGTGCACACTTCGGCGAGTTACTCGAAGAACTCGCACCGAAGTGGCAGGTTGCACGGGAGTCGGCGCTGCGCGAGCGACGTGGCGGGGAGCGACGCCGCGCTGCCGGGGCCAGCCCCTCTTGCAAGCTGGTGTTCGTGGACCGGCTGCTGGTCACGCTGGTGCACCTGCGGCTGGGGCTGCGGCCCTCGGGCGCTCGCCGAGTTGTACGGAGTTGACCGCTCCACGGTCTCCAACGCAATCCGCGAGACCCGGCCGTTGCCGGCGAGCCGCGGCTTCGCCGTTCCCGGTCGGCCCGGTGTTCGGCTGCGCGCGCTGGAGGACGTGTTCGCCTACGCCGGCGCCGAAGGGGTCAAATTGCGGATCGATGGCACCGAGGTGCAGGTCCGCCGCCCGCGCGCAGGCCGCCCGGGCCGCAAGGCGTTCGTGTCCGGCAAGAAGAAGCAGAACACCATCAAGACCACCACCTTCAGCGACGATCAGGGCCGCACCCAATTCAGCGGGGTGGTCCGGCCCGGCCGGATGCACGACCAGACCGCCGTTCGCACCGAGGGCATCTCCGAGGGCGTCTTCGACCGGCTCAACAGCCTCCACCGCCGCCAAGTACGCAGACAAGAAGGCCGGGAGGGTGAACGGACCGCGTGCGTCATCGACTCCCAGAGCATCAAAACCTCTACCAACGTCCCCGCCACCGGGCAAGGCATCGACGCCGGCAAGAAGATCGTCGGCCGCCGGCGGAGCATCGTCATCGACACCCTCGGACTCCTCCTCGGGGTGCTGGTCACAGTGGCCGGCGTGCAGGACTCGATCGCCGGCCGGCCCCTCATCGAACGGATCGCTGCCGAGCATCCCACCGTCCGTAAGACCTGGGTCGACGGCGGCTACCGCCAGCACCTCGTCGAGCACGGCGCCACCCTCGGCATCGACATGCACATCGTCCGTCGCGACCCCACCACCAGGGGATTTGCCTTGCTCCCGCGCCGTTGGGCCCGTCGAGCGGACTCTGGGGTGGCTCATGAACCACCGGCGCCTGGCCCGCGACTACGAAACTCACCCACACCGGGCCGAGGCCATGATCCACCTCGCGATGATCAACCTCATGACCCGCAGACTCACCGCCGAATCCATCCTGACCTGACGCGGCGCATAAACCGCACTCAACCCGGCAATCCGTGATGAAACTACGGGGCGAAACACCCTCTTAGGCACTGTTTCTCGGATCATGTTCGGAGCCAGATAGTGAGGGCTGTGAGTGTGACGGCGAGGCGGGCATGAGCGACCGTTCCAGCCGCCCCCGCCACAGCCCCCGGCGCACGCCCAGCCGGACCGAACGCCGGATCATCAAAGTCCGCCTCACACGGCGCTGGGGACCGGCCCGCATCGCGCACCTGCTGGGTTTGGTGCCATCCACCGTGCACCGGGTGCTGGTCCGCTTCGGCCTGGCCCGGCTCAGCCATCTCGACCGGGCCACCGGCCGAGTCATACGCCGCTACGAACGCGAACGGCCCGGCGAACTCGTGCACGTGGACATCAAGGAGCTCGGCAACATCCCCGACGGCGGCGGCCACAAGGTCCTGGGCCGCCAGGCAGGCCGCAAAACCCGTTCCGGGGCCGGCTACAGCTATATCCACACCGCCGTCGACGACCACTCCCGCCTCGCCTGCGGCGAGATTCACACGGACGAGAGGAAGGAGACCGCCACCGCCTTCTGGCAGCGGGCCCAGACCTACTTCACCACCCACTGCGGAATCACCGTCGAACGGGTCCTGACCGACAACGGCGCCTGCTACAAGTCCCACCTCTGGCGCGAGACCCTGACAAAGGCCGGGGTCACCCACAAGCGAACCCGGCCCTACCGGCCGCAGACCAACGGCGCGGTGCCCGATGGGGCACCGCGCCGGAGCGTGTGGGTACGCGGTACGTCGGGGTCAGCCCACGCTGCAGCTGCCGACCGACGGGGTCGGGCTGCTGGGTCCGCTGGCGGTGAAGCCGAACGACGTCGACTGCCCCGCGCTCAGGGTGCGGTTGTGACTGACCGGGGTCACGGTCAGTACGTTCCCGCTCCGGCTCGAGGTGCCGTTCCAGAGCGAGGTGATTGTCTGGCCGCTGGCCAGCGTCACCGGCACCTTCCAGTTGGTGACGCCGCTGCTGCCCGCCGTGATGGTCACCTCACCGTTGAAGCCGTTGCTCCATGAGCTGGTGGTGCGGTAGGTGGCGGTGCAGGCACCTGTCCCCGGAGGAGGAGTGGTACCCCCGCTCGGAGGCGGAGTGGTGGGCGTGGTCCCGCCGCCGCCCAGGCTGACGCTGGAGCTTCCGGTGCTCTGGTAGCCCTCCGTCGCCATGATCATGTAGTAGTTGAACGCCCCCATCGGCATCCCGGCCGCTTGCCAGGCGTCGAAGTGCGTGCCGGTGTTGATGGTGCCGCTGCTGCGCTTGCTCTGCCGGATGCTCCAGTACTGCTGGAAGGTCTTGGTGCCTTCCACGGAGGGCTGGTTGGTCCGGGTGGACTCGTAGATGTCGTACGTACCGCCGCCGTCGGTGACCGTGCCGCGCCTCGTGCCGGCGGAACCGGGGTTGTACGGGCCGAAGTTCTCCACGATGTAGTACTCGACCAGCGGGTTGGCGGTCCACCCGTACAGCGCCAGGTAGCCGTTGCTGCCCGGGTTGAACGAGCCGGAGTAGGTGACGGCCCGGCGGCTGCCGTTGCTCCAGCCGAGACCGCCGACCCAGTTGTTGGTGTTGCTCCACTGGCTGCTGTACGAGCCGGCCGTGTCCGACAGCGTCATGCTGACGGAGCCCGGGTTGTCGGTCCAGAAGGAGTAGTAGTAGCCGTTGTGCGTACCGGTCGCGTTGCTGGTGAGGACCGTTGCGGCGCGCGCACTGCCGGGCAGGAGCAGCCCTGCTGTCCCGGCCGCCACCAGCGCCCCGGCACCGCCGAAGACGAGTTTCCTGCGGCTGACCTGACGTGGGTCGGAGTTGTGGGGAGTGTCGCTCATGCGTTGTTTCCTCCTCGCGAGTAGCACGGTCTGTGAGCAAAAGACACGCCGAGCACACGTCGGCGTTCATCGATGAGGTGACACAGCCCGGCTGTGCGCATCCCATGCACGGCCGGGGAGCGTCACAACAGTCGGCCCTGGCAAGGGAGTTGTCAACGGTTTCCGTAACCTTTCCGAAACTCAGGCGACGTCATGGATCTCTGCCGCGCTGGTCAACGCGGGTGCGGGTAAAGCACCGAGGGAGGGAGGCCGGGATGTCACCGATCAAGCGACGCCGAAACTTTCGAAGCCTCGAAACTTTCGGACCCTCTTTCGGCGGGATGCGAGGCGGCTGGTGTGGTGAGCGGCGAGACGGCCTGTGCCGTCCCTCCGGTGAGGTCGGGCGACAGGCGAGAGGTGCTGCTGGACGATGCGTTGGTGCCAGCGGATCGCCCAGTGCGGACAGCTGGCTCAGCTCCGGTGGGTGTGGCCGGGCAGTGGGGCGGAGTAGCGGCCGTCCTCGGACCAGGCCATGGAGTCCGCGGAGACAAGGGCGTCCGCGTAGGCCGCCAGTCCGAGGGTCCTCACTCCGAAGCCGTGGAGCCGGATTCCCTGGGCGGCGAAGTGCCGGGCGATCTACTTGATTTCGGCTGTTCCCTGGCGGCGGCACACGGAGCCGATCCCGACGACCGGTTCGGCGGCCAGGTCGATACCGGCCTGCGCGTAACAGCTGCTCGCAGGGCACGTAGTCCTCCAGCCGGTTGCCCTGGAGAACACAGATGAAGGGGATGTCCGGGGCCAGACTGCGCAGTTCGAGGGCGTTGTCGACGGTCAGGTACTGGTGGATAGGGACGGCGGTCGTCAGGTCCTGCTCGGTGGCGCCGGGCTTCACGCCGCGGGCGTCCTGGGTTCCGTGGAACAGTGCGCCCCGGCGGCCGGCGCCGCCGTAGATGACCAGCTCTTCGCACATCCAGTCCTGCGGGGCGACTCAGTGGCAGAGGTCCGCGGAGCTCGGACAGGTAGCGCCGGATCTCCGCGACGTACTCGGCGGGCGTGAGCGTCCACCGGCCGTGGCGCTGGAAGCCTCGCGTACGTCGTCCTCGGTCAGGCGAATTGCGCGAGCGACGCCCGTTCCTCGTCGGTGATGTCGTCGGCCGGTGCCGCGCTGCGGGTCTGGTGATCCTGAGTGGTCATTGCGGAAACTCCCTGTTGGGGTGGTCTGGGGTGTCGACCGGGGCCAACCTGTCGACATAAAGAATTCCACCATTGTTGATACCGATGGGGGTAGTACGCTGCGCGTGGCGGCGGGCCGATCGCACGGCCCGGTATGCTGGAAAGGCATCGCAGCTCTGCGCGGAACCGTTCTTCGGTCCTCCCTGCTGGGGTTGTGGTTTGGGAAGGTCCGGCGGTTGGGCCAACCGCGAAAGCGGCCCGCTTCGGCGGACAACCGCCGGACCGCCACACACACGAAAATGGCGGGGCCGGACGCACACGAGTCCGGCCCCGCCATTTCGTCGCCCCTCGACCGGGGCAAGTGAGTCGGCCCCGATTCGAGGGGCCGCCCGTTGTGCGTCACAAGGAAATGCGCTCGTGCTCTTCGATCCATTGCCGGGCGATGTGGCCGGAGTACGAGCAGTAGGCGGTGCGCCCGGCGGTGTTCCCCCTGCCGGACGCCCAACTGCCGCACCCCGCCTGGTCGCCCACACCGCGTAGACGGCGACCTGAGCATTTTCGAATCTGCCTGCCGTGCCGGTGTATTGACGCTGGGTACCCACCGTGGACGTGCCCTTCTTCACGTCCACGGTCTCATCCACGACCAGCACCGAGTTTTCGGTGCCGAGCCGCTCGGTGACGAACTCCCGCAGGTCGTCGCGCACGCCGTCGTGGTCCCAGCGCACGGGACAGCAGGTGTTGGAATGCGTCAGGGCTGGCATATCTGGCGTGCTCGGCCAGGGTCGAGCAGTTCACCCGGGGCAGCTCGGCGATCAGGGCCCGGGCCAGCGCGCCAGCATGCCGCCGCGGCTCCACCCGCCTGAACCTGCCGGCTATCCGTCCTGCGAGCAGGGCGAACCCGGCCTCGCAGGCGGCAAGGTCTAAACTCGGCGGCGCGGCCACCGCTACCACATCAGTCTTCGCCCACCGATGATCAGCGGTGGCTGTTTCGTCTCTTCAGCCACCCCAGTCACACACGTCACGATGAAGGGGGACGGGGTAACCGGGTCAGGAACGACACCGCGCCTCTGCCTATCGATGCCAGAACTTCAGTTGATCCGTCTCGACCACGCGCCGGCCCTGCTTGAGTTCGAGCGGCAGAACCGCGCCTACTTCGCGGCGTCAGTGCCGGACCGGGGCGAGGAGTTCTTCGCCGAGTTCGACGCGCGGTTCGCGCAGTTGCTTGAGTGGCAGGCCGCCGGGACGGATTACCTCCATGTGCTGGTGACCGAGGGTGGCGAGGTGATGGGTCGGGTGAACCTGATCGAAGCGGCGGACGGATCGGCGGAGCTCGGCTACCGGATCGCACAGAAGGCCGCCGGGCGGGGATTGGCCACCGCAGCGGTGCGTGAGGTGCGCGAACTCGCTGCCGCCCACTACGGACTCACCAGGCTGCACGCCAAGGCCACGCTGGACAATCCAGCCTCGCACAAGGTCCTTGAACGCAACCGGTTCGTCGCCGTCAGCGAACTGACGCTCACCGACAAGCCGGCCATGTCCTACATCTGCGAACTCCGCTGACGCGACGCATTCATCGCATGACACCGTGCCAGATCACGATCTACGACTGGAGTACTGAGGGGAAAAGCGCTGGCTACGGGGCCAGGTGGCCGGTGGCGCGGCATCGACGCCGTCACGCAGGCTCGCTGTGGCGTACCGCCTCCCGTTGTCGGGATCTGGCACACATTGCGTGAACGATCCCGAGTCCGGCTCCATCGGGCCCATGCGGTCGTCGATCGGTGCTGGTGCCGCGCTTTGCTCCTCAGCCGACGCAGCGGCCAGGAAGATCGTTCACGGAATGTGTCCCAAAGCCAGAAGCGGGCGTCGTTTGTCGATGAGCGCGGGAGGCACCCCGATGACGGTGAGGTCGATGTTCACGACTTCGGGTTCTGGCTCAACTTCTGTGGTCTGTGACTTTGGGTCACCGATTAGATCTCGAAGAGGGCTTCCTCTTGTGGCGGGATCGGAGGGTCAAGGAGGTCGCGGAGGCGGGTGATCTCCTGACGCCACTTCGACCAGTTCGCAGCTTCGGCCCACTGCTCGGCGAGCTCAGACCGGTCGGAGACCACTTGGTCCAGGGCGTCGACGGCGAGCATTCGAAGGTCTGCGGGCAACTCCGGTAGCGGCTCTGATGGGCCATAGTTCAAACACACCGACTCGCCCTCGGGATGCTGGGCGACGACCAGGGCAGCTGCGGCCACTGCCCGCTCGCCGTCGTAGGTACCGAGGAAGTCCACGGGGCTGGCGGCGCGTACGATCACGCCGCGGATCATGGGTTCGCGTTCTTCCCACGCTGCCTCGTCCAGATCACCCCCGAAGTCGGCGGCGGTGTCGTTGTCGAAGGGACCGGTATGCCAGGTGCCCATGTCTCTCCTTGCGTGGCCGTCTGGAGGATCGTCGCACTGGCCACCGACAACGAAGTCACGAGGCAAGCAGCACCCGCTTGCGCAGGACCTTGAAGCCAGCGCGTCCGTACATCTGTCGCTTGATCATTTTGATGCGGTTGACGTGGCCTTCGACGACGCCTGAGCTCCAGGGCAGGGTCAGGCCGGCTGTGACACCTGCGAGGTCACGTTCGAGGCCGTTGATGAAGGTGTGCATGCTGGGCAGGTCGTCGGCCCGGACCGCCGCTATCCACTCGCGGAGCCGTTCTCCTTGGCGCTGAGTGAGCATCTGCCCGAAGGAGCGAACGTGGCCGGCGAGGGCATCCAGCTCGGGGCAGTGGGCCAGAACGGACTTCAGTTTCAGCCGGTCCTTCTCCGCAAGGGCGTCCGGGTGGGTCAGGATCCACCCGGAGACTGTCCTGGGCGACGGCGGCCGACCATCTGGCACGGTGTCCCGGAAGGGACGAAGGTAAGCACGGAAAGCCCCGTACCCACCGGCGTATCCGTGGCTCTGGATCTCCTTCCAGAGGGTCCAGGCGTTCGTGCAGCCCTCGGCCCATCGCTCGTGCAGGTACGGCTTGAAGTCGTCGAGCTTCGTCCTGCGGTTCTGCCACTGGCCTTGGAAGAGGTCTTCCGGGCTTGCCGCGTCGGCCAGCCGCTGAACGGTGCGGTATGTCATCCGGAGCTGACGGGCGACTGCCCGCCAGCTGTGTCCTTCGCCGAGCATTTCGTGCACGATGGCGTGTTTCTCGCGAGTTCGATCGGCGAAGCGGTGTCCAGTCGGCCACGGGAACGTGCCAGCTTCGGGGGCCGGTGATGCGGTGACGCTCTCGGAGCTGGGAACCGTGAATGGCGCTCGCAGACAGGTCCGATGGCGTGATACGCATCGCTCGGCGGCTTCGCCGAGGTTGCGCCAGAGATGGAAACGGTCTGCGACCTGCACCGCGGTGGGGAGCCCCGGTGCTGGCGCCTTCGGCGAAGAAGGGGGCACGATCGCGACAGACCACCTCGACCTCAGGACACTCAGCGAGCCAGGCGGCGACAGTGGCTGCCTCACGGTCCGGCAGGAGATCCACTGGCCTGCCGGTTTCGACATTGACCAGCACGGTCCCGTAGATACGGCCCTTGCGCATCGCGTACTCGTCGATTCCCACCACCCGCGGGGCCGATGGCTGAGGGTCAGGCATCGCATCGACCAGCCGAAGCACCGTGCTGCGGCTGACGGAGATTCCGAAGACGTCCGCAAGACGGGCTCCAGCGCGGCCGGCCAATGCAAGACCCACCTCGGCCAAGGCCGAACACAGCCGGTCAGTCCGCTGAGCGTGACGGCGGGTCAGTCCCGGGATCTGTTCAGCGAAGGTCTGCCGTCCACAGGATGTGTCCGCGCAGATGAACCGTCGGACCTGCAGGCGCAGCACCACACGCCTACCCGCGCTGGGCAGATCGGCAGGAAGCCGCAGGTAGGACCCATGAAGCCGGTTCGACCACCTTCCACAGCCGGGACACTCAGCACCAGCCGACTTGCGGGCGATTCCGATCCAGATCGCCTCGCCGTCGTCCTCCGCTGACATCACCGCGACTTCAGGGTTCCGACAGGAACAGGAGCTCTTCCAGACGCAGCAGCACTTCGTTCACGGCCCCGAACTCTCGGGCACGACAAGGCAGCCATGGGGCATTTCAAGACGATCGAGCGAGAGCCAACATGGAGATCAACAGTCACGGAGCGTGGATGCTCCACAGAGGTTGAGCCAGAACCCGAGAGCGGACAGCAGATGTTCACGACCTCAGGAGGCGTCTGGCCTGTGGAGGAATCGAACGAAGCAGGTCTTGACCCGCCCGTGCCAGGGGATTAAGGGACCTCGACGTCGAACCGTGCGTTAAGCCACCCGGCCGCCATACTGGCAGGCGCCACGCCGGTTCTGGTTCATAACTGCGGTGAAGTGGCCGTAGACACAAGTATCGTCTCGTACTCACTTAGTGGAACGAGGGCGGCAGAGGTAGAGACGGCACTTGCGGGTAGGAGCCCCGTTCTCTCGCCGACGGCTCACTCGGAACTGCTTACAAGGTATTCCGCGGATGAAGTCGGGTCTTGGCTTTCGGCTAGGGGCGGCCGGATGGGTGACGAGGAATCGAAGAATATTCGCCGGACCTCGGCAGTCCTCAGGCGGTTCAGCAAATGGCCGACGCAGGGCTACGATCTCGAAATGGCCAAGCAGGCAGGACTGTAGTCACATGCTGATCAATTACCTTCGTCAGTTCTTTCCGGAAATCGAGACAGATGACCCCGTCTCGTATCTGAGCGAGGCGGGCGACACGGTCAACGCACTCATGTACTCGTTCCTGTACTGGCCTCGCCTCGTCGAGCTTCATGGCGCGGTTTTCCTCGGTCTGAGCGGGAATGACGAGGAGGAGATCCGGGAGAGGCTGTCCGCCACTACCGGCCGTGCGATCCCCGACAGGGAGGAGCTCTCCTGGGCGGAGGTGGTCGACAGTTTCAACCTGTTCGAGCTGGGCCACCTGTTCAGCGCGGTGCCCGTGCACAGTGAAGATTTCGACTCACTGCACCGCGAACTCGGGTCAATTCTCGTCAAGTCCTGGCATGCGCGACTCGTCTACACATACCCGGAGCGGAAATTCTCTGTCCGGCTCGTGGAAGCCGACGAGTCGATGATGGAGATGAGGATCGAAGTGAAGCAAGTGTCACCGACCCTTGCGACTCCGGGTGGCTGGGACGGTCGTCTCCGCAGGGTTGTGATCGACTAGCCGGGTTCGAACAGCAACGCCACCCACTGCCTCCCGTTCCCGGGTTCTGGCTCACTTTCCGTGGAGGGCTGACTGAGTGTTATGTCAGGGGTATGTGGTGGGATGGCCGGACTCTGCCGCCGCGACCTGCTGGGAGACCGCCTTCATGCCCGTGTACTCGTCTCTGACTCACGCCCTGGCGGCGGCCTTGGTCGATGTCCTGTGGTTCATCGAGGGTAGTGAAGACGAGCAGATGGATCCGGACGACGCCGTCAAGGTTCTGGAGGGTGTCGCCCACCTGATCAGCAAGCTGTCGAGCGACCAACGGAGCGAACTGATCGGTCTGTTCGGGACGACGGCCGAAGCCGAGTCCGACCCCGCGCGGCGGGAGTTCCTGGAAGGGTTTCCGGAGGGCTTTGGTCTCCTTGATGATGCGGTTTGACCTGTGCTTCACGTGTAGAGCAGGACGCGCTTGCGGAGGAGATGGAAGCCGGCCCGGCCGAACATCTGGCGTTTGAGCATCTTGATCCGGTTGGCGTGGCCTTCGACGACGCCTGAGCTCCAGGGCAGGGTGAGGCCGGCGATGACTGCTTCGCGGTCACGGTCGATGCCTGCGGCGAGGGTGTGGAGGCCGGGGAGGTCATCTTGTCGGACAGCGTCGAGCCACTGCGGCAGCCGTTCGCCCTGGCGCTCGGTGAGCATCTGGCCGAAGGAGCGGACGTGGCCGGTGAGTGCGTCGAGTTCAGGGCAGTGGAACAGAACGGCCTTGAGGCGAAGGTGCTCGGTCTCGGTGAGGGTCTCCGGCCGACGGAGAATCCATCCAGCGACGACCCGGGGTGACGGTGGCCGAGCCGTGACGGGACCTGGCGAGAGCCGCTTCTCCCGGAAATAGGCGCGAACCCGCTGGTAGCTGCCCTGATAGCCGAGCGGCACGATCTCCTCCCACACTCTCCAGGCGTTCGTGCGGCCTTGGTTCCAGCGGTCATCGAGATAGGGCTTGAACGCGTCGAGTTTGGATGGCCGGCCCTGCCACTGCCCCTGGAACAGGTCCTCCGGGGTGGCTGCGTCGGCGAAGAGCTTGACGGTGCGGGAGGTCATCCGGAGTTGGCGGCCGATCGCCCTCCGGCTGAGCCCGGCTGCCAGCAGTTCGTGGACGGTCGCGTGGTTCACACGGGTGCGGTCAGCGAAGCGGTGTCCCCGCGGCCAGGGCGATCCGGAGGGGTCTTCGAACTTCTCCGGCTCTGGGGCAGGCTGGGCCGGATCCGGCGCCAGGGCCTTCAGGCATCCGCGGTGGTCTGCGACGCACCGTTCCGCAGCCTCGCTCAGGTTGTGCCAAAGATGCCACCGGTCCGCAACCTGCACCGCTTGTGGTGCCCCGGCCGTGGCCCCTTCGGCGAAGAACGGTGCCCGATCGCGGCAGGCCACCTCCACCCCGGGCCGTTTCGCGAGCCAAGCGGCCAGGCTGGACGCCTCCCGGTCAGGCAGCAGATCGACTGGGCGCCGGCTTTCGACGTCGACCAGGACAGTCCCGTAGTGACGCCCCTTGCGGGTCGCGTACTCATCGACGCCGACCACCCGCAGGGCCGTAACTTCGGGGTCGGGCAACGCTTCGACCAGCCGCAGCACTGTGCTGCGGCTCACGGACACGCCGATCATGCTCGCCAGGCGGGCACCGGCCCGACCGGCGAGCGCGAGCCCGATCGCGGCCAGCGTCGACCGCAGGCGCTCGGTCCGCCGGCCGTACCGACGGGTCAAGCCTGGCAGCTGTTCGGCGAAGGTCCGCCGCCCGCACGAGATGACCGGGCAGAGGAACCTGCGGACGCGCAAACAGAGAGCAACCCGTCTGCCACCGCTGGGCACATCAGCGGGAAAGCGCAGATAGGAGCCGTGAATCCGCCGTGACCAGATCCCGCATCCGGGACAGATGGCCCCGGGCACCGTGCTGCGGGCCTCTATGCGTACCGCCTCGTCGTTCACATCGATCGACAGCACCGCCACGTCCGCGATCTACGGGAACAGCAACTCCTCCAGCCGGAGCACCACTTCTTCCACGAGCCGAACTGTCAGCCCCACCCCACCCGATACGGGTCAATTCCGGGCAACTTCCCCGCGGCCCGCTCACCCAACAACCGTCACTCAGCGTGCAAGCTCCACGGAAAGTGAGCCAGAACCCGACTTCGGGAGGCACCCGAGCGCCTGGTCCTGGCCGCTGTAATCCAGAGTGACCACCGAGGCTCGTCAACCGCGTCGGCGCTGGGGGAGGGCGGGGCCGCACGCGGCCTCGCGCAGCGGCGCACGCAGACTCGGGGCCCTCCGTGAACCGGCCGGCATCCCGCCTGGATCGGCTCGGGAACCATCCCCCCGGATCCTGCGTGACCATTTGTGTTGCCGACTGGTGGTGAGGGGACCGCATGAGAGTTCCGACGATGGTGAGCGTGGCGGTAACGGCTTGTGTGGCGCTGGCGGCGTGCGCGTGCGGTCCGAAGAATTCGAAGGTGGATACGGACGCGAAGCCTTCGCAGCCGTCCGCGTCTACGCGGGCCAAAGAGCCGTCGGCCGCGCCGTCCGAGTCCGCTCGGCCCGAGAAGCCGTCGGCCGAGCCGACCGGCGACCAGCCCGCGCCCAGGACGAAGGAGGGTGCGATCCAGCGGTACGAGCAATACCTCCACGCCCTGGGCCGTGAGGACATCGACAAGGTCTGCGAAGTGGCCGGGCCCGCCGCGCAGAAGGCACAGGACCAGGGGCTCGGCCCGTGCACGTCGACGTACGCCATCGTGGTCCAGATGATCTCGGCCGCACAGAAGAAGGCCCTGCAAACCGCGACGGTCGACCCGCAGCGCATCGCCGTGCGCGCGCCCGACAAGATCGAGATGCCGGTCGAAGCGGTCAGGGCTTCCGCATCCTTCTCCGAGAGCGACCTCGGCAGCTACACCCTGGAGTACCTCAAGAACGATTGGTACATCACCGACTGAACCCGACGCGCCCTACGCGGACCACCCGATGAACGGCTCCGCGCGCACGCCACGCGGTGGCCGGTCGACCGGCGTCCGCCGACGACCTTCAACATTGATCAGGGCGCCGTCGGAAATCGAAATCCGCGAGGCCTCTCCTTTCCGACCTCGGTGTGCCACACGTTCGATCGTCATATGTGCGTCCAGTGCGGCCCGCAGCTTCGGGTTGCCGCCGTAGACCTCGTCGCCGGCGACCCACGGGGCCCGGTGGGCCCGCGTCCAGGAACCAGCCGATCATGCGGGCGGCCAGCTTCGGCTTGGTGGCGAAGGTGGTCTCCTCGCCGAGCCCGGCGGCCCGGCAACGGTCGGGCTCGGAGGTCTACGAGCGCGGGACGTACAACTCGCGGTCGACCGCCGCGTGACCGCGGCGGCCCGCATGGACGAGGTAGACGGCGACCCGGGAGTTCTCGATCCTGCCGGTGCCGGTGTACTGGCGCTGGACCCCGACCGTGTGCGTGCCCTTCTTCGCGTCCCCGGTCCCATCGACCACCAACACCGCCCCGTCGTCGTGCAGATGCTCCACCACGTACTCGCGCACGTCGTCGCGCATCCGGTCGGCGTCCCACTTGGCCCGGCCGAGCAGGTGCTGCATCCCGTCCGGAGTCGCCTCGCCGGCCCCTTCGGCTATGGTCCAGCAGTTCTTGCGCGGCAGATCCGACAGCAGCCCGAGCACCAACTGCCGCACCCGGCGCCGGAGCTCGACCCGTGTGAACCGACCCGCGATCCGGCCCATCAGAACCTCGAATGCCTCCTGCCAACGGGCAGGGTCTACGCGGTGACCTGCGGCCACCGCATGATCTTCTGCCTTCACACGCCGATGATCAACGGTGGCCACATCCATCCCAGCGCCAGCCCCCGCCAGCAAGAGCACGATCCACGACTGGAGTTGGCTTCACCGGAGCCGACCAAGCTGCCTCGTGGAGAATCGCTCAGGGTTGCCCCGCGCCGGAGCGACCGGGGAGCCCTTGAGGTTGGCCCCAGACGCCGGCCCCGGCCACTGACGCGCAGCCGGAACCTCAGCGTGGTGGCGCGATCGTTGTTCGGTCGTCCCAGTCCTGGAGCACACTCCAGGAGCCACTTGCTATGGCGAAGACCAACTGCGACCACTCGAACACCTGCCCTGCGTCGGCCGGCCCCGGACCGTCGAACCACTCGGCGCAGAAGTCCACGTACAACTGGTCGTCGAAGCGAGAGAACATCGGAGGGTCGTACAGCACCCAGGCAAAGCCTTTGCTCTCGTCGATCCGGAAGCGCGAGACTCCCTCGAAGTCCAGGCAGACGGTCTCCCAGCGGTTATCCTCGTCCCTCACCTGGGCGTCGATGACGATCCGGACCGCCCGCCCCCGCGATTGCGCGCCGAACTCCTGGTCGAGTACGACCCTCCGAACGCAGGAGTCCCCGAACTCGTACCGGCCCAGCAGGGCAGCGATGCCCTCCTCGGTCAGCGGGAACGGCCCGAGCCTTCGCGGCGGTACCTGCGCTCTGAAATCCATGGAACTCCACAATCGGTCACTTCAGAACATGCATCCTCCCTGACGGCCCGCCCGCCAAATGAGCCTTGGTCAACGAGGGCTCAGAGCCCGGCCGCCGATCGCACGGCGACCACGGGGCTCGGAACGACGGGCGTGGCGCGAGAGCAACTGTAGGGTCTCCGCCCTCGTGAACAAGCCGGCCACGTACCCGCCCGTGCGCCGGTGCCCCGTGGCGGAATTTGCCACCGGAAGCTCTCTGGGTGGTGGGCCTGGAGCCTCGCAGCCGTGGGATGATGCCCCGGTACTGAGGTCTGTGGAGGTCACGGGGTGGATGACTCACATGGTGCGGATGCTTTGGCGGCATCGTCGCCGCCGAGGATGGCCGCGTTGGAGATCCGTCCCCTGACGGATCCGCCGGGAGTGCACGCGGCCGGCGAGATCACGCTGACCACCCGCGCCGCGTGGGAGCACGCTCTGGAGGGTCTGGTCGGCGGGAGCAGCGACGTCTATCTGGACCTGTCCTGCGTGACGTTCGTCGACATCGCCGGCGCGTCTGCGGTGGCGGTCGCAGCCCAGCAGCTCGGCACCGGACGCCGTATGGTCCTCAAAGCGCCCCCGCGCCCGCTGCGGCGCGCATTGGAGCTGTTCTGGCCCGACCTGTCAGCGATCGAGGTGACGAAGTAGTGCATGCGGCTGAATCGTTCGTCCACCCGGCGCTGTTCTACCGGGATGTCCAGGAGTACCTGGCCGGGACCGTGCCATTCATCCAGGATGGTCTCGCCGCGGGCGAGCCGGTGGCGGTGGCCGTCCCTGGCCCCAAACTCGCGCTGCTGCGGGCGGAACTCGGTGCAGACGCCGGGGCAGTACGGCTCATCGACATGAACGAGGCCGGGCGCAACCCAGGCCGGATCATTTCCAAGGTGCTGCGGGCCTTTGCCGACGCCCACCCCATCAGCCGGGTGCGCATCATCGGTGAACCGATCTGGCCCGGCCGTACTGCGGCCGAATACCCGGCCTGCGTTCAGCACGAGGCGCTGATCAACGCTGCGTTCCGCGGCCGCGACGTCACCATCGTCTGCCCCTACGACGCCGTCCGGCTCGATGCCACAGTGCTCGCCGACGCGTACGCCACGCATCCCGTGATTATCGACGCGGGACGTGAGGAACACAGCAGCAGCTACGACCCCGACCGCATCGTCGCCGCCTACAACCAGCCGCTGGCACGGCCGTCGCACATGTTGGCCTTCGTGTTCGATGCCGAGCGCCTCCCCTTCGCGCGAGACTTCGCGGTGGGGCGGGCCAAACATCTGGGGCTTGCGGATGAGCGTTTGGATGACTTCGCCCTGGCCGTTGCCGAGCTGACCACCAACAGCGTGGTGCATGGTGGCGGGTCAGGCACCGTATGCGTCTGGGCGCAGGACGGTCAGGTTCTGTGCGAGGTGACAGACGCAGGGCATCTGAGTGACCCGCTGGCAGGCCGTCGCCCGGCCGCGCGGGAGCAGCTCGGCGGCCGGGGTCTGCTGTTGGTTCACTACCTCACCGACCTGGTCCGCGTTCACACCAGCCCGGAAGGCACCGCGATCCGCTTCCACCTCTCGAACTGACAGCCGCGGCCCGCCCCGGCGTGCGGCGTGGACGAGTCGCCTTGTGGATGCCTGGTTCACCCCGCCGGAGCTGACAGAGCCTCGGCGGCACTGGCGTGGATGGGGAAGAGCTGGTCCAGGCCGGTGATGCGGAAGCTCTTGGCGATGCTAGGGGTCAGGCCGGCCAGGGCGATGTCCGTACCGGAGGCGGACGCGCGTCGGTGCGCGGCCACCAGCGTGGTGAGGCCGGTGGAGTCGCAGAAGGTCAGCGCGGCAAGGTCCATGACCAGCAGCGTGCTGTCCGCCAGAGGCAGCTGGTCCGGGGCCTCGCGCAGCTGTGGGGCGGTGTGGTGGTCGAGTTCGCCGGTGAGGGTCAGCAGGCAGAGCCTGTCCTGGCAGTCGCTGGTGGTGGACAAGCGGGTGGTGTTCACGTCGTCTCCTGCGGGGTTGCCACGCTATGTGGGGCGGCGGGGACGGTCAGGGTGAGGATGACCGTGTCATCGGACAGGCCCTGCCCGAAGCCGGCCAGAACTTCCTCCGGGGCGGCCACGATGTCCGGGGCCGGCCGGCGAGGCCATCAGGCGCTCCTCGCCGTACATGGAGTCCAAAGGGTGGCGGTGGCGATGCGCGGCTCGGGCAGCATCCGATCAGCTGCCCGCCCGCCAGGTCCACCGTCTGCACCGTGCCGTCGCCGCGCAGCAATAGCGGCGGGGGACGGCCGCCTCCGGCGAGGGTGAGGGTGAAGCCCTGTGGGGCGGGGGTGAGGAGACCGAAGAGGGCCGTGCAGTAGCGAGTGGCCCGCGGTGTACTCGTGTGCAAGGACGGTATTCAGATTGCTCAGCACGGTTGACGGACTCATCCAGGTCTTCCGAAAGACAGGTCCGGATCGGGAGGCGGTCCGGTCACCGGCCGCAGAGGGATATAGGGGGCGTCCAGGGTGCTGAAGAGCTGGTTGAGATGGTCACGGAAGTCGTTCAGGCGACCGGCCGTGGCGGGCCACACGCATGCCCGGCACGTACAGGGGTGAGGTCTGCGCCCCTCGGAACGGGTCGCCGCTCCGCCCGCCCGGATCACGTCCGGCGGGGGATCAGTCGATGGCCTCGCCTTGCCGGGGCTTCGGAGCGCCGGGGGGTACGAAGCAGGCGGTGACGGTCTTGCCCGACGCCTGGCGGTGCGTGGCCCATCCGTCGGCGAGCGCGTCGACGATGGCCAGTCCGCGCCCACCGGTCGTCGTGAGGTTTTCGGGCTGCTGGGCAGGGGGCAGAGGATCGGAGTCGTGGACACTCACATGCAGGCAGCGGCTGTCCCAGGTGAGGACCAGTTGGGCGTCGCTGTGCGCGTGCACGTGCGCGTTGGAGATCAGTTCGGAAACACTGAGCAGTATCGCGTCCACGGTTTCGGGAGCGTCCTTCGTCCACTCCAGGGACGCCAGGTGGTCCCGCGTCCAGCAGCGGCCGGCCCGTACCCCATGCGATACGGGGAACGACTGTGCCCATCCCACCGCATACAGCGACGTGTCCTTCGTCATCGCCCCTCCTTGCTCGGCTCTCTTCTCCTCTACCCCCGCATTCGAGGCCCACCACGGCACCCGGCGCGCGGCCCGGCCGTCCTGCTGCTTCTCGCGGGCCAGAAGCTGCGACACCTCGTCCTGCACGAACGATCCGCACTGGAGAGGTCGGCGGCTGTGCAAGGTTGCCCTCGGACACGCCGAAGATGGGGTGGATGGGCCGGCCGTCCTTGCGGTAGCCGAGCACGGCGTAGGGATGGGGCAGCAGGCGAGAAACGGTATCCTCCGGACCACTGAGCGCCCCCGCGCTACGTACGAGTGTGTGCGGGCTTTTGATCAGGAAGTGGGCCCCGCCGCATTTGCCGCATCACGCCGAGCCGCTCAGTCCGCAGCCACTTTGGCCCGCTGTGCCGGCTGCACGTACAAGGTGAGAACTGCCGACTCAAAATGAGTCCAGCGATGTCGGCGATCTCCTCAGGGGAGTAGGCCAAGGCGTCGTGTACCGATGAGTTCCCAGGAGTTCCCCACAAGGCGTGCCTCGTGAAAGTCGTTCACGACCTCTGTATCCACGCCCTTGCTTCCCAGCGCGGTGATCTGCTCGAACAGACTGTTGCCCGTCGCGTCTCGATCCTTCGCTATCTGTTCGATCACTGCTCGGTAGCCGACCCCGGCAAGCCGAAACGCCCTGGCCTGCTCCGCCTTGGCTGCCTACTCAAACAGGTTCACGCACCAGCGCCGGCGCCTCGGGCGACAGTGGGCGAACCCGCGGCTCCGGCCAAAGTACCCACGTCTTTGCGCCGGTTACGAGGGTGAACTCTTTCTTCGTTCTCGCCGAGCTTGGTCTCGCCCACGTACGACATCAAGACGATGTGGCCTCGGCGGCAGAAGTCGCAGGCCCAAAGTATCTCCTCGACGGTGTCTGCCGCTGAGTACGCGGGAAGGGTCCCTGCCGGGTACGGGGCTGCTGGACGGACCTTAATTGTGAAGGCGATCGACGCGCTCGGCTGATCCATCTCCGGTCGGCGCCCGATGCTGGCCGTGGCAATCGAACCCCGCGCTTGGGGGGATGCTCCGGACAGCGCGGAGCTCAGCGACAACGACATCGGGTCGCCCCGCGCTCGCGGGGATGCTCCTCGCCACTCCGATACGGCGGCGTCGGTTGCCGTCGACCCCGCGCCTGTGGGGATGCACAGCGGGTCAGCAACGGGGACAGCGAACTCACCACGCTTGGGGTGTGTATGTGAGTATCCGTCGTCTGGGGGGCGTTGCAATGTTCACCTATTGCTCGATCACCGATACTTTGCGTGATGACAGCGGGTCGTCGCAGATGCGGCTCGCGGCATGGGAAGGAACGACGCGCATGAAGCGACGCATGGCAACAACCCTGGGGGCGTTCGCGGCCGCCGCAGCGCTGGCCCTCACTGTCCCCGGTTCCGCATACGCAGCCGAAGGTGTGCTGATCGTCAATGGTGGCGAGTACAAGGACCCGTCCGGCTGCTACCCAGTCAACTGGTACCCGTCGTCGGTGACCAACCACACCGACGCCATCGCTGAGGTGCACTCCGGCCCCAACTGCACGGGGCTGGTGGAGGAGCTCGTCTATCCGGGCGGGACGTACCACTCCGAAACCGCCGGGAGCGTCTTCATCCTCTGACGCCCGGGTCCGCCACCCGCCGACTTCGTGGTGCCTACTGATCCGTCATGCATGAGGCGGTCGTCGCCGGGCGGAATCCGCGAGCCTGACGGCGAGCGCCTCGACGAGGTCGCGGAGCTCATCCGGTCGCTCGATGACGAATGGCTGATCGAGTGACGCGAGCACGGCAGGCAGCCAGTCGAGCCGTTCCGCCCGCAGCTCGACGCGGGACCACGGCGTGGTGTCGGAATCTGCGCCGCTCGCGGACGGCGACTCCTCCACGATCGCGATACTGGCGGGAAGTCGGGTGCGGATCTGCTCGGCCGTCCCCTGGACTCGCAGCGTCACCTCGTGCCGGTACGGAGCGGTAGCGAGCCCTGTCAGGACGCGTTCCCGCCGGGTCGAGTCCGGCGGGCGGCTCGAACGCGCCGGGCAGGGTCCTCGCACCGGCGATGCGATCCAGCCGGAACGTCCGGTCCTCGCCGATCGCGGGATCCCCACCCGTCACGTACCACTTGCCCGAGTGGGTGACGAGCCCGTGCGGGTGCAGCGTGCGTTCGCTGCGCCGGCCGTCGGCGGCGGTGTCCCGGATCGAGATCGGCCGGTGATGGCGGACCGCGTCGGCGATCGAGAGCAGGACCACGGTCTCCGGGGCGGCCGACTCACCAGGCGGAACCGTGAAGGCGAGGAAGCCGAGTACAGCGTCGAGTCTGCGAACGAGCCGCTCGGGGAGCATCCGCCGGACCATGGCCGCTGCCGTCTCGCTCGCCGTGCCGGTGGCCGTCATCAAGCCGGCTCGCCGACCCGAGACCAGGCCGAGCAGCACGGCGAGCGCTTCGTCGTTGCTCAGCATGAGCGGAGGCATGCGATATCCGGAGGCGAGTCGGTAGCCGCCGTAGCGGCCACGTACGGACTCGACGGGCACATCGAGGTCGATGAGGCGGCCGACGTACCGCCGCACCGTGCGCTCGTCGACGTCGAGCCGATCGACCAGTTCGGCCACGGTCCGGATGCCTCCCGACTGCAGGAGCTCCAGCAGGGTGAGCACGCGAGCAATGGGTCGGGACATGCCCAGACGTCTCTCGCAGATACCGGGCGGGTTCTGTCCGGTATCGGTCTTAGGGTGCGGTCAGAAGCATCGATCGACCAGCAGAGAACCCATGAACTTCGTCTCGATCCGCATCATCACGAGCGACGTCGCCCGCCTCGTGGACTTCTACGAGCGCGCCACCGGAGTGCGGGCGGGCTGGTCTACCGAGGACTTCGCTGAGCTCAGGACCTCCTCGGCCACCTCGCGATCGCCAGCACCCGTACCGTCCCTCTGTTCGCGCCTGGCTCCGCCCGCCCGGCCGACAACCACAGCGTCATCATCGAGTTCGTTGTCGACGACGAGGACAGTGTGCACCGGAACCTGACCGGCTTCGTGGAGGACACAGGCGTGGCCTGACAGGCCATTTCCTGACACCGACCGGGCCAGCGTCCTTTAGGGTGTGCATCGGGAAGGTCTGTTGACCGGCTCGGAGGTGTCGTTCCCTTGCAGATGAAGTTGAGCGCGATAACACTCGATTGCCCTGATCCACTGGCTCTGGCGGCGTTCTATCAGCAGGCCACCGGCCTTGAACCCCACCCGAAGTCGGACGCCGACTTTGCCGGCCTCAACCGTGAGGACGGACTCCTCATCGGCTTTCAACGGGTCGGCGATCACCGGGCGCCGAGTTGGCCTGATCAGGCCGTTCCCCAGCAGCTTCACCTTTGCTTCGACGTCGTGGATCTGGACGAGGCGGAGGCCCGGTTGCTGGAATTGGGCGCAGGCAAATCGGATCACCAGCCGCATGAGGACAGGTGGCGGGTCCTCAGCGATCCGGCTGGACATCCCTTCTGCATCGTCAGGGGCTGACTGGGGGCAAGAGGGTCTCGATGGGTGCCCTAAGCGCGACACCGTCACCTGCCGGGGCCCGGCACCCCGTACACCGCCTCCCGGGGGCCCCGTCCCCGGACTGCGGGCACTTCTACGAGATGCCCTCCTCGGTGTTCCAAAAACCAGCTCTCTCCCCGTTCGAAGCTGGTCTGAGGGGGTGTCCCGCCTCGCGCGCGTGCTTTGTTCCGTGCTGCGGGGGTGAGGAATCGCAGCAGCCGATATGCCCGCACGCCGCGCAGCGCCGCAGGTGGAACCACTACCCCGGTCCGTCGCCGACCAAGCACTCCACGCAGCCGGCTCCGCCGGGCGTTGCGGTCGGATCGGGGCCTGGTATCTGGTCGTGTGGCATGAGGGATGCCTCCCTGACGAGGCGCCGTCGTCAGGTTTCGGTGTCGGTGCGCGCCAGGATGCCTTTGAGTAGCCCCGTGGCCTGGCCCACCTCGATGAGGTAGCCGTCCGGATCGCGCATATAGCAGCGCAGCTCGGCGCGGCGGTCGATGGGCGGGGTGAGGAACTCGGCCCCTTTGGCACTCGCCGAGGCGTAGAAGTTGTGGATGTCCGCCACCCGTACGTTCAGGAAGCTGGAGACGGTGTGGGGGTCCTCCGGTGTGCGCAGGACGACATCGGGTTTGTCGTCGGTGGGCCCGCCGCCGGGGTTCATGATGATCCAGCTGTTGGCGACCTTGACGATGCAGGGGTTCTCATCCAGCACCACCCTTCCACCCAGTACGTCGGCGTAGAACGCCCGCGAGCGAGGGACATCGCTGACCGTGAGGAAGTGCGTGAGTACCAGGCCTTCGGCGGGTGCGGGAAGGTCGTCGGCTGTGACGCCGCCAGACGTTACGTTGGACATATGTCGAGCGTATGGCGCGCATGGCCGTGCGGCATTCTCAGCCGGTGCGCTTCGTCACCTGGGAAGTGCCTCCGCCGGCCACGATGCGCTGGCGGAAGACCACGTCCACCCCAATCTCGGCCGGCGGGGCCACAGCCGCTGGCCGCCACCGCACCTAGACGTCCCGGTGCGCCCCGGACGGCCACTCGGGCCCACAGACCGTCAGGCTCTGTACAGCCTCGCGCGGCAACACCTTCCTCCGAAAGCCCAAAGCCCAGACTGCGCCGCACCGCTGCGGCAAGCTCCGGGGCCAGGGGGCCGTCCCCGGTCTGCGTGAGTTCTACGGGCGACACCTCATGGGCCCGCGGGTGCTTGCCGCGCAGGGTCTGCACCACCGTCTTGCCCTGGCGGGCGAAGTCCATCGTCCAGTGGTCATCCAGCCCGTCGACCTGTCGCCCCAGTTCCGGAACCCGGGCAGTCACATCGGGTAGGCCGTCCATCAGCAGTGCCCGCTCCTGCCCGTAGTCCTTCGCTGCCGAAGGTGCAGGAGTGCCGTGCGGACGATGTTCTGGAGCCATGCCTGCTCCTCCGGCCGGTAGGGCGGGAGCGTGCGGAAGCGGTGGGTGACGACGGGGTCCAGGGCACCGAGTGAGGGGTTGGCTCGCCGCCTGCGCTCCTCGGTTGCGGGCGGCGGCCACTCCGACGTGGTCCCCACGCAAGACGCGGACCTGCGGCGGCCATTCCCGCTCGCAGCTGCGGTCCGTGCTGCTGTCGTCGACGACGACGATCTTTGAGGTGTGGGGTGTGGGGTTTCGTTTTGGTGGTGGTGGGGGTGTTTGTTTTTCCCCTCAAGTGGGGGGTGGGTGTGTGGGGTGGGGGCTGGGACTGTGGTTGGTGTCTCGGCTGGGTTCGTTTTGGAGGGCTGTTGTGTGTATAGAGCTGTGACGGTGCGGGAGCTTGCTGGTCGTGTTTCCGGTGTGGTGTTGGGGCCTGGGGATGAGGGATACGCGGCGGAGGTTGCGGGGTTCAATCAGGTGGTGGAGCACCGGCCGGTGATGGTGGTGGGTGTCCGGGATGCGGGGGAGGTGCGTAGGGCTGTTGCTTTCGCGGCGGAGACGGGTACACCGACGGCTGTCCAGGCGACTGGTCATGGTCCCTCGCGTGTTGCTGAGGGGGTTGGGCTGCTCATCAATACCCGCCGGATGACGAAGGTGTTGGTTGATCCTGTTGCCAGGGTTGCCCGGGTGGAGGCGGGTGCACGGTGGGAGCAGGTCGTGGAAGCGGCCGCTGTGTATGGGCTTGCTCCTTTGAATGGGTCCTCGCCGTTGGTGGGGGTCGTGGGTTACACGCTGGGGGGCGGGCTGGCGTTGTTGTCCCGTGCGTACGGTTTTGCTGCGGACCACGTCACGAGTGTGGAAGTCGTTACTCCCGACGGGCGGCCGCGGACTGCGACTGCGCAGCAGAACACGGATCTTTTCTGGGCGCTGCGTGGTGGCAAGGGCAACTTCGGGGTGGTGACCGCTATCGAGTTCGGGCTTGTTGCGGTGCCGTGTTTCTACGGTGGCGGTTTGTTCTTCCCCGGGGAGAGTGCAGCTGAGGTCCTGCATGCATGGCGGCTGTGGACCCGGTCTGTTCCGCAGGAGATGGCCTCCTCGCTGGCTCTGCTGCGGATGCCGGACCTGGAGGCGGTCCCGCAATTTTTGCGGGGCAGGCTCGTGGTGCACGTCCGCGTCGCTCACCTGGGGCCGGGCGACGAGGGGGAGCGGTTGGTCGGGCCGCTGCGGGAGATTACGCCGGTACTGGTGGACACGCTCGCGGAGATGCCCTACAGGCGTTTCGCGGAAATCCACAACGACCCGACGTTCCCGATCCCTTACGAGGAGCGCTCCACCATGCTGCGCGAGCTGGGCCGGGGTGCGGCCGATGACCTGCTGCGCCTGGCGGGCCCCGGCAGTGGCTGCACGGACATCATGGTCGAGTTGCGGCATATGGGTGGTGCGCTCAGCCGGCCGCCTTCGGTGCCCAGTGCGGTCGACCACCGCGATGCTGCGTTCTGCCTGTCCACTCTCGGGCTGCCCGGTCCACGTCCGGCGCACGTCGTGGACGCGATGGCGCACCGGGGGACGGGCCGCAGCTATCTCAATTTCCTCGCCGGCCCGGGAACCGCCCAGCTGGCCGAGCGGGGCTACAGCCCCGCCGCTTATGCGCGGCTGGGCGAGATCAAGGCCCGGTACGACCCGGACAACCTTTTCCGGTTCAACCACAACATTCCGCCGCGCGCGAAGAGCTTCTGACCACCTGAGGAAGCTTTCCGGCGCATACCAGAATTCTGGAAGGGAAAAGTTTCGATGACGACCACCAGCGCGGTCCAGGCCCCGCCGCAGAATGCACCCGGTGCGGGTTTGACCGGGCTCAGGCTCGGAGCTCTCTTCGGCCCCGTGATTTTCGGAGTGACGGCCGCGGGTGTGGCGTTGCCCGATGTCGCCCAGGCGATGGAGGTCCGGCCGGCCGTCGCGGGCTGGGTACTGACAGCCCATGCCCTGGCGCTCGGCGTCGGCACCGCGTTCTTCGGGCGGCTCTCGGAGAAGTGGGGGGTGCGCAACACACTGTTGGCAGGGTCGCTGTTCCTGGCCGTCGGTGCGGTGCTGTGTTTGATCGCCCCCACCTTCCCCACTCTGATCGCGGGCCGGTTCGTCCAGGCGGCGGGCTCCGGTGCCATCACCTCCAGTGCGCTCACGCTCGCTTCCGCGGCGGCCCCCGCGCAACGCACCAAAATCCTCGGGATCTTCGGAGCGTCGATGGCGCTCTTCTCCTCCACCGCCACCCTCATGGGAGGGATGGTGACGGACTGGATGCACTGGCGGCTCACCCTCGTGCTGCCGGCACTCTCACTGCTGGTGGTGCCCTTCTGCCTGGAACTCGCGGCCTCCCGCCCCGGCTTCGGCAAGGCCGTCGACCTGGTCGGCGGGATCCTGCTGGGCACGGGCGCGACCTCGCTGCTCCTGCTCATCCAGGCATCCTCACTCGATCTGGCCACCCCGCTGGTGATCGCACTGGCAGCGCTTGTGGTGCTGTCCGCAGTGGGCCTGGTGATGCACATCGGCAAGCGGCCCGACGGATTCGTACCGCGTCAGCTGGCCACCGACCGTACCTTCCTGATCGCTGCTCTGGTCGGGCTGGGCGGCTACGCCGGGCTGTTCGCCGCGATGTACGCGGTGCCGCAGATCCTCACCGTGAAGTACGGCTGGGGCGTGTTCACCATCGGCGCCTGGCTCCTGCCGGGTGCGGTCGTCGGCGCAGTGTTCGCGCGGGTCGCCAGTAAACTCACCGCCAGCAAGGGCGGCAGCCTGCTGCTGGCCGGGGCCGCCGTGAGCTCCGCGGTCTTCCTCGGGATCGTCGGCCTCGTCGAGGGCGGCATCGTCGTCATGCTGATCGGCACGTCCATGGGCATGGCAACGTTCGCAGCCACTCAGGTACTGACCACCGCCGTGCTCTCCAGCCGCCTCGAACCCGCTCAGCGCGGCGGTGCCATGGGGGTGCTCAACCTTCTCTTCTTCGTCGGCGGCGGCATCGGCTCCGCCACCACCGGAACACTCTCCGAGCACATGGACCTCACCAGCGCACTCGCCGTCGTCGCGGCGCTCCCGCTGCTCGCAGGTCTGATCGCCCTGCTGCTCCCGCCTGCCCGGGCGCAGCAGGAAGCCTGACCCAGCCCCGACCGGGTCCGGCCGGCACCGGTACGTGGTGCCGGCTGGACCGTGCACCGGTACGTGGTGCCGGCTGGACCGTGCACCGGTACGTGGTGCCGGCCGGACCGTGCGGGCCCGGCCGTGGGTGGCAGCGTGCTGGGTACACCGCGGCGCCCGGGGAGGGTGGGGAGGGATCACGGTTGCTGCTCCGGTTCGCGGCTCCGAGGGATTTGGTGATGGTCGCTCTGTGGGTGTCGTTCCAAGTGATCGATACGGAGCGGCAGGACTGGGCTCGTGGGTGGGCGAAGCTGAAGGCGTTCATGGAGCGTGAGGGTCATGCCCGGGTCCCGTATGGGCACAGAGGGAGCAACTGTCCTTGGGCAGTGGGTCGCAGAGCGACGGCGGGCGTACAGCGCGGGGCGGATGACCGGCCTGCGTGTCTCGTGCGTTTTGGTGCCGAGCCGGCCAGGGGCAGGTGTGACGCAGCCCCGCGGCTCTGTCCGGTGAGACATCTGGGGGAGGGGCCTCTTGGGACACTGTGGCGTCCGCGGCACCGTGGCGTCTTCGGACACCGTGTGTCTTGGGACTCCGGGGCGGGTAGGGCATGTCGGCGCCGTGGCCGCTCCACCGTCGGGGCGCCGGCCCGGCCGACAGGCCCTGGTCCCGGTCCGGTTGTCGCCCGGCCGACAGGGCCTGGTCCCGCTCTGGTTGTCGCCCGGCCGGTAGGGCCTGGTCCCGCTCTGGTTGTCGCCCGGCCGGTTGGGCCTGGTCCCGGTCTGGTTGTTGCCCGGCCGGTAGGGCCTGGTCCCGGTCCGGTTGTTCCTGGGCCGGCCGATTGCCCTTGGTTTAGGGCCGGTTGGTCTCGGGGCGGGCTCACGCCCGCAGGGCCGGTGGAGGTGGACCGGGGGCGGGGCGTGCGGTCGGGTCGCCGGTTGGCGCCTGCTCGACCGGCGGATGGCGACGGCATGGACATTGTGTGTCCGGTGGCCGGGGCAGGCGCCGTATCCGGTGTTCACGCACGCGATGCCCGGCGCGGTGAGCGGCGGCCTGCCTCCGCGTTGTGGTTTTTTCCGTCCGCCGGTTGGCCCGCGAGGAGGTTCAGGCTCCCGGATTGCTCTCGTTCGAGTTCAGCCACAGCGACAGGATCTTCCGGAGCCCGTCGCGTTCGACGCGGAGCAGGTCGTTCTCCAGGCGCAGTTGTTCCAGCGGGTCGGGTGTGACGGCGTTCGGTGCGGTCCGTGCGAGCAGTGCGACGCCGGCCGGACGGCTCTGCTGACCGTGCGAGCGAGGGGGCAGCGGTGCGAGGACGTCCCTGGGAAGGGATGCCGCGGGGGAGAGCTGTCCGACCAGGATCGACTGGTGCAGGACATGCAGATCCCGTGCCGGTTCGATGCCGAGGTCCTCGGAGAACCGCATTCTGGCGGTACGGAAGGTCTCCAGGGCATCGGCCTGGCGGCCTGAGTGGTACAGCGCCAGCATCAGCTGGGCGCAGGCGCGTTCCCGAAAGGGGTTCTCGGCGACGAAGCCGGTCAGGTCGCCGATGATCTGCTGATGGCGGCCCAGTTTCAGCGTCACGTCGAAGTACTCCTCCTTCACCGTCAGCCGGTCCTCGTTGAGCCCGACGACGAGAGAGGCCAGCACCCTGCTGTCGAGGCCGGCCGCGACCGGGCCGCGCCACAGGGCGAGCGCGGACTTCAGCAGCCCTTCGGCACGCTCCAGCTGGTTGTCGCGGACCATGGCCCGCCCCTGGGCGACCAGCTTCTCGAACTTGAAGAGGTCCAGTGCGTCGTCGTCACGCACCCTGATGCGGTAGCAGGAGGGGTGCGTCTCGATCACACTGTCGCGTTCTCGTCCCCTGAGCAGGCGGCGGAGGCCGGAGACGCAGATACGGATCTGTCCGTGGGCGGACGCGGGCGGTTTGTCGTCCCACATCGCGTCGACCAGCCGGCCGAGGCTGACCATCTGGTTCGCCTGGAGAAGCAGCGCCGCCAGTAACTTCTGCCTCCGGATCCCGCTGATTTCTATCTGTTCGTCGCCGTTCGTCACGAGCAGCGGTCCGAGTATTCGAAAAACATGTTCATCACGCATATCTATACCCCCGTAATGATGTGCGGAAATGACGCAAGGACGAACACACTTACTGCCCCAACATAGTTGCCACCGGCATGATGAAATGTCGATGGCAGCTATGTTGGTGTCACGAAAGAACTGCCGGGCAGCACATTGTTGTCTGGCTCGGCGGGTTCTTATGCGTAGCGGTAGAAACTCGAGTGGTCCAGCAGGTCGGCGGGTGACATCGAATACCAGGGTGCGAGCTTCGTATCCAGTGACGGGACATCCGGGTGTTCGGTCAGCGGGAGGTAGTGCGGGACGTCCGGATGCGTCTTCTGCCAGATCGACCAGAGCTTGTCGATGAAACAGTGGTGCATGAAGAAGATGGGGTCGTTCGGCGAGCCGATGTACAGCATGTGGCCGCCCATCCACGTGTGGCCGGCGCCGTGCAGCTTGCCGAGGTTCTCCTCCCAGGGGAACTTCGCGTATCCCTCCAGGTGGTTGCGCAGGGACTGCGTCTCGGTTCCGTAGCCGGAGGTGTAGTTGTAGGGCGGAGTGTCGTAGGTCGTCAGCGCGAGGGTGTCCTCCAGCTCCTTGACCGTCGGCAGGGCGGGATTCACGGTGCCTATGTCGCGGACGAGGTAGTCCCGGTCGTCCGCCGTGTAGTGACCGTTGAACGCCGGATGCTCATCACCGACCGGCACCACGCTGACGTTGAGCTTCCACCCGTTGCAGCGGGCGAACGGGCCGGTCATGACCTTCCGGTCACCGGGCCGGCCGTTCCCGCCCATGAAGGTGTCGGCCCACAGCGGCGAGTCCAGGCTCTGGTCCTTGGTCCAGTCCCAGTAGGGGATGGTGACGGTGGGGTCGACCCGCTGCAGCGCCCGTTCCAGGACCAGCAGGTACTGGCGGTGCCACGGGAACAGGCCCGGGCTCATATGGCCCCAGCGTTTGCCGACGCCCCCGTCCTTGTCCAGGTAGTCGCCCGAGTTGATCTGGATGTGGATCCGGACCAGCTCGTCGTAGATGCCGAGTTCCTTCACCCTGCGCACCGCGCGGATGAAACGTCTCTTCTCCTCGGCGGTCATGTTGAGATGGTTCTTCCGGACGGGAACCATGAGGTCTCTTCTCTCTCGGCCGCTCAGGGCCGGATCAGGCGTGGTGGGCGGCGGACGGGAGCAGGTTCGCCCCGCGCAGCTCGTCGACGGCCTGGCGGCCGGCGGCCAGCGGGGTGGACTCGATCCGGTAGTGGCACATGGCGCTGAGGTAGGCGCCGTCGCCCAGCTTCATGAGGTGCAGCGGTTTGTTGTCTATGTGCACCGTTTCGGCGGTCCTGGACACGGTGATCGTGCGGCCCTTGTACGTCTCGGTGTACAGGTCCTGCGGCCCTTCGGTGGCCTGGCCCTGGGCGGCGTCGTGCGCGGCGACCCAGTTGTTGCCCGCGTGGATGACAGCGACCGGCACCGCGGCGACGGCGGCGCCCGCCATGGTCTTCATCACGTCACGTCGTTTCATTGACGTCCTCCTGATTGACAACCGGTGGGTCAGTGGCTAAACCCCCGCCCAGCTTTTCAACGGGGCCTATCGGCGGGATATCGCGAGGGCGGCGGTGCGGCCGCTCACCCCTGCTCGTTTCGCGGCGGTCCTGTGACACCGGGGCGCTTTTGGCCTGGTCACAGCCCTGCGGCCTGCTACGGCGGGAGAATGCCGGCAAGGTGACTGCCGGCGCTGAGGCGCAGCGTGGTGATATATGTCCCTGTGCGCGGGATCCGCTGCGGCCGCCCGGATCCCCGGCAACTGCGGTGGGCAGGGGCCGCATGAACCGGCGCAACGGCCAGAACGAGACGAATGGCCAAAACAGGACCCGCGGCAGGAATGAGACCGGCGGCTGGAGCACGTCAGGGCCGGGCCGGCCGGCGAGTCGGCCGGCCGTCCGGCAGAGGGGTCCGGCACGACGGGCACGACGGGCACGACGGGTTTGACGGCACGGGAGTGCGCCGCCGCGTGAGGTGTGGTCGAGCGTGCCGCCGGGCTGTTTTTCGCCGGGGCGGCGCCATCGGTGGTCTTCGGGTCCGGCCGGGCCGGGGCGGACATGTCATCAGTACTGCCCGGGACCTGCGTTGGGCGTATGTGCGGCTGCGGCGACATCAGGCCCGCAGCGGACGCGGCACGATGTTGTGGTTGAACCTGAAGAGGTTGTCCGGGTCGGCCCGGGCCTTGATCTCGGCCAGCCGGGCGAAGGTGGCCGGCTCGTAGCCGCTCTCGGTGAGGTCCGCGGTGTCGGGGCTGGACAGGAAGTTGAGGTAGCGGCGCCCCGTGCCCCACGGCGCCATGCCGTCCACCACCAGCGGGGGGCGGTCGTCGGGGAGCGAGAGGGTCGACAGTGCGAACGCCGCGTCCCGGTGGTCGACGGCGTTGGGCACCCTGGGCGGCCGGCCGGCCGCGCCGCCCAGATGCCGCAGCTCGACGGCCAGATCGATGCAGTCGGCGCCCGGCCCGGCCAGCTCGAGCAGCCCGTCCACCGCCGCCTCGTCCAGCACGCGGAGCATCATCGATCGCTCGCTGTACGGAATCGGCTCGGTCGGGTCGTTGTGGATCTCCCCGGACCTCGTGTACGGGATCTCGGCCAGGGTGTCGGCGACCAGCGGGCCCGCCGCCCGCAAGGGTGCGACCAGCCGGTCCCCGTCCTGGGCGGAGCCCAGGTAGGCGATCCGGACGTGCACGGTCAGCCGGCCGCGCAGGAAGGGCGGGATCGCCTCGATGTCGGGCATCCGCAGCAGCGCCAGTGAGGAGGTCAGGTCCTCCGGCACGGACGCGGTCCACTCGCGCCAGGCGTGCAGCACGTCTGCGGACGCCTCGCCCGCGAAGAACAGTCCGCCCCCGTAGAGCCGCGACACCTCTACCAGCTCGAACTCGACGGCCGTGACGACGCCGAAGTTGCCCTTGCCGCCGCGCACGGCCCAGAACAGGTCGGTGTCATGGTCCGCAGTGGCCCGGTGCGACTGCCCGTCGGCGGTGACGATCTCGAGGGCGGTGACCCGGTCCGCGGCGTAGCCGTATCTGCGCGCCATCAGCCCGAGCCCGCCACCGAGGGTGTATCCGATCACCCCGGTGAGCGGTGAGGACCCGCTGAGCGGGGCGAGGCCGTACTGCGCGGCCGCCTGGATCACCTCGAACCACTGGGTGCCGCCCTGGACCCGGGCGGTCCTGGTCACGGGGTCGATGCTCACGCCCCGCAGCCTTCGGGTGCTGACCAGCAGCCCGCCGTCCGCGGCGGTGGACGGACCGTGGCCGGTCGCCTGGACCGAGATCGGCAGCTGCCGGCCGGCGGCGAAGGCCACGGCCTCGCGCACGTCCGCGGCCGTGGTCACGATCGCGATCAGGTCCGGGTCGTGCTCGCTGATCGGATTGAACCCGTCCAGCTCGAGGGCGAAGCCGTCGTCTCCCGGTCGAAGGACCCGTCCGCGGAGCCGTTCGGAGAGTTCGGCCGCCGCCGGCCTCACGATGCTCTTGCCTGTCGTCATCCTCAGTCCTCCCGGACCCGGTTGTTTGTCGGGATGCGAGGACTCTGCCAACGGCGGGCGCCGCGGCACATCCCCCGTTTGAGGCGAATGCCGCGACCGGGCCGATCGGGGTGCACATGGTTCACCGGCACCGGGTCCCTGCAGCACACACCTCGGGACACCGGGGGACGCCGGGGGAACGCCGAGGGGCGGCGGTGCCGGTGCACCGCCGCCCCCTGGGACGGCCGTGGGGCCGGTCCTGCGGCCACCCGGCGCGGGATGGGCCGGCCGGTTCGCCCCCGACGGGCCGGCCACCTGGTCCTCCGGCCCCACGGGGGCAGCCCCGGCCGGCCCGGCGGGTGCGGAAAAGGGGGCCCGGCGGGGCCGACCACGGCGGCCCGCCGCGCACCACGCCTTTGCCGGCCGGGCCGCGCCGGGGCAAGTTCCCTCCCGGACCCGAGCCCTGCTGCCCTCTGCAGGTGAGGGCAGCACCTGGCGGCAGCGGCCACAAGGAGCGCTTCGCCTCCCGGCGGTGACCGTCACCGCCGGGAGGACCCGTCCGTCCTCCCGGCCGCCGGCCGCCCGAACCCTCTGGCCCCGACGACGGGGCCGGCGCAGGGGCCGTCGGGCACGGCGTGCGGGCACCGTGGCTCAGGGGCACACGGCGGCGCTCGCCCCGGCGCCGGCGCCGGGGCCAAAACCGTGACCGGGGAAGCGGAAGGGGAAGGGAAGGGGAGGGGGCTGTGCACGGGACGGCTTTCGTGGTCCCCTCCCGTCACGGCGAGGCGACGTACCCGTCGAGAATCTCGCCCTGCCGCCCCGATCCGCTCCGCATCACCGCCGCGAGTTGCGCCATGTCTTCGTGGACGAGCGCCTGGGGTCCGTCACACAGGGCGGTCCTGGGGTCGGGATGCACATCGATGATCACCCCGTCGGCGCCGACGGCCAGCGCCGCCCGGGTGAGCGGAAGGACGAGGTCGCGCCGCCCGCCCGAGTGGGACGGGTCGACGATGACGGGAAGGTGCGACAGCCGTTGGACGACGGGCACGGCGGCGATGTCCAGAGTGTTGCGCGTAGCGGTCTCGAACGTCCTGATCCCGCGTTCGCACAACACGATGTCGAGGTTGCCGCGCTGCGCGACGTACTCGGCGGCCATGAGCCACTCCTCGATGGTTCCCGACATCCCCCGTTTGAGCATGACGGGCTTGCCCACGTCGCCGACGGCCTGCAACAGCGCGAAGTTCTGCGCGTTGCGGGTGCCGATCTGCAGCATGTCGGCGTAGGAGGCGACCAGTTCGACGTCATGGGCGTCGACGACCTCGGTGACGACGGGGAGCCCGGTCTCGCCGCGCACATCGGCGAGGATCTTCAGCCCCTCCTCTCCCAGGCCCTGGAAGGCGTAGGGAGAGGTCCGGGGTTTGAATGCACCTCCCCGCAGGAGGGTCGCGCCCGCCGCCCGGGCCATCAGTGCCGCCCGCAGCGTCTGCTGCGGTGTCTCCACCGCACAGGGCCCCGCGATCAGTGTCGTAGTGCCGGGGCCGATCGGCACCCCGCCCACCCGGACCGTCGAGCGGTCCGGGTGGCCCTGCCTGCTGATCAGCTTGTACGGAACCGAGATCCGCACCACCTGGGCAACTCCGCGCATGGCACCGAGGTTCAGCGTGCCGAACTGGTCGAGGTCGCCGACCAGCCCGACGACGGTACGGCTCATGCCGCGGCTGACGAACGCCTCCCCGCCCACCGTCTCGACCAGCGCGACGACGGCGGCGACGTCGGTCGCCGTAGCCTGCGGCGACATCACGATCACCATGCTTCACCCCCGGACAATGGCCTGCCCCCAGTCTTCGTCGGGCCCGAAGAGCTTGCGCGGCTTCATGGCATCCAGCCGTTGCGCCAGCAACGCGCTCGGCACGAGCGTGCCTTCGGGGACTGCGCTCACCGTGCAGCGCACCCCCAGTTCCGCGTTGACGGACTCGGCGAGCAACGCGGCGGCGTCCCCGCCGTCCCGGCCGGGCACCTCGATCTCGACGACCAGACGGTCCTGCTCGGCCCTGGCCCGCCAGAACAGCACACCCCACGACGCCGGAAGGCGGAAGACGAGCTCCTCCACCTGGATCTGCCCAAGACGTTTCCCGCCCACCGTGTAACCCTGACCGAGCCGGCCCAGGACCCGCACGGTGGGAAGCTTCCACCCGCACGGGCAGTCCTCGTACCGCAGGTCCACCAGATCCTCGAGGTTGTAGCGCAGCAGCGGCATCGCCTCGCGGTACAGCGGAGTGATGACCAACTGCCCGGTGCCCTCGGCGGTGATACCGCCGGTCTGCGGGTCGTAGATCTCCGGCAGCACCCGGTCGGCCCAGAAGTGCATCCGGCCGTAACTGCAGTCGCCGGCCAGCGGGCCGACCTCGGTGCAGCCGTACTCCTCGATGACCAGGGCGCCCCAGATCTCCTCGATGCGGCGCCGGCGTGCGCTGCTGATCGGCTCACCCGCCACATACAGCGCCCGCAGCGCGGGGAAGGAACCGGCGGGGTAGCCGGCTGCCTTGGCCGCCGCGACCCAGAGCAGACTCTCGCTCGGTGTGGACCAGGTCAGCGTCACCTCGAGATCGCGCAGCAGGCGCACCACCCGCGAGTAGGGGACCGCGAGTGAGCGGCAGTCACCGGGGACGACGGTCGCGCCGCTGCGCATGGCGGCCCAGTGGGCCATGTGCCCGGCGAGCACCAGCCCGTAGGGGATGCGCACGAGCATGGTGTCCTGGGGGCCGATCGGGACGGTCTTGCGGACGAACCGGTCGGCGAGATCGGTCCATTCCGCCTCGGTGAAGTAGGCGGGGGTGGGGTTGCCGGTACTGCCGCTGGACTCGTGGTAGGTGGCCAGGCGCTCCCTGGGCACGGCGAGCATCCCGAAGGGGTAGCTGTCGCGCAGGTCCGACTTCCTGGTGAGGCCGACCGCGGACAGGGCCTGCCCCGACTCCAGATGCTTCTCGTAGAACGGCGAGTTGCGGGCATGGTGGAGCGCCGGTGCGATCCGCTCGTCCTGGTGCGCCCGCAGTTGGTCGAACGTCGTCCAGTCACCGATGGCCGGCAGCCCGGAGCGGGCCGGCCCGGTGTTCAGGGAGACGGTCACAGGGCGCCTCCGGCCCGTGCGGCCTCGCTGAGCGCGCCCGAGGAGATCATCTCGACGACCGCGGCGATGTCACCGTCCATCTGCCGGTCCTTGGCGGCGAAGGGAACCTCCTTACGGATGCGCGTGAACACGGCCGTGGTGCGGGGGCTCATCTCCTCGACGCCGCGCAGCTCGACGGCCTGGCAGGCGGCGAGGAGGTGGATGGCCGCAACCTCACGGGTCAGCTCGATGACGGTGCGGGCATCGCGTGCCGCGATCGGGGCCATGCTGACCTTGTCCTGGTTGTGGGCCTCGGTGGAGCGGGAGAACGTGCTGGCCGGGCCCGCGTGCTTGAGCGCCTCCGCGGTGAGCGCCGAGGACGCGATCTGCATGCCCTTGAAACCGTGCTGGAGCCCGGCCTCGGTGTCGTCGTCGTCCACCCGGGCGATCAGATTCGGGGTGAGGCCGTTGTTGAACTTCTCGTCGACCAGGAGCGCGAGCTGGCGGTCCAGCAGGTCGGCGATCCCGGCGACGGCCGTCTTCAGCGAGTCCATCGCGGTGACGACATGCCCGCCGTAGAAGTTGCCACCGCTGTACACGGCGCCCGTGGACGGATCGAAGAGCGGGTTGTCGCTGGAAGAGTTGATCTCCACCGTCATCCATGTGCGGACCCAGTCGAGCATGTCCCGCAGCACTCCGGTGACGTGCGGGGCGCACCGCAGCGAGTAGCGGTCCTGGATGCTGCGCGTGAGCTTTTGGTAGTGCCGGCCCTCCAGAGGGCCGTTGAGGTCGACGACCTGGTCGTACGTCATCGCCAGCGCGGAACCCTCGAGCAGGTCGTGGATGAGCGCGGCGCTGGCGCGCTGGCCGTCGTGCGGCTTCTCGTTGTGGATGAACGGCGCGTAGTGGCCCCGGTTGCCGAGCATGCCCTCACTGGCCAGCGCGGTGCAGATGTCGGCCACCTCGGCGAGTTCGGCCGCCGCCTCGGTGTTCAGGACGGCGAACGCGGAGCTGAAGGAAGTGCCGTTGATCAGCGCGAGCCCGTCCTTGGCCTCCAGCATCACGGGCTCCAGCCCCAGCTCGGACAGCACGTCCGCAGCCTGGCGTATCTCGCCGCGGTGGCGCACCTTTCCCTCGCCCGTCAGCGCGTGGGCGAGGTAGCAGAGCGGGACGAGGTCTCCGCTGGCACCGACCGAACCGCGCTCGGGGATGGTCGGCAGGATGTCGTGCCGCAAAAAGTCCAGGAGCCGCTCCACCACGGGGGTACTGACACCGGAGTTGCCTCGGGCGAGGCAATTGGCGCGGATCAGCAAGGTGGCTCGCACGACTTCGTCCGAGGCCAGCGGGCCGGTTCCGTTCAGGTGGTAGCGAATCAGTTCGTTCTGCAGCCGTGCGGTCTTCTCCGGCGAGATCTGCCGGTTGACGCTGTCACCGAAACCCGTCGTCACCCCGTAAATGGGCTTGCCGGTCTTCAGGATCTCCAGCTTCAGGTTCCGTGAAGCGTTCATCGCCTGCAGCGCATCCTCGGAGACCGAGAATTCCGAACCCTCACGGGACGCGGCGGCCACGGCCTGGCCAATGCTCAGGTCATGCCCGTCAATCTTCATGGTCGTCACTTGTGGACACCTTTCTCACCCGGTTGTCCACGAGTCTTGACCGCTGATGTTTCCCGTCGATATCCGAACGCGCCGTGCGTGATATGCGGACGAGATCCCGAAGATACCCGCGCTCCGCAGGGTTGATTCAAGACCGGCACGGAGAAAGAGGAAACCCCATGATCTCCAACGGCGCGTTCGGCAGGCAACTTCGCCTGCGGCGCCTCTACCGAAACGATTCCGAACGGCTGCTGATCGTGCCGCTGGACCATTCGGTGAGCCAGGGACCGATCACCGGCGGCGAGGGACTCGACGCGCTCGTGGGCCAGTTGGCCACCAACAGGGTGGACGCGATCGTCCTGCACAAGGGCAGCCTCCGGCACGTCGATCCCGCCTGGTTCGCAGACACCGCGCTCATCGTCCACCTGAGCGCCAGCACCGTGCACGCCCCCGACCCCGACGCCAAGTACCTCGTGGCCGGCGTCGAGGAGTGCCTGCGGCTGGGCGCGGACGCGGTGAGCGTGCACGTCAACCTGGGATCGGACGGCGAGCAGCGCCAGATCTCCGATCTGGCCGCGGTCGCCGACGCCTGCGACCGGTGGAACGTCCCGCTGCTGGCGATGATGTACCCCCGCGGTCCCAGGATCAGTGATCCGCGCGACCCGGCACTGGTGGCGCACGCGGTGACACTGGCCGCCGATCTCGGCGCCGACCTGGTGAAGGCCCCGTACGTCGGCTCGGTCGCGGAGATGAAAGAGATCACCGCCCGCGCACCCATCCCGGTCATCACCGTCGGCGGCCCGCGCAACGACGACGAGGGCCAGGTCCTGGCCCACGTCACCGAAGCGCTGAGCGCGGGCGTCGCGGGCGTGGCCATGGGCCGCAACGTCTTCGAGGCGCCCGACCCCGGTGTCATGGCCGCGAAACTGGCCGACCTCATCCACAGTGAGTGACCTCTAGGAGCCCTACGCATGAAGCTCAGTTGGCTGGACATCCGGGACCTCACCGAGGCCAGGAACGCCATCGTCCAGGAGGCGCTGCATCAGCGGCTCGACGGCATCGTCGCCGCGGACCCGGCCGGCCTCGAGGGCCTGCCCCCGACCGTCACCAAGGTGCTGTTCCCCCGCGGCAAGCCCCTCCCGGAGGATTTCGGCGAGGCCACCGTGGTCATCGTGGACCCCGCGTTCCACCAAACGACCCCCGCCGAACTCGCGCTCGAACACCCGGAGCTGGAGTTCGGCCGGTTCGTGGAGATCGTCGACGCGCAAACACTGGAGGACGCCTGCCAGTCGGCGCGCACCGAGCGGTGGAGCCTGCTGCTGTTCCGCGACCCCACCAAGATTCCGCTGGAGATCGTCATCGCCGCGTCCGCCGCATCCGCGGGCAGCCTGATCACGGTGGCGGCCGACGTCGAAGAAGCCGAAATCATCTTCGGCGTGCTCGAACACGGCTCCGACGGCGTCATGATGGCGCCGCGCAAGGTCGGCGACGCGACAGCCCTGAAGGCCGTGGTGAACGCCGAGACCCCCGACCTGGCCCTGGTCGAGCTCGAGGTCATCAGCACCGAGCACGTCGGCATGGGCGAGCGGGCCTGCGTCGACACCTGCACCTACTTCCGCAAGGACGAGGGCATCCTGGTCGGGTCGCACTCCAAGGGCATGATCCTGTGCGTCAGCGAGACACACCCGCTGCCGTACATGCCGACCCGTCCCTTCCGGGTGAACGCCGGCGCCATCCACTCCTACACACTGTCCAAGGACGGACGCACCAACTACCTCAGCGAACTGAAGGCGGGCAGCAAGATCGTGGCCGCCGACGTCGAGGGCCGCACCCGGCTCGTCACCGTCGGCCGGGTCAAGATCGAGACCAGGCCGCTGATCTCGGTGAACGCCGTCTCCCCGGACGGCCGCGAGGTCAACCTGATCCTGCAGGACGACTGGCACGTGCGGGTGCTCGGCCCGGGCGGCACCGTACTCAACAGCACCGAACTCAAGCCCGGCGACAAGGTTCTCGGCTTCCTGCCGACACAGGACCGGCACGTCGGCTACCCGCTCGACGAGTTCTGCCTCGAGACGTGACGTAATGGACACGCTCCTGTTCGTCCCGGTACGGGTCAACGCCCCCGGCGGCGCGATCGCCGCCGTCCGGACAGCCCGGCCCGGCGCCGGGCAGGAGCGGGTCGGCCTCGCCTTCACCGGCGAGGAACGGCTCCACGCGGCGCTGGGCTCCACCCAGCCGTGGATCCGGCTGTCCCGGCCCGCCCTCCTGGCGCTGCTCGGGCCGCTGGGGATCAACGACGTCCGGACCGACCCGCTCTACGTCGGACCGGAAGTGCCGGCGGTGGACCTCATCCAGGACGGGCCCGTCCTGGCCGGAGTGCGGCGCCACGCCCAGTGGCTGCCGGACGAGGTGTGGTGACGGCCGGCCGCAGCGACGGCCGGCCGTAGTGACGGCCGGCCGTGGTGACGGCCGGCCGTGGTGACGGCCGGCCGTGGTGACGGCCGGCCGTGGTGACGGCCGGCCGTGGTGGCCGTCACAGGCAGGATCCGCCAAGTGACGTACGGTGGTGCCTGGTTGGGAGCAGACAAGGCTCGCTTCCCCATCCGCAGGCGACCCCGGAACGGAGTGCCGGAGCATGCCCACTGTGATCGGCCGCGAAGAACTCATCTCACGTGCCGGCCGTGCCGACAGTCCACACACGATGTTCAGCACGCTCGCCACGCAGTTACGCAGGGCGGTCCCCTACGACGCGGCTGTCTGGCGGGCCACTGACCCCGAGACCGGGATGATCACGTCACCGATCCTCGCGGAGAACATCGAGGATCACAGCTGCGCCGTCTACTGGCAGTACGAACTGTTCACGGAAAAGATCAATCTGTTCCGCGACCTCACGCTGGCGCCGGTACCGGTGGCGAGCCTGTGGGAGAGCACCGGCGGCGAACCGGACCGCAGCCCTTTGTACCGGGGCTTTCTTGCACCGCGCGGGGTACACGACGAGCTGCGCGCCGTCCTGCGGGTGGACGGACGGCCGCACGGGTACATCAGCCTGTTCCGCGAGAAGGGAAGAGCCGCTTTCAACAGTGTGGAGCGCAGGTTCATCCAGGACCTGGGCACACCGATCGCCCGCAAGCTGAGGTCGTACGCCAAACACCGCCCCGAACCCTCCGCCGGCGGTCTGACCGGCACCGGGCTCCTGCTCTTCGACACCGGTGGCGCCCTCATCTCCGCCAACGACGACGCGCGGCGCTATCTTCAGGAGATGCCCGAGGGCCCCACCTCAATCACCGCTCTCGGCATCCGCATACCGCTGTGGGTGCACGGCACCGCGATGCGGGCCAGAGCGATCGCGGAGAAGCACGGTGGCGACACCGCGCGGATCAGGATGCGCAGCCGGACGGGCCGCTGGCTGGTCTGCCACGCCTCCTGCCTGCGGGGAGCCGACGGACGGCCGGGTGTCTCCGCAGTCATCATCGAACGCGCTCCGATCTCCGACGTCACACCGCTCATCGTGCAGGCCTACGAACTGTCCGAACGGGAGCTGGAGGTCACGCAGTGCGTGGCCCGCGGCCTGTCCACCAGCGGCATCTCCGAGGAACTCCACCTGTCGCCCCACACGGTGCGCGACCACATCAAAGCGATCTTCGAGAAGCTCGGCGTGTCCAGCCGGGGCGAACTGGTGGGCAAGCTGTACACCGAGTACTACGAGCCGCTTCCCTCGGGCTCCACCGGCCGCCGGGCGTAGCGGCGGACCGGAGCCCGGCGCACTGACGGAACAGGAAGAACACGACCCACGCCTGGGGGGACTTCGCCGAAGCCGGCATGCGCGGCCCCGACCGGACAAGGCGCCCTTGTCTGCTCACCCGCCTGCGGGCACAGCTGCCCCCGGCCTGCGAGCCGGACCGGGCACCCTGCGTAGAGGACTGCCACCGTACTTGCGGGGTGCCCTACTTCCACGGCTGCTACGCGGTCGGCGACGACCGGCTGTGGGGCGTCAACCACCGCAGAAGGTGCCGCGAAGACGCCGGCCGCGCTGAAGTCCATCCGTGCCGCCCGGCCCGACGGCGCACCGATCTGCGTCATCCTGGACAACCTGTCCGCCCGCAAGGGCGCCGACATCCGCCGCTGGGCGAAGAAGCACTAGGCCGAGTTGTGCTTCACCCCCGGCCCTGCGCCTCGTGGGCCAACCCGGTCGAGGCGCACTTCGGGCCGCTGAGGCAGTTCACCGTCGCCAACTCGAACTGCCCCGACCACACCGTGCAGACCCGGGCCCTGCACGCCTGCCTGCGCCGGCGCAACGCCAACGCCCGCCACCGAACCCCCTGGCGGCCGAACGCAAGGAACGCGCCCGCATCCGCAGCGAAAAGGGCATCAGCCGGGGCGGACGCCCCAGCGTCACTGACGCGATCGGCGAACCGGTGCGGTCACAACACCAGGGGCTGTCCCGTAATCCCTGGCGGGCGCACGACGACAGCTACGGCACCCCGCCGCGTTGCCGGAACGCCCGAACACATCCAGTCCAGTATGCGGATGTCCCTCCGCCTTGCGATGCGCCGCATCCGACGCCGTGCGCTGGGACAGCCCTCAGCGGGCGTCGATGTTCCCGGTGAATTCGAGAATCACCTTCGCCAACTCCGCGGGGGCCTCCATCGCGGCATAGTGACCCACACCGTCGAGTGACACCGAGCTCACTTCGGTTGCTGCGGCCTGGGACATGGTGCCGGCTGTGAAGGGACCTCCGCCCGCGCCGACCGCGAGTACGGGCACAGTCAGACCGTGCGTGTCGGCAAGAGCCTTGATCTCGGGCCCCTCCCTCAGCATCGACCGGTAGAGGCCGATCGCTCCGCGCCAGCCGTCGGGGCGCGCGTAGGTGCGGGCGAACTCCTCGATGTCGGTGCCGGTGATGGCTCCTGGGGTCGCGTTCATGGCAGGGAAGGCGAACTCTCCCAGAAACTCCCGCTCGCGGCCGGCCAGGAGCATCTCGGGGATGCCGGGTGCGGCGAGGACACCGATGTGCCAGGCACCGCCGTGGGTGATGTCGGCCAGCTTTTCGAGGCCGAATCCGGGCAGGCCCATCTCGATGGCGGTGAGACTGCGTACGTCCTGCGGGTGGGTGGCCGCCAGGCGGAAGACGGTCGCTCCGCTGATGTCCTGACCGGTCAGGTGCACCGGGCCGACGTCGAGCTGTTCGATGAGAAGGTGCAGGTCCTGGGCCGAGGTCTTGCTGTCGTACTCACCCGGCCCGTTGCCGGAGTCGCCGAAGCCGCGCAGGTCGACTGCGAAGACTCGGTGGCTCTCCGCGAGGAGCGGGATGATCTTGTGAAAAGTCCACCAGCTCTCGGGAAACCCGTGGACCAGAAGCACCGGCGATCCACTGGTTCCCGCCGCTGCGTAGTGCAACTGGGTTCCGTTGACCTCGGTGAGGTGGTGGGAGACACCCGCAAGCGTGGGACCCGGAAAGGCGGCGTCCATCATTCTCCCCAATTCGACAACCTTATTGTCCAAGACAATAGACAACAAGGTTGTCGATGTCTAGGTGTAGTCGCCGTAGCCTTCTTCCATGTCACGGTCCGGCGCTGATCTCGCACTGCTCCTCGAGGCCGGCATCATCGCCCGCCGGTAGCGCACCGAACCGGTGCTGCCCCGGCGCACGATCTGCTGCAGCCTCTGCCCCTCCTGGACAGCCGGTCCGCCCACACGGACGGGCCCGGCCACCGCGCCTCCAGCAGCCGGATCGGACGTCACCGCACATCCCACCGCCACCACCGGCCCGGCGAACCCAGGCGGTCACAGCACTAGGCAGGCCGCGGCACCGAAGCGAAGGGCGGCAGGGTGAACCAGCCGGGAACCGCTCGTCGCAGCGTCTCCGGTCCCTGTACTGCCACGGCCCCGGAGCGCAGAGCGGCGGACCATCCCAGATCGCCGCGCCAGATCTCGACCATGTGACGCAGGCTCGCACAGACAGTGACCGTCACACCGAAGCCCGGATCCACATCGCAGACGTCGGCTCCGGCCGCTGTGATCACCAGCCACCAGTGGCGGGCGCTCGCGGCCACGTCCGAGAACACGAACCCCACTACGGTGCGCCCGGCCGGGACGACGTCGTGGTCGACACGCCGGTGCATGTCCCACATCAGCAGTTTGGGATCGAGATCCGCGTCGCCGAGCTCTCCGATCCACCGGATGCCCCAGATACTCAGTGCCTCGACCACCGGCCTGAGTTCGTGGCCCGCCGGGGTCAGGACGTAGCGCACCTGGTGGCCCTCGGACCGCCGTTCCACGATTCCGGCGCGCACGAGCTGCTGCAGTCGCTTGGACAACAGCGTGGGCGACATCCGCGGCACGCCGCGCCGCAGCTCGTTGAAGTGTGCGGTCCCCGTCACCAGCTCGCGCACGATGAGCAGCGTCCAGCGTTCGTCGAGCAGCTCCATCGCTTTGGCGACCGGGCAGAACTGGTAGTACGAGGACCCCATGGGTGCAGGCTAGGACCCCGGTGACGGCTCGGCCACTGTCCGGGGCGAAGCTACGGACAGCGGCGGAGCGGGCTCCGGTACAGATCCCGTACTGGCACAGGCCCACCTACCTTCCTAACCTCGGTGCTACGGGGACGGCGACGACCCCGCCAGGGCACAGAATCCGGAGGCGAGCTGTCATGGCCGAAGCAATCGACGCAGTCGAGGCCGATCGCGCACTCAAGACGAAGCACCGCACGATGTGGGCACTGGGCGACTACCCGGCCGTGGCCACCCAGCTCATCCCCGACCTCGGACCCGATCTGGTCCAGGCATGCCCCGTCCGCAGCGGCCAGCGCGTCCTGGACATCGCGGCCGGGTCGGGCAACGCGGCGATTCCCGCGGCCCTGGCAGGCGCGAGCGTCGTGGCCTGTGACCTCACGCCCGAGCTGCTGGAGGCCGGGCGCAGGCTCGCTGCCGAGCGGGGCGCGGAGGTGGAGTGGCGTGAGGCCGACGCGGAGGCTCTCCCGTTTTCCGACGGCGACTTCGACACCGTCATGTCGTGCGTGGGCATCATGTTCGCCCCGCATCACCAGGCCGGCGCCGATGAGCTGATCCGTGTCTGCCGCCCGGGCGGGACGATCGGCCTGCTCAACTGGACCCCGGAAGGATTCATCGGCCAGATGTTCGCCACGATGAAACCATTCGCCCCCCTGCCTCCGCCCGGTGCGCAGCCCCCACCGCTGTGGGGCCGGGCGGAACACGTCCGCGGCCTTCTCGGCGACCGGGTGAGCGACGTCGAGGCGCACCGGCGCACGGTACGGATCGGCCGGTTCGGGAAGCCGGCGGACTTCCGTGAGTACTTCAAGGCCAACTACGGCCCGACCATTGCCACCTATCGGAACATCGCTGACGACCCCGGCCGTGTCGCCGCGCTGGACGCCGCTCTCGACAGCCTCGCCGAGAGGGCGGGCGCCGCCGGCATGGAGTGGGAATACCTGGTGATCACGGCCCGCAGGCGCGGCTGAGAAGTGGCCTGCGGCACGGACGCGCTCGGGAGGGACGATCCGGTGGCACATGACGCGTCCCTTGCCCTCGCCCGCACCGGTCCAGAAGACGCGGATGTAGCCGTGCCCTCCGTCGCCGCAGGTGCCGCGGAAGCGGACGCCCCAGCTCTCGTCGAACTTCTCGTCCATGGAGTAGTAGCGGGTGTCGGACGGGTCGATGCTGTACTGCTCGCAGGCCGTGAACCGCTGCAGGAACTCACCGGCCGCCATGACCGACCCGGACTCAGGGAGGTTGCCGAGCATGAACTGCTCACGCGTGCTCAGTCCGCCGGACCGCTCACCCTCTGCGCCCCCACCGCCGTTGCGTCCGGCGCCGTCGGCGGTCGCCGGCTCCGCCGCGCCGCCGATCGCGCCGATCGCCGGGTTGCCGCTGTCCTCACACCCGGCCAGGCCCGCCACCGTCGCACCCGCGACCAGCACAGCCGTCAATACCCGCACCACGCGCATTCCGTCCCCCGTTTGCTCCGCTGCCGCCTGCAACCCGGGACCCTAGGACATGGGCATGTCCAAGATCAAAAGCAGGAGGGCCGCAGCAGGGTGGTTCGCCCGCCACCGTGCGAGCGCGGCTGCGGACCTGCGCGCCGACGCACCTGCACCCCGACAGTCACTCATCGTGATCTACACAGGTGGGCGGCCTTCTTCTGACAGACCAGGCCGTCACGTGCCCAGGGTGTCAGGATGTTCTCATGGACGTGCGGAAGAGGAACCGGGTATGGGTGACGGGCCGGGACAGCGGCCCGGTGGTGATGCTCGCCCATGGTTTCGGATGCGATCAGAATCTGTGGCGTCTTGTCGCGCCCGCACTGGAAAAACGCTTCCGGGTGGTCCGCTTCGATCATGTGGGGGCGGGGCGTTCCGATGTGTCCGCGTGGAGCCCCGAGCGGTACGCCACCCTGGACGGCTATGCGCAGGACGTGATCGAGATCTGCCAGGAGCTCGGACTCGGACCCGTGACCTTCGTCGGCCACTCGGTCAGTTCCATGATCGGTGTTCTTGCCGCCGTACAGGAGCCCGGGCTCTTCGACAGGCTGGTCCTCCTCACCCCCTCGCCGTCGTACATCGATGACGGCGACTACCGGGGCGGATTCAGCGAGCAGGACATCGACGAACTGCTCGAGTCGCTGGACAGCAACTACTTGGGCTGGTCCGCGACAATGGCACCGGTGATCATGGGAAACCCGGGGCGTCCCGAACTGGGGGAGGAGCTGACCAACAGCTTCTGCCGCATGGATCCGGAGATCGCCCGGGTCTTCGCGAGAGCGACGTTCCTGTCCGACAACCGGGCGGATCTCGCCCACGTGACCGTTCCGACGCTCATCGCCCAGAGCGCACGCGACACGATCGCCCCGCGCGAGGTGGGCGCCTTCGTCCACGCACAGATCCCCGGCAGTGAACTGGTCACTCTGGACTCGACGGGCCACTGCCCCCAGCTGAGTGCCCCCGAGGAGACGGCCGAGGCGATCATCGCCTTCGTGCAGGGGCCGTGACGGTGTCCCCGGGCGGCGACGAGAGCGACGGGCTGTGGGCGGCCGGGGACCGTGACCAGGAACAGCTGTCGTTCTCCGCCCTGCTGGAGGACAGCGTGGAGGACCTGTACGAGAACGCGCCGTGCGGCTACCTCTCCACACTGATGGACGGGCGGATCGCCAAGGTCAACGAAACCCTGTTGAAATGGCTCGGCTACCGTCGCGAGGAACTGGTCGGCCACAAACAGTTCTCCGACCTGCTGACCATCGGCGGCAGGCTGTATCACGAGACGCACTTCTCACCGCTGCTGCGCATGCAGGGCGAGGTCAGCGGCATCGCCCTGGAGCTCAAGGCCGCGGACGGCAGCCGACTGCCTGTCCTGGTCACCTCCACCGTCAAGCAGGACAGCGACGGCGAACCGCTCCTGATCCGCACCACCCTCCTGGACGCCCGGGACAGGCGTACCTACGAGCGTGAACTCCTGCGAGCCCGGCAGGAGGCCGAGCACGACCGCGAACGCCTGCAGCGCCTGGCCACGACCCTGCAGCGCACCCTGATCCCGCCGGCTCTCGAACCGGTTCCGGGCCTGGACGTTGCAGCGCACTACCACTTCGCATCCTCCGACGAGGTGGGCGGGGACTTCTACGATCTCTTCCCGCTGGCCGCCGGACGCTGGGGGTTCTTCATGGGGGACGTGCGCGGCAAAGGCGCGGACGCGGCTGTGGTGACGTCGTTGGCGCGCTACACCCTGCGAGCCGCAGCGGTCTCCGATCCGGTACCTGCCACGGTCCTGGCCAACCTCAACACCGCGCTCAACCACCAGTTCCAGGAAGACGAACCGCCCTTCTCTACCGTGATCTTCGGCCTGCTCACACCCGGCGGGAACGACGCGGGATTCCATGTCGTCCTGGCCGGCGGCGGCCACCCCCCTGCCGTGCTGCTGCGTGCCGACGGCAGCGCCGACTACCTGCCCACGCCGGGCGGCCAGCTGGTCGGAGTCGTAGTGGACGCGCAGTTCACCACAGCCACCCTGGACCTGGGTCCCGGCGACACCCTGCTGCTCTACACCGACGGTCTGACCGAGGCACGCACCCGCAACGCAGGTGAACGCTACGGCGACGAAGCGCTCCTGGACTTCGCGCGGGCCCTCGCACCCACCTCGGCACCCGGTGCCGTCCAGGCGCTCACCGCACTCCTGGACTCGTTCGGCGAGGGACTCGACGATGACACCGCGCTCCTGGCGATGAGCGTGCCCCCGGGTGAGCGGTGAGGGGAGGAAGCCGCGGGAAGCGATCAGAACCCGGCCACTGCGAGTACCTTGCCGACCTCGCGCAGGATGTCCTCCAGGCCGACTGCGTGCGTGAGGTGACGGCCTGGGTTCACCGCGCACCGCGCCGGCACCAGCGAACCCAGGACACTGCGCTCCCGCATGCGGGAGTACCGCACCGGCCTCCACCCGGCCGCAAGAACGCCGGAGTTCCAGCCGGCGCCGCTGGGACCGGTCCGGCGGCACTCCCCGAGTCCTTGGCGGCCGCCGAGCGTGGGTCACACCCCCACCCGCACGCCGACCTCCACCACCGCACAGCACGCCCGGCGCGCGCGGTCAGGGTGCCTTGTCAGTGGTCACTGAAAGGATCACCGGATGACGAACTCCGCCGCCATCACGGCCTACTGGGACGCCGCAGCCGACGCCTTCGACGACGAACCCGACCACGGACTGACCACGGAGCGCACCCGCACCGCATGGGGCACCCGCCTGGCCTCCTGGCTGCCGGCCGTGCCGGTGAGCGTGCTGGACGTGGGCTGCGGCACCGGCTCCCTGTCCGAGCTCGTCGCCGCAGCCGGCCACCAGGTCACCGGCGTCGACCTCGCGCCCAGGATGGTCGAACAGGCCCAGGCGAAACTGCGGGCCGCCGACCTGGAGGGCCGTTTCCTCGTCGGCGACGCTGCCAACCCGCCCACCGGCGGCGAACGGTTCGACGTCCTGCTCTCCCGGCACCTGGTGTGGACCCTGCCCGACCCTCGGGCCGCACTGCGCGAGTGGACCGGGCGGCTTCGTCCCGGCGGCCTGCTGATCCTGGTCGAAGGACGCTGGCGCGAGGCCGGACAGAGCGCTGTCCCCTACGTCGCGGGCGCCGAAACCCTGCCCTGGCACGGCGGCATCACCGCCGACGATCTCACCGCCGCCGTACGCCCGCTCGTGGCCGAGCTCCGCGTCGAGGACCTGACCGGCGATGCCGACCTGTGGGGCGGCCCGGTCACCGACGAGCGCTACGCGCTGATCGCCCGAGCCTGAGGCTTCCTGCACGGATCCGGTGCCTGCCGTCCGCCGTCGGCAGCCGGGCCCCGCAGGCGCCCGGCTGCCTGCACCCTCACATTCCACTTGGGGCAGCGATGCCAAGTCAGCGGTGGGGCCAGGAGCCGGGTGGCTGCCGGCCGGTACAGGCGCAGTCGGCCCGGACCCGGGTGATCTGCGGTTGCATGACCCGCAGGCGCCAGAGGAGTTCGCGGGCGGCATCGCGGTCGGTGGTGTCGGCGGGTGCCACCGTGATGATCACCCGGATGCCGAGCCACCGGCCCCAGGCAGGGTCGTCAGACAGCTGGTCGCCGTCCTGGAGTCCGGCCCGGCCGGAACTCGATGACGTCGCTGGCGTTACCACCGTTGGACTCACCGGATCCTCTGAACTGCGGTGAGGCGTAGTGGACATGTCCGCGACGTGCCTTTCGATAGATTCATTGAGGTTCGCGGATGCCGAGCTGAGGTGTGCCGAGGAGGATGAACGTGTCTGGTGAGCGACTCGACTCGGGGTGGGTGCGAGTCTGGGGCGAACAGACTTCTGCGGCGCTCGGGGACGTGATGTCGTCGTTTTCGCAGACGCATGGTTTCCCCCCTGGCGAGAACGCAGTCATCCTCGCAACGGATGAGAGCCACGAGGCGACGGGTGCACTGGTGGATCTGACCGCGATCCCCTCCGACCTGACCACCCTTTACTGGGTGATGTGCGAGGTCTCCTTGCCTGATGTCGAGCACGGATACTTCGTCCACTCAGCCTCGACGGTTGCCGAGCACTTCCGCGAGTACGGCTCTGTCCAGGTCGACGACGAGTCACCCGCCCTTGTGTTCGCCAGTGATGGGGGTGGCCATCTGTTCGCAGTGGCAGGCAGTGGACGAGTCTGGAGGTCGACGACGGCATCCTGGTTCGACGATTTCGAGGTTGCCGCAGCGTCCATCCGTGAGTTCCTTGAGCAGATCGGTCGAAGGGTCACCGACCAGAACTGACGCCGCGGCAATCTGTCCGGCGATCTATCTGCGGGACCGTGCTGCCTACGCAGCGGACACTTCGATGTGCGGCAAATGCGCGGTCCAGTGTCGTGGTTGCCTGATGCCGGTGCCACTGCTTGAGCTGGTTGATGCAGCGCTCGACGGTGGTGCGCTGCGTGCAGGCGGTCTTCTCGAAGTCCGGTGGTCGTCCGCCGTGGCGCCCGCGCCGCTTTCGGCGGGGCGACCTGGTCGGCCGGCTGCGGGATGATCGCGCGGATGCCGCGGCGGCGCAGGTGCGCGCGGATGGCTCTGGACGAATACGCCTGGTCCGCGAGCACCGCCTCGGGCCTGGTGCGCGGGCATCGGACCGGGCGCGGCACGCGCAGGGCGTCTCTCAACAGCGGGAGGTGCGGGGCGTCGCCTGATTGCCCGGGGGAGACGAGCAGGACCAGGGCCGACGGCGGGGGTCGGCCGGTGGATCTTCGTGGTCAAGCCGCCGCGGGACGGCCCAGGGCGTGGTCGCTCGGCTCGCCGTCCACCCCGCTCCCTTTTTTCGGCCCCGGCGGCGTGCTGGAGGGCCCGGACGACTCTGGAGTGCACGGCCGACACGAGCCCGCCCTCGGCATCCGCTCGGGACACCAACACGGTGGACACCTTCTGCCAAGTCCCGTCGCACGCCCAGTTGCGCAGCCGGGTGTACACACCCTTTCAGGACCCGTACTCCGGCGGAAGGCGCCGCCATTGCGCGCCGGTACTTCCATGCGATCGCGTCGATCACCTGCCGGTGATCACGCCACCGGCTGCCGCGACGCGGCGACCGGTCAGGGAGCAACGGCTCGATCCACGCCCACCGGGCATCGGTCAACGGCACATCCACGCAACGATCGGACGATCTTCGAAGACACGATCCAGGCTCCGCCTCGGACGTGTCACTGGGCGCGCGGCAGCGCGAGCCAGTCCTGCCAGGTGATGTCGCGGCCCAGATAACGGGGCTGCTGGAAGGGCCAGTCGGCGGCGATCCACTGCGGCACCAGCGCGTCGAGCGCGCGCTCATCCTCGCCGCCGACGAGGTCGTCCACCACCCACCAGGAGACCTCTGCGTCGGAGCCGGTGCGCTCGGGCGGGTCGATGTAGACGCAGCCGAGGATCGCTGTCTCCTCCTCGTCCAGCAGCGCGTAGTTGAACGACTGGTGCGCGGCTATCTCCTTCTCGTGCCGCAGCAGGTCGATGCGGTCCTCTTCATAGGCCATCGTTTCCTCGGGCCAGCCCCAGGCCGGGCCGAAGATCTCCCACAAGCGTTCTCGGGAGCCCATCACGGCGGGGTAGTCGATCGCGGTGTCCGCCTCCCGGATCGGCCGCAGGTGAAGCGCGGTGTCGGGCACGGGTATATGGACGGGGTGGACGAAGTCGTCTGGCAGCCAGCTCATAAGGGCCGAGGCTACAACCGATCGGCGCGGGAGGATCCAGGCGGCGCGGGTGCCACGGCGGACAACCACCAGACTTCGACACGACTCCGACCAGGACCGGCCAAGTGGCTGGCGCCGGCGCCGGATGCGCAGTGCCGGCGTGTGGGGGAGTGGGTAGCCACCGAGCTGCGCCGGCAGCTGGCTGCGGACGCGATCGAGCTCGAGGCACTGAAGGTGTTCGCCGACGGGCCCTGCGAGAACGGCATCGACTTCTACGCCACCGCTCGGTCTCCAGCTCCCGGGCCAGGGCCTCGAGCTGCGTTGTTCTCCTCTTCCAACACGCGGTCGGAGGATGCCGGCCGGTCTGTGACGCCTGCCGGGACGCACTGGCCTGTCCCGGTTCCGAAGGGAAGCGGGACTACCGGATACCGTCGGTGACCTCTTCGGAGGCGAGGTTCCACTGCGAGTCCTCGTCTGCGCATGGGAGCGGATCGAGTGCGGTGATCTCGGTACGCAGGGCGTCCACGCGTTTCTCGATGTCCCCGTCGCTTTCCTCGAGTTCGTGGCGCAGGGCCTCGAACTTGGTCAGCGCGTACACGAGGGATTCCGCATCGTGGTGGATCGGGTTGCAGACCGGCCCGGTCTCGCCGTCGCCGAGGGCGTGGACGGTTCCGGAAGTCCGGGCCGCCTGCGAAAGCTCGTGGCGAAGGCCTTCACCACCCGCCGTTCGGCCGCTCTGAGGCCGCGCATCGAGACCATCACCTCCGAGCTGCTGGAGGGCATCGCCGACACCCCTGCCGGCCAACCGCTCGACCTGCGCGAGCACTTCGCCTATCCGCTCCCCACCCGGGTCATCGCCGAACTGCTCGGCATGCCCGACGACGTCCGGGACTCCCTCCTGGTCTTCGTGCACCAGATCTTCGACACGCAGGCCACGGCGGAGGAGGCCCGGGCCAACGAGAAGGGGCTGTACGCGCTCATGGCCGAACTCGTCGCCGTCAAACGCGAGACGCCGGGTGAAGACCTCATCAGCAGCCTCATCCAGATACGTGACGCAGACGCGGACGGCGGCTCCGGCCTGAGCGAGCGGGAACTGATCGACACGGTCCTGCTGATGTTCACCGCCGGCCACGAGACGACGGTGAACCTGCTCGACCACGCTGTGTACTCGCTGCTGCGCAACCCCGAGCAGTTGGCCAGGGTGCGGGCGGGCGCGAGCACATGGGAGGACGTCATCGAGGAGACGCTGCGCCTGGAGGCTCCGCCGGCCAACATGCCCATGCGGTACGCCGTGGAGACGATCGAGCTCGATGACGTGACCATCCCTGCCGGAGACGCGATGATCATCTCCTTCGCGGCCGCGGGGCGGGATCCGCAACAGCACGGGGACACGGCCGACACGTTCGACATCCAGCGCGAGACCCGGCGTGAGCATCTCGCCTTCGGCCACGGCGTGCACCACTGCCTCGGTGCTCCGCCGGCACGCCTCGAGGCGGTGATCGCGCTTTCCGCACTGTTCGACCGGTTCCCGGATCTCAGCCTGGCGGTCCCGCAGGAGGAGATCGTTCCGCTGGGTTCGTTCATCTCCAACGGCCACGATTCCCTGCCGGTCAGGCTCACGGTCTGACCGGCCGCCGGCCGGCCCGAGGACGGCCGGCCGGCGCGGCCCAGATCAGTGCAGCTGAGCCAGTACCGCGTCGAGCAGACCCGGGAACCGGGCGTCGAGATCCTCGCGTCGCAGACTGACGAACCTGGACCGGCCTTCCAGCTCGGTCCACGTCACCCCCGACTCGCGCAGCACCCGGTAGTGGTGGGACATCGTCGTCCGGTGTACGTCGATGCTCTCGCCCACGCCGGAACAACTGTCGCGGCCCTTGTCCGCCAGCTGGGCGACGATCTGCAGGCGTACCGGATCGGCGAGAGCGTGAAAGATCTCGACGAGCTGAATCTCTTCGGTCGCCGGCTGTATCAGTTCGCGCATCGCCGGCCCGCCTGCCAAGTCATGCCGCCACCCTAACCCACATGTTGATGCGTGGACAACCATCAACATGTTTGTTACTTTGCCACTCTCGAAGCCAATCCACACCCTCCACAGCGGAAAGAGTGCATCGTGTACAAGCGGTTAATCCCCCTGGCACTGGCGACGTTCGCCGTCGGCACCGACGGGTTCGTCATCGCCGGCCTTCTTCCCTCCATCGCCGAAGACCTCGACGTCAGCATCCCCACCGCGGGTCAGCTGGTCACCGCCTTCGCACTGACTCTCGCCGTCGCCGCCCCCGTCCTGGGCTGGGCCACCAGCTCCATGGACCGCCGCAAGGCACTCATGATCGCCCTGGTCGTCTTCGCCATCGGCAACATCGCCACGGCGCTGGGCACCACCTACGCCACCGTCATGACCGCCCGCGTCATCACGGCGGCCGGCGCCGGCATCATCACCTCCACCGCCTCCAGTGCAGCAGCCGTCGTCAGCCCGCCCGAACAGCGAGGCAGGGCACTGGCCTTCGTCCTGGGCGGCCTGACGCTCTCCAGCGCGATCGGCCTTCCCCTGGGCACCCTCATCGGCAGCAGTGACTGGCACGTGACCCTGTGGGCAGTCGCCGCACTGGGCATCGTGGCGGCCCTCGGCGTCGCCTTCGCCCTCCCGAAGATCATGCTGCCCTCCACGACCTTCCGCGCCCGACTCGAACCGCTCAAGGAACGCTGGGTACTCGGCACCCTGGCCGTCACCATGCTTGCCCTGACCGGCGCATACCTCCTGTACACCTATGTCGGAGCCGCCCTCAAGGACACGATCGACGGCTCCGAGGCCACACTCACCTGGGTACTGTTCGTCTACGGACTCGGGGTACTGGGTGGCAACCTCCTGGCCGGACGCCTGTCCGACCGTTACCCCGCCGAACGGCTCCTGCTCGGCGCCCTCGTCATCTTCACCATCGTGCTGCTGGTCAGCCGGCCCGCCATCGAAAACCTCGGGACCACTTTCGTCTGGGCAGCGGCATGGGGTGTCCTGGTGGGCGTCCCCACCGTCCTGCAGCAGCACCGCCTGGTCGCCCACGCCCCGGCCGCCACACCCGTACTGCTCGGGCTGAACTCCTCGGCCATCTACCTCGGCGTCGCGCTGGGCGGAGCCCTCGGCGGGCTCCTCCAGGAATGGATCTCGCCCGTGTGGCTGGGCATTCCGGCAGCCGGCGTCACCCTGCTCGCATTCCTGCTGACACTCGCCGGCATGCAGCGCCGCAAGAGCACAGCCGTGAACGAACCAAGCCTCGCCACCCACTGAACAGTGCCCGCTCGTAAACGGAACCTGTCCGACCACCCACCCGCAGCGCCGCACAGGAACCCCTCCTGCGACCACGGAACACGACCAGGCGTCGGACAGGTTCGGCTCGCACCGGACACGCCCCAAGGACACCCCGAACAAGGGCGGACCCCCGGCAAGCCCGTGAACGGACCGCCTCCCGCACCCCCGCCAGCAGCCCTCCACCCCAGGCACCTTGGTATCAGCCGGACATGAGGACACACCTTGAGCGAACTCACGATGACGATCGACGGCGCCGCAGTGGCAGGAGCGGGGCACTTCAGCGTACGCAACCCGGCCACCGCAGAGATCTTTGCGCAGGCACCCGAATGCACACCCGAACAGCTCGACGCGGCGATGGCCGCGGCCGCCCGGGTATACCCGGCCTGGAGCCTCGACGAAAAAGCCCGACGGCACGCCCTTCGCGCGGCCGCCGACACCCTTGAGTCGGAAGTCGAACCGCTGGCCCGACTCATCACCACGGAACAGGGCAAGCCGCTCGCCCAGGCGCGCGAGGAAGTCACGGCCGCGACGGCATGGCTGCGCCACTACGCGGACATGGAACTACCGCACGAGATCGTGCAGAACGACGACCAGGGCTACGCCGAAGTGGCTGCACGGCCGTTGGGCGTCGTGGCAGCCATCGCACCATGGAACTTCCCGATCGTCCTTGCCGTGTGGAAGGTCGCCCCGGCCCTGTTGGCCGGCAACACCATGGTGCTCAAGCCCTCGCCGCCCACAGGGACTGGCCTGTCATGCCGGTACCGGCAAGCGCCGCGAACTTGCGTGGACGTCGTGGCGGGCCAGGCATGGGCCGGGCTCACCGGCTGAACCCGGTCAGATGTCCGCAGGCACTGTGCTGTCACTGGGTTCCGCGCCGACAATGAGCTCCCCCTGCCCTGTGCCGGCGGCGAGTGACGCCTTCCAGATCCGTTTCTCCCACTCCGGGGGCCAGCCGGTTGACGCGTCCCACCGGATGCCTTCGAGATCGACGCCGTCCAGGTCCACCAACTGCAGGTCAGCTCCCCGGAAATCGGTGCTGGCCTCCTCGACCGCAGCCACGGCCCTGGACAGGGACAGGGCTTCCCTGTGCGCCATGTCGAGATCGTCCCCCAGGTCCTGCGACACCTCGAGCATGCCGAGCCACGAGATCTCCGCCGCATGGAAGTAGGGGGCCAGCTCGCCATCGAGTAGCTGCTTGGAGCGGCGTGCCTGCGCCACGAGTCGCCACGTGCAGGTGGACAAGTAGTCCTCCACCTCCTGCACGTAGTCGTAACCGCCCAGTGCCGGCGGCAACTGCACATGCTGCGGCAGGGCCAGTACCCGGCCCAGGCTGCTGCTCACCCGCAGGAGCCTGTCACGGGTCGCGTCCGGCAGCATCTCCTCCTCGAGGCCGGCGATGAGCTTCTGCACCGCGTCCACCGCAGCACCCATCACCTGCACCACATCCAGCGGCCAGTACTGCCGAGCACAGTTCATCGCCTGCTCGCGATACTTGAGCCGGACCGATGCCGAGCGCCGCATCAGCAGTCCCTCAGCCGGTGCCGCCCTGCCCACACCGGCAGGTTCGCTGGGTCCCCTCCGGCTGCGGGCCAGACGTCCCACCACCGCATCTCCCGTCCGGCGATGCACAGACGCCAGCAAGCGGCCCAGCATCTGGTCCGGATCCCGCAGCTCCGGCGGTCCGCCGGCGCTCATCAGACCGTCGTAGACAGCGATTCCCAACTGTTCGTGTGCACGCGCCAGCAGAGCCTCGAAACGTTCGGCTGCCCGGTCGCTGCTCATCGCTCCTCCTCCACGATCCTGTTGCCCAACCCCTCAAGTCCGAGCCGTTCCTTGAGCGTTGCCCTTGCCCTGGAGAGGTTCTGACGGGCAGCCTCAGGCGTGATCCCCATCGACTCAGCGCTCTCCTGCGTCGTGAACCCATCCAGCGTCCATGCCATCGCAGCGCGCTGCTTGGCCGGCAACGTCAACAGAAGCTCCATCACGCGCCGTTCCTCGGACCCGAGTTCCACGGCATACGCGGGAGACTGCCAGTGTGCTGTCGGCGCGTCCGGAACCTCCTCGCAGGGCTCTTCCCGCACCTGTTGTCGTAACCAGGAACGCCAGGCCACTTTGCGTAGCCACGCCTTGGGGTACTGGATACTCGTTCCCGGCCGGCACATCTGAGTGAATGCGTCCTGGGCGGCGTCCTGGGCCTCGTTCCAGGAGGCTCCGTGCAGCAGCAGGAAGCGCACGAGGCCGGGATACTCGGCGTGGTGCAGATCCTCGGCCAGATCCCGGCCCTGCAGGTCCGCAGGACGCAGTTGCTCCAGTGGATCGCCGACCCGAAGCTCAGCGCTGGCCGCGTCCTCCATGACGGCTCACCCCGGCCTCCGCCAGGCAGCTGCTGCCGCAGCCCGCAGAACGTGACGGCAGGCTGCTCTGAGCGTGGTCTGCGAGCAGTCGGGACACATGGCGCCCCACCTCCTGCTCCAGCCGCTTCCGAGCGAACCGCAGGGCGCTGCTGACAGCCCCCATGAGCACGATCGCCACGCTCGTGACCAACACCGGATCCACCCTTGTGCTCCTGTCTGCTCCTGGTTCGCGATGCCGTGAACGAGCACCGCCCTTCCTAGTGCAGCCGGGCGGCAAGAACGTGACATCCCGAACGTGAATTTTCTGAAGAAGCCGGCCGGGAGCGCTGAATCACCAAACGCGGGCGGCATCCGCGGGCCCGCCAGCTCGCCCGCCTGGCCGAGGTGAAGGCGCCTGGGCAGTTCGCCGCGACGGTCCACCAACGAGCCCGTCCGAGCGCGGATCTGCCGCCGCCGGCTGTCCCCTGGCCGTCACCGGTGGGCAGCGGGCGGACTCCGACTCAGTTCAAGCCGGTGCTGGAGAAGGCCCGCTCCCCGGAACCCGGGCCGGCAGGTCACGCCGGACTGCCAGGGCAGCCCACCGCCGTATGCGACTCTCGTCCGTGCCGATGCCCCGCTCGCCGACTTCGACGGCCCGGGTGGTGATGGCGCGCGAGCTCGACGTTCGACACGCCCGCGCGGGTGAGCCGGTGCGCGAGTAACTCGTCGGGCCGCCGGTAGAGCGGGGGCCTTCCCATGGACGCCTCCGGGTGCAGATGGACTTCGACAAGACCGCCTGCAAACAGCGCACCACCGTCGAGCGCTGCATCACCAGCTCAAGCAGTGGCACGGCATCACCACCCGGTACGACCATCGTCCAGGCCCCCGGTCCGGCCGGCCGTGCGAGTCGTCCTCTACAGCTCGTCGGCGAAGACCCCGGCCAGCTCACGCCATTGGGCCCGCGGCAGGCCGGCGCCGCCCTTGTCGGCGGTGAGCACCTGGAGCGCGACGTGGTCGGCGCCGGCGTCGAGGTATTCCCGCGTCCGGGCCCTCACGCGCTCCGCGCTGCCCAGGGCGAAGAGGGCGTCGAGGAGACGGACGCTGCCACCACCCTCGAAGTCGCTCTGCGCGAACCCCAGACGCAGCAGGTTGTCGGTGTAGTTGGGCAGTCGGAGGTACATCCCCAGCATGTTCCGCGCAGTGCTGCGGGCCCGGTCGAGGTCGGTGTCGAGCACGACCGACAGTTCCGGGGCGAGCAGCGCGTCGGGGCCGAGCGCCTCGCGCGCCTCCGCCGTGTGCTCGGTGGTGACGAGATAGGGGTGTGCGCCCAGCGCCCGGCCGGTCGCGAGCTTCAGCATCTTCGGGCCGAGCGCCGCCAGGACCCGACGTGCGGAATCCACGGGCGGGGTCGCGGAGTCGAGTGCGTCGAGGTAGGCCACCATCGCGCTGTACGGCTTCGCGTACTGCGGCACCATCGGGCCATGGCTGACGCCCAGGCCGAGGACGAATCGCCCGCGCCCGCCCGCGTCGATCGCCGCGATCCGCGCCGCCACCTCCTCGGCGGTGTGGTCCCAGATACTCAGGATGCCGGTGGCCACGGTGACCGTGCGGGTGGCGGCGACGACAGCCGCGGCGTCGTCGGGAGAGGGGCTGCCCCCGATCCAGAGAGTGCCGTACCCCAGCTCTTCGAGCTCGGCGACCGCCTCCGCGATCGCCCCCTTGCCCGCGTCGTCCGCCCGCGACCCGTGCAGGGCACTGCTCCAGATGCCGACCCGTCCGAATGCCTCACGCGTCTCAGAAGTCATGGTGTGATCAACAGCCACCCGTGCCCGCTATTCCCGGCTGGGCCGGGAATCATCCGTATGGACACAGCGCAGCCCTCGACTGCTTCGCTGGGCCCGCCCGGTACGACGGTGCGGGCTTCCCTCGCGATGTAGCCAGGGTAGCCACCTTCCGCGTGAACGCCGCTTCGCCGCCCCCTCCGGTAGCCGGGCCCGAGTGCCACGACGGCGGTGATCACGGCATCCCCCTCATGTCCGGCGCACGTTGAGTGTGGTCAGCGCCTCGCGCCGCTGAGCTTGTCGGCTCCTCGGCGGGCGTCGTCCAGAAATGTGCCGCGCCGCCGCATCCACGCGGCGCTCGGTGATGTCCTCGACTCCCGAACACTCAGGGCTGCTCAGCTGGTTGTCGCGGCCCCGGCCTCCTGCAGTCCGCTTCACGTGGAGACCGCCCCGAGCTCACCGCACCACTCGGAGAGCTCGTTGCTGCCCTGCGCTGACCACCGCTGCACGGCCGGTCGTTTGGTGACCGGGCCATGCCGCCACCGTGTTGGTGAGCCGTCTTCCCGGCCTGGGGGAGGTCTTTCAACCACGCCGTCCTGCCGGAGAGCTTCGGTTGTCATCCCGGTCGCTGTGGTCCGCGGAAACCGAGATGCAGGGCAGGCGCAACAGGGTGTTGCGTGCCGGGCCAGGCCAACACCGCCTTCACCGATCCTGGTCACCTGATGAGAGCCCTCCGGCCGGGCCTCCGCGAAATTCAGTACCGCATAAGGTCCGTAGCTGCATCGTCGACTACGCAGCCCGCAACCACCGGTTCGCCGCCTTCGCGATCGCCGGGCCGGACCTGAACGACCGGCCGGGCCGGTGCGCGGTCGGTGACGCGCGGGGAAGCATCGTGTTCATCACCTCGTTGGCCCGCTGCCGCTTGCCTTCGGACACGCGGACACGCGCTCCTGCAGACTTCATCGACCCGCCTCCGCCGGTGGGGCATCTGGCGTGGAAGGGACACCACCCCGCCCGCTGTCGCACCGCACCATGTACACCGATCCGTCCTGCGGGTCATAGCGTGTCCGTCCCCGCCGGCCAGGACGGCCTGGCCGTCCCGGTTATGACCGACAGCCCTCTGACCTGCGGTGGCGTCCTGATGCCATCAGTGATTCGAGCCCTTGATGCCCAGTGGTAGCCCACCCGCGCGCCGCCTATTATGAGAAGTGGGTATCTGTGGCAGGTCCCATCGGGGCGCATGCGCCTCCGGCCCTCACCGTCACCAGACTCACCGGCATCCGATGGCGCCAGTGGGGCTGCGGCCAACGGCCCCTGCGTCGACTCCCTCTGACCGAGCATTTTCCATCGTCGTCGCCGAGGCCGTTTGCTTCGCAGCGTCTGATCGTCGGTCTGATCTTTCGTTGGCGGCTGCCCAGCGGGCACGCATGCCTCACCCGAGGCAGGGTACGGCGCCTCAGCCGGAGGCCGCCCTGTGGCGGAGTCCCGGGAGCGAGCTCCCGGCGGCGAGGCGGGGCCGACGGGGCATGGCGGGTGAGGGAGGGGCCGGCCGAGGGCCGGCACCGAGGGTGCGGCCAGGGGGCATGCCTCAGGGTGGCTCAGCGGGTGCCGCATCGAGTAACGCGGGGTCTGGCCGGCCGAAGCAGCCAGAGACGAGTCACGTCATGCGGGTCGCGCGCCCGATGCGGTGAACGCCGGGCCCTCGGTCGCCGCCTGCATCAAGGTCTCGGCGGCCTCCTGCTCGGTCTACCCGGATAGCCGCAATCAACGAAAGATGTTGGTGAAAATGTCCAACGTTGAAGAACTATGTGTCGTCGCCACCATTCCTGTGGGGACGAGACCGGTCGGTGTGGCGGTAGATGTCCATGACCAAGTCTTCGTCGCCAGCAGCGGTGATGGCACGGTGCTGGTGGTCAACGCTTTGACCAACACTGTGACCGGCACCATCAACGTCGGGCCCCACCCGGAGGGCGTGGCAACCGACCCTCAATTCGGTGTCTTCGTCGCCCACAGCGGTGGTGGCATCGTGTCAGCGATCGACAGATTCAACACCGTCGTCGCCACCATCAACGTCGGAGGCCCGCCTTCAATTTTTGACCCAGCACCCAACACGGTGGGGGTGGCGGTCGATCATTTCCTGAGTCGCGCCTACGTGACCAACCGCAGTCGTCACAGGGTGTCGATAATTGGCATGAGTAGCGAGCCCCCCACCGCTGCCCACGAATTCATCGATGTCCGTGGTCCCCTTGGTGTGGCAGTTGATTCTGTAGATCACCGCGTCTACGTCACGCAACCCGACTTCAACTCGGTGTCGGTGATCGATGCCGCGACCAACGGGGTCATCGCTACTATCCCGGTCCGACAGCATCCCATGGGTATTGCGCTCGATCGCCCGAGACGCCGTGCTTATGTCGCCAACTCCGGCTTCACGACGGTGTCAGTGATCGACATGGTTACCGGCGGCACCGCCGACATAGACGTCGGACTGAGACCGATCGGTGTGGCGGTCGATTCGCGGGGAGACGCCTACGTCACCCACTCCGACGGCACGGTGAAGGTGATCGATGCCATGTCCAGCACCGTGAGCGCCACGATCCCAGTCGGATCCCAACCGGTAGGCGTGGCCTTCGAACCCCACAGTAATCGCGTCTACGTCGCCAACAAGGGCGACGGCACCGTATCGGCGATTGACCTTGCTCGCAGCTAGGCACTGTTTCTCGGATCTCCTGACCTGGGCAGAGTGTTGGCGCCAGGCTGGCTGTATGGGCCGTGGAGATCTGACGAATGCGGAGTGGGATCGGCTGGAGCCGTTCTTACCTCCTGGTGGTGCGCGTGGAGGTCGGTGGAGCGATCACCGCCGGGTGATCAACGGGGTTCTCTACCGGGTGCGGACACGTGTGCAGTGGCGGGATCTGCCGGCGCGGTTCGGGCCGTGGGAGACGGTCTATAAACGGCATCGTCGCTGGTCAGCCGATGGAACATGGCAGATGCTGCTCTCTCGCATCCAGGCAGCCGAGGACGCCGAGGGGGGCATCGACTGGGACGTGTCAGTGGACTCGACAGCCGTGCGAGCCCACCAGCATGCCGCCGGTGCGAGGAAAGCGCCCCCGGCGGCCGTCCCTCAAAGGGGGGCCAAGCGGGGGACGAACCAGGTCGATCCGGTACTGCGGAGATTGGCCGTCCGTCTGGAGGAGGTGGTCAGATCGGCGAATGTCTGGGACGTTCCCGCGGAGGATTCACCACCAAGATCCACCTCGTCGCCGAGGGACGATGCCGGCCACTCGCCTTCGTCCTGACACCCGGACACTACGGAGACGGACCTCAGCTCGAGCGGGTGCTGGAGCAGGTCTCGGTGCCGCGAGCCGGAGTCGGCCGGCCTCGCACCCGGCCCGACCATGGCCTGGCGGACAAGGCCTACACGTCCCGGCAGAACCGCCGCTACCTGCGACGGCGCGGCATCCGGCACACAATCCCCGAACGTCTCACCAGCAGAGACATCGGAAGAACCGAGGTTCCCGAGGCGGTCGGCCCACCGGCTTCGACAGCGAGCGCTACAAGAAACGCAACATCGTCGAGCGCACCATCAACCGCCTCAAAGGCTTCCGCGCCGTCGCCACCCGCTACGAGAAACGCGCCTACATCTACCTCGGCACCGTCACCTTCGCGGCCCTCATGATCTGGCTCCGAGCATGAACCGAGAACCATGGCCTGCTCCAGCCTCTACGTGCAACGAAGGTAGATTCTTGCACTACAGGGGTGATCACCGTAGAGGTAGGGCCATGATGAAAACGGATGCAGCGACCGCCAAGCAGGTAACGGCGGATTGGGCGCGAGTCTTCGACGGCTTCGACATTTGGCGTCCTTTGCGGCTGTTGCGCCGGGTTGGGCCCTTGGTCCAGGGGATCACTCTTGATCGTTCCACTTCGGGTGACGCCTATTTCCCGACCGCTCACATTCACGCATTGACGCGACCGTTCCCAGCCGTCTCTCTGGCACTTGGCCAACGCTTGGCGTCAAGATCGGGGATGCCGGAAGCCATCAGGTTCACCGACCATGCGGAGGATTATCTCGACGCCGCCCGGCGCCTTGCTGGCCAGGCCAGATTGAGTCTCGATGTTCCGCCTCCCGTCGGAGACGTCGTCACCGAATTGCACGCTTTCGCGGTAGCCCAGCACAGTATGGGCAGTTGGCCCGCAGTAGGGGAGGTTGAGGACAGCATCCTCATCTCGTCAGCGAGTGGGGACAGGGACCTAGCGGAGGAGGGGCTGCAACTTGCTCGGGACCTGGTGAAGAAGTGGCCTAAGCACAGGCTGCCGCTGGACTGGGTCGGCGGAAAGGTATGGATTGCTTCCCTGAGCAAGAAGGCGGACAACGCCGAGGACCTGCGTGCCATCGTTGAAAGCCAGGTCAGGGCCCACAAATTGGCGAAGATCCGCCAGAGCTAACGTGTCGGCACAGGGACCTCGTGTCGTACGGCTCCATCACAATTTCGAAGAGGCATCGGCACCGGCCAGATGGGGAATGGATGATCCAAGAAACAGGCCCTAGTACTCCAGCAGCGGCTTTTCCATTTGTGCTGGTCAGACTGCTTGTTCGGGGCTTAGCGGGCTGATGGCCCGTCAGGATGGCGCTGGATCGTGCTGCGCGCGTCTTGCCTTGCGCGCGGCCCGGACACGGTTCCCGGTTGTTTCATCCTCACCCACGGCTCCGACCTGCGGCTTCCGGAAGGGCCCCAGTACTCCTGCTGCGCCAACGGCTGCAGAAACGGCTGGCCCCAACTGGCCACCAACGAGCCGGCCCTCACCCGCGATGGCTGATCGTTGTCACCAACGGCGTGACCGTGGCGATCGGCTGAGGCGAGCGCCCGGTGGGCGGGCGCACCTCGGTCTTCCACCAAGCAGGACACCACAAGGCGAGGGCCCCGGCCGTCTCGACCGGGGCCCCGCCATTTACTTCGGTTCGTCTCGTACGGGTTGCCCGGGTCGGTGCAGGCCCACGTGCACCGCTGTGCTGCCGCCAGGATCTCCTTCGCATCGAGCGCCGGGGCGGGCCCTGGCGCCGGGGGTCCGGTTGCCGAAGACGGGCGAGCAGTTGGGCGCTGGACCGCGGCGCGGGCGCGCTGCGCTGCGCTGACGACGGTGGTGACACGGCTCGCCCGAGGTCGCCGCACAGTTCGCACAGCGCTGACAGTCGCGCCGAGCCCACCTCCGGGGCTCTGCCCAAGATGCAGCGTCCCGTGGTGGAGCTGCGCTTGCTGCTCAACGAGGGCGAGGCCGGAGCCGGGTGCTCGCGCACGCGCGCCACGGGTGAAGCGCTCCTTCATGGCCTGGCGCTGGTCGGGTGGGATGTTGGGGCCGCCGTCGCTGACAGTGGTCCGGATCGCGGCGTGGTGGCGACGGTGCCGTGGGAACGGCCGTGCAGGGCGGCGTTGTCGAGAAGGTTGTGCACAGCGAGCCGGAGCCCGGAGGTCGACGGTGGCGCGTTCGGGCACGGCGCGGGCGTCGCCGCGGGCGAGGGCTTGCAGGCCGGTGATAAGGGTGGCGATCCGGTGGTGCTCGGCGGGCGCCTATCGCCTCTGGGGCCGGTTGCGCTGGGGCTAGGGACACGGCCGGGCCGGGCGTCGCCGCCCTCAGGGCCGCGGCCGTGCGCCAGGTGACGATTCTGCGGGCCCACCGCTTCGGGCTGGGGGTGTGGGCGGACCTGGTGGCCCTGCATCGCAGCACCGGCACGGACGTGGTCGTGGTGCACCACGCCGAACTGCCGGTGGACCTCGCCCATCTGGTGTCGCATGCGACCACCGGGTCCTCACCACCCACGCCGGTGTCCAGAGCCCTGCACCCGCCCGCCCGCGCCAGCCCCACCCTGCCCCTGCCGCAGCGCCCGCCGTGGACTTCGCCAAGGCCCAGCGTCTGCATCTGGTCGACCCGCACACCCTGGCGCGTGGGCGAATGGATCCCGTCCCTGTGGGAGATCCTGCGGGCGGTGTCGCCTCTTCGCAGGCCGGCGTCGCTCTCGTGAATGGCCGGCCTTGCTGGCGATAGCAGCACTTCAGCGTGCCGCATAGGCCGTTTCGTTCGGGATCTGGACGGCCCGGAGGCGCGGAGAACGAGGCGGCCCGGAAGCGCGAGGCGGGGATCAAGTACGCAGGGGAGGGGGCTGTAGGCGGGTCCGTCCCGGTCCCTGCGCGATCTGCCGGTGTTCGTGGTGCCCGGTGTGTCGACTGTAGCGTTCGTTCCCAATTCATTGCAACGCGCTGAGAGTGAGTCGTTGCGTTAGTCGCGAGGGTCATTGCATCAACTTTGGTGCGTTGGTCTGCGGTTCCAGGATTCTGATGCAATTGAAGCGTTGCCAGACTGGTGAATGCAACGTAGCGTTTCTTCTATCGGAAAGAGCGGGCCGGAGGGTTCGCACCGCAGATGAAGGAGAGCATGATGCAGAAGTTCGACACCCCCGCCGCCGTCCAGGTTGTCCTCGAGATCCCTGCGGGACGTATCCAGTTCATCGCCGCAGACCGCACCGACACCACGGTCGAGGTCCGGGCCGCGGACGCCTCGAAGGGCCGCGACGTCAAGGCCGCCGAACAGACCGAGGTCACCTACGCCGACGGTGTCGTGCGTATCCAGGCCCCGGAGGCGAAGAACCGCCTTCTCGGCAACTCGGGTTCCGTCGAGGTCACCGTTCAACTGCCCTCCGGCTCCCGCGTCGAGGCGAAGGCCGCGGCCGCCGAGTTCCGCAGTGTGGGACGGCTCGGCGACGTCGCCTTCGACGGCGGCCACGGCTCGGTCAGGCTCGACGAGGCCGACAGCGCCCGCCTGGCCGGCCTCGACGCCCACATCACGGTCGGCCGCCTCAACGGCCCCGGCGAGATCAGCACCCAGCGCGGCGACGTCACCGTCACCGAGGCCGTGCGCGGCACGCTCACGCTGAACACCCAGCAAGGCGCCATCACCGTCGGTGCCGCCCGCGGCGTCTCCGCATCCCTGGACGCCGGCACCACATACGGCCGGATCACCAACACGCTCAAGAACACCGACGGCGCCGCCGCTCTGACCATCAGGGCGACCACCTCCCGGGGCGACATCGACGCCCGCAGCCTCTGAACCCCAGCCTCCGGATATGGGCGGTCAAGTCGTGGCGTTTGTAAAGGACTTGCGGGTACCCGTGGGGTGGGCTGGTCCATTTCGGGATCAGGTCTCAGGGTGATCGCCCCGAAGGAGTGGCAGATGACGACGCAGTACGGCAACCAACCGACCGGGCAGCGCGCGGCGAGCGGCAATGTGCTGAGCATCATCGCGATGGTGCTGGGAGTGATCTCGCTCCTTTTCCTGCCGATCGTCTTCGGCGTGATCGGCCTGATACTGGCCATCATCGCCAAGACCGTCCGGCACGAGCAGCTCGCCGTGCCCGCCATCGTGGTCAGCGCCGTAGGACTGATCGGCGGCATGATCCTGGGCGCCGTACTGGCCGGCGCATGAACTGAACCAGCGCCCGCCCCGCCTCGGCGGGTGGCGCAAGGTCCCGCGGATGTATCAGAGCGCTGACCGGAACATCGACGACTCGACGGGCACTGACGCATGAGACGGCCTGGGAGCAATTGCTGGGCCGGGCATGCTGTCAGCACCTGCTCCTGAGCCGTTCATGACAGGCGTGTCACCAGCGATACGCTTCGACAGGTTCGCCCCGTTCAAGGGGCGCGGGGGCTCGACCACGGGGGTGGGGCAGATGGGGCTCAACATGCACGGGCGCAGGCTCGTCGCGCACGGAGCGGGGTACGGACTGGCACTGCTGGCCGTGACTTCGTGCACGGCGGCTCCGCCGCCGGGATCCGTGCCGCCGCAGTCGCAGCGGGCGCAGGCCTCACCCACTGCGTCGCCCTCGCCGCCCAAGCCGGCATCCTCGTCGGGGCCCGCCGTCCCGGTCGGGGCGGCGCGGCCCACGGTCGCCGACGGACCGATGCTGGCGTCGGTCCGCAAGAGCATGAACTCGCTGTCGTTCCACGAGATGCCGTCTGACGAGTTCGTAGCGGTGATCCGGCGGGATGCGCCGGACGCCGGTGAGCTCCTGTGGATGAAGGACGACCGTACGTACTGCTCCGCGATCGTTCGCGAAGGGCTGGCCCGGATCGAGTGCGGGTCCCTGCCGGAGAGCTGGCCGCGCAAGGGCGTCCTGAACGTGACGACGGGCGAGCCGTATCAGGAGGAGCCCGGCGAGCAGCCCAGCCTGTTCGTCTTCCTTGCCGTCGTCGAGGGTGATCACGGCCCGTACGACTACAAGGGGGCGGCGCCAGAGGCGGCGGGCCCGGTCCACGACGCCGTCGTGACCTTCGCTTCGGGCCGCAAGCTGGGCCTGATCTCCTACGAGAAGTCCTACGAGAAGCACTCGCGCCAGATTCCGGAGACCGAGATCTGCGGCGCGGACGGCGCCGTGTGCTTCCCGGCCTACTACCCGAACCGCTAGGTTCTGTCCCGCCGATCTTGGACCGTGAGGCGAATGCCGCCGTACGTGTGCTCCAACGGGGACGACGTCGACCTGCGGTTCCGCCTCGGCGAGGCAAGCTTGTTGTCATGGGATCAGCACGCTGCTTGTCACCAGCGAGAAACCGGCGAAGCTGTTGTCACCGGCTACGCCAGCCTTGGCCCCTCGCGCGGCACAATGACCCCATGGCGCATATTTTCTCCCGACCAGTCAGGGGTTCCTCGCTCTCCTTGTGGTCGAAGGACTCATTCCTGTCCATCGGCTCCGTGGGGTCCGTGCTGTCCATCGGTTCGGTGGGCAGCGCGCTGTCCATCGGGTCCATCGGCTCTTCGATGTCCGTCGGCTCGATCGGCTCCGCCATGTCCCTGGTGTCGCTGGGGTCCATCCAGAGCACCGGAAGTGCGCTGTCCATCCAGGCACGGCGCTCTGTACTGGCCATCGGCCCATACCGCGTGGTCAGCTCCCCAGGCACGCTCGCGCTGGTCGGATCGGGCGCGCTCGCGCTTGCCGGCGCGCTTGCCCTGCACACACGTACCAGGCCATGAGCGGTCCGGTGCCTTCGATCTCGGTGCCAACAAAATTGCTTTGATGACAGCCCTCGCGCTTCGGCTCAGCGGCAACGGATGTTGCGCACGACGTTGCGCAGGGTGTTGCACCCCTGAAGTCCGGCCGCGTGCGTTTGTGCTGGTGGGAGCACCCTTTTCCCGTGGGGAGTGCTCAGAATTCCCCGTGACTCCTGGCTGCCCGCTTCTGGATGTGGGGCTGGTCTGTGGTCGCGGCGAACGGGCGGCGCTGGCTCAAGCTCACGTCCGTGTAATCGTCGAGATGCGGCAACCCTCTGCAGCCGCCATTGCCCTTGCTCCGTCATAGCCCCGGTCGAGGTTGACGTTCACGTCGTCCGGCCGTGGCCCGACCTGGTCCATGGCTGCGTGGAGAGTCGGTCCGAGCAGGGGCGAGTCGTGGCGGTTGGCTCCCGCCGCGACTAGGCCGAGCGGGACGCCGCGGGCATCAGTGGCGACCGAGCGTTTCAGGCCCTGCTTCCCACGGTCCACCGGGGACCGGCCCGCACTCTGGCCGCCACACGGGGCCTTGGTGATGCAACCATCCACGGATATCTCGGCCAGTTCCAGGCCGATCATCCGGTCGTACGCTTCCAGAGCGAGACCGCGCACCACCTCGAATATCCCTTGGTCAGCCCACTCCTTTACACGTTGACGGATGGTCCGGTCAAAGCATCCGGGGCTGGAGCCCCGTTCGTAGCCCGAGCCGTGGACCAGAGCGAGCACCACGTGCTCGAACACAGTCCGGTCGGGGACGCGGCGGCGGTGGCAGTCAAGCAGGTGGCCCGCGTCGGGCACCTGCTGCCGGACCGGCCCGCGAAGGAAGCATCAGTCACCCGTTGCCCCGTCGGTCCGCTCCCGCAGGAAGTCGGCGTGGCCGTTGTGGCGGGCGTACTCCTGAATCATCAACACATAGACCCAGCGCAGGCTGAGGGGGACTCCGCGAGAGGACATGAAGGTCTCGTCGAGGTCGTGCCCGGCCGCCACCGCGTCGCACACTTTGACCTCGGTCTGGAACAATCCGAAGTCTCTCTCCGCATCGGCTGCGTGAACTCCGTCGAGTCCCTCATTGCCATCTGACGGGCCAGTGAAGACATCACCGACAGCCTCACCTGCGAAGCTTCGCCGGAACCACCATCGCTCCACCTCCGCCATGTGCCGGACCAGGCCAAGGAGGGTGAGGTTCGACGGCTCCACGGTCGTCCGCGCCAATTGGGCCGGCTCAAGCCCGGCGCACTTGGCCAGCAACGTTTCCCGGTGCCAGCTCAGCCAACCCTCCAACATGTGACGCTCAGTCACGTTACCCAGGTCGCCTAGCTGCTTGGTGCGCTCGACCGGTGGCGCTGTCCATGTCATGGATCCACCCTGCACTGCCATCCTGGAGGGTTCAAGCAGGCAAAATGGCAGCGCGGACAGGCCGTCCTTTGTGGTTACTGAGCGTAGAGAACTCCATGATCACATGGACCCCTGACCGTTCTGATAGCCCCCGCCACCTCCCGGGCGCCTATTGCCGGTCCAGCCCGCCTGCCGAGCCAGCAGCAGATCCCACCGCTCGCGCCACTTGGCAACGTCCGCAGGGTGGACCGCGGTGTGCTTGGAGTCAGGATTGCGGGGACGGGTCCAGCCCTGTTGCTGCAGGAACGCCTCGCACTGCGCACGATCATCGACATCGCCTGAGCCGGGCCGCTTCGCCGTCACCGGGGCCGCTGTGCGGACTCCGGCGGCCCCGCGTCACTTCGGTACGAGCACGATCCAGACCTGGCCGGTCGCGAACGTCATCGGCTCGCCGTCCTCGGTGGTGAAGCCGGTCGTCGACTCGGCGGTGTTCCGCTCCCATGCCACGTCGTACGACTTGCCGTCACGCAGGACGGCCGCCGAGCCGGACCCCACGGTGGCGCTGAAGGGCGAGGTGTTTCCCCCTCGGTCCCGGAAGCGCGAAGGCTGCACGTCCACATCCTGCAGGACCACTGTGGCTGCTCCGAGCCGGTCCCCGGAGGCCGTACGGGCCGGGGTGCCGTCCATGCTCACCAGCCACTGGTCCCGGTCCGCGGCCCAGGTGAAGGTGAACCGTGCCGACGGGTACGACACGGTGCGCTTGTTGACGGGGGTGCCGCCCGGGGGCGGCGCAGCGAAGCGGAGCCCGATGTCCTCGGCCGCGTTCACCCCGGTCGCGCCATGCGGGATGCTCCCCGGGCGCAGGTACAGATTGTGCGGTGCGGCGCGGTCCCCGCTGCGGAAATAGGCGTCCGGTGCCTTCGACGGCGGCAGCGCGTCGAGGGGGGCCGCTTCGATCGATGGCCGGAGGGCGGACTGGGCGCCCGAGTACGCGAGCGTGGGCTCGTCGAACTGCCGGAGAAGCTCCAGATCCGTCTCGCGAGCGCTGCGTACGGGGCCGATGACGGACGGCACGTCGGAGGAGTAGGCGGCGAGTATGCGGCTGAGGCCTGCCTCCACCTGCTCCACGTAGACGATGTCGGCCTTCTCGAGTCCGGTCGGCGGCCGGGCGGCTTCCACGTTGTCGATCTTCACCGCGAGGACGTCGGCGCGTGGTGCGGATGCCGTCGTGGGAGTTGTCTTCCCTCCGCCCGAGCTGCCGCAGGCCGCGGTGATGACGAGCGTGAGCGCGGCGAGTGCGGCGGCGGTCGATCTCTTCGTTCCGGAGGTACGCATGGCTGCCGCCCCTTTCGAGCCGGCTCTGCGGCATGGCACCGGCTCATGTCTGCTGCGGCGATGACTCTCCCGTGCATCATCACGCAGAAGACCGACCGGAGCGCCTCAGGCGCGGCATCGGAACCCCTCCGGCGCCGCCCGGCAGGCCGACGAAGAGCACTGGATCGAAGTTGCCGTACTTGTTGCGCAGAGAGAATCCCACAGCGCGGCTGCAACGACCAGCCTCACGCGCCGGCGCCCCCGCGGGGCGACAGCCCACCCCGGGGGTCCTCGTGCGGCAACTCCCAGTGGAGGCTCACCAGGTCGGCCACAAGGGTCGGCTGCTCCTCAGGACGAGGCGCGACAGCCGTGGCCTGGGCAGCGACCAACCTTGCGCGGCCGAGGCTGAGTTCAGCCGCGGGTCGGCCGGTCGCCGGGATTCTTGGACCGTGCCTTCACCCCGACGGCAACCCACCGACGACGTAACCACGCCGGCCGCTGCACGAACTCACACAATCGGTACTGCGGTCCTCCACCTTGGCCGCGGCCGACGCCGAGGCGCGCGCCCGCTGGTACTGCAGCAGCCCCCGTGGGCCATGACGAGTTGGTCACGTCGCCCGACTTCATGGCCTGGACGGTCTACTGGAAACTCAGTCGGTGTGGGTGGGCCGGATCGGTCGGGCAGGTGTGCACGCGCATCAGGCCGCGACCGAGGTAGACACCGACCGGGTCGAGTACGCGTGGGTCGTTGTCGGCATCCCGGTCCTCGACCGGTAGCCAGCTGCGTGAGGCGCCGTCGCACTCCCACTTGTCCACGGTGAGCAGGGGTGGCATCGCTGTTCCGCATACCTGGCAGTCGACCGGAGCAGGATCGGTCAGATGCCAGGAGGCGAAGCCTCCGACCTTCCAACCGGGGGCGATCGACAGGTCGCTCATGTAGTCGATCTCTTCCGGTTCCCCGGCCCGGGCCGCGGCCATCGCCGCCTCGTACTCCTCATACGTCGCGTAGCTCGCCGGAGAGGAAGAACCGTCCTCGTCCTCCTCTTCCTCGTCGAGGAGCCCTTCTTCCCACTCGTCGATCTCCTCCTGAAGTTCCTCGTCCAGCAGCCCGAGGTACTCGTGCTCCACGACTTGCTCCGGGTGCACGACGCACATGGTCGGCACGCATTCCGCGCGGCCGGCCACCGGCGGCTCGGGCTGCGGCGTGAGTACGGCCCCGACGTCGGCGGAGCGCCGCCATTTCAGCACGACGTCGATGGTGCGGTCGTCGCCGTGCACCTCGAAGGGGCACCAGAAGACCTGCAGGAGGTCCTGGCCCTCGGGTCCCACAAGATTCGGAACCTCTCGTGCGTACAGCTGGGCAACGGCCAGCATCGGCAACGGGGCGTCGTCATGAAGACCCGAGACGTGGTTGCCCTTGGTCATGCCGTCGAGCAGGCGCTGTTCCTCCTCGGTGTACTCCCGTCCCCGAGCGTCCTCCTGGATCCGACGGCGCAGCCGCACGTCGGCGAGGAGGTGGCCCGTGCCCTTCGGGTGTACGGCCGTGCACACCGGCCACGGTTCGTCGGCCGGCCACAGCAGGGGGCCCGCCACCGAACTTTCCTGTGCCCTGGGAGCCCCGTGACGGGGGTGCAGCCGGGTGGCTGTGCGCCGGTGAGCTGCAAGGGCAGGGAAAGCCGCTTCCACGTCGAGGGGACGTGGCGGGGTGGCGCGGGTCATGAGAAAGCCTTCCAAGTACGTTCGGTAGCGATGCTATACAGCGGTCCGGACACCGTCGGGGGGTTCTCCAGACTGTGCCGCGACCGCGGCCTCGCCGCACGCCTGCGCTACCTCACCAAAACCGACGCCAGATACGAAGCCATGGACCGCGGCGGCATCCACGTTGCCTCCCGCACACTCATCGCCTGGCTCGCCGAGGAACGCACCCCCAACAAGGCCAACCGCACCCGGCTGGACGCCGCCTACTGGGATCTGCGCCGCCGCAACGTGGCCACCGACGTCAAGCACCGCCTCAACAACAACGGCCGTGGAACCCGGGTCGAGATCAACCCCGTCGACCAGACCGGGGTCGAGCGCAAGCACCAGCGGGACGTGGCCAGCCGCAGCATCAACGTCCGCGGCGCGTGGGACCGCGCCGTCGACGCCTGGCTCGACGAGGACCTGGCGGAGCTCGACGCGATCTGGGATCAGATCATCGAAGACATCGGCTCCGAATACGACGCGTAAAGCAACGTCTCCTCCATCGGCTGGGCCACCTAACGACGGCGGCCAATTCACCGAGCCCCCACAGACACCGTTCACCGCCGACGTCCGCGAGGTCCAGGTCGTCAACGACTGACCGGCCGGCAGGCCTCTGACCTGCCGTGGTGAGCCCGTGGTGAGTGCGCGCAGCCGTGGTGTGTAGGCACCCGCAGACCGTGGTGAGTTTCCCGGTCGACTACTCACCACGGCTGGTCAGAGGCCGCTTGGCTACTCACCACGGTGTAGGTCAGGGGCGGTGGGGGACTGATGTTCAGCCGGGGGCTGGGCCCACTGGCTCCGCAGCGAAGTCATGGACCAGTTCGGCAAGCTGCACGAGGTAGTTGTACGTCCCGGTACGCCCCTGAAGGCGCAGGAGGTAGGAACGGTCGGAGCACTGGTAGATCTCGCGGCGGCGGACTTTCCAGCGGTTGTGCGTGTATGTGTGCGCCGCCTGCAGGAGAGCAGCCTTGGCCTCTTCGCTGCTGCCTTCGAGTTCCGTGACGGTACGTGCTTCCGTGTTTGCCTCTGCTATACCGCCAACAGGTATGGCCAGCACTATCCATCGGGACATCCCGCGATCAGCTCCTTCCCTTCGGCGTCGCCCTGCCGCGACCCGCGCGGGGCCAGTGTGACAGCGCACAGCGGCGCTTGGACCGGAAGAAGGCCTCCGAGGATGCCCGTCCGTGAATGGCCGCGCAGACTCCTCCGCCCGGCTACTCACCACGACAATCCGCATCGCCGTGACCACTGGAAACATTCCCTTGTTGAATCTGCTGTGCGGCGCGTAGAGGGTCGGCATACGGCCGTGGCGGCTGCACGACAAACACCTGCAACGCGCACAGACGCCCGGGGCGGGAGTTCCGTCGCCGGTGTCAAACACCAGACACCCGCCCCGGGCCCTGACACCCTGCCACCGGGAGATCAGCGGCGCTGAACACTGGGAATGCCGAACCGCGGCCAACGCCAGGCCCTCGAGCGCCGCTGCCCGGAACGCTGCGCAGTCGCCTGCGGAGCGCTCCAGCTGGCCCCGGCCTCGGTGACGACCCGGGCCGGGGCCGGCAGGGGCGGCGCGGCTTTCGGGTGGTGAGTGCTCAGACTTCCCCTCTTCTGTCTGGGCTGTCCTGCTGTGTTGGTGGGTGTGTGGCTGGTGGTGGCGTGGTCTCGGGGAAGCGGGCGGCGCTGCGCTGGCTCCCTTCATCGGCCCGACGCTGGACGCCGGGCCGATGGCCGGACGGTGGGCAGCGCGGCCCGGTGCAGCTGGTCCTGCTCCGGGGCCGGCCGTTGCGCCTCGCGCTCGGCTGCGTACGCGGTCCGGGCGTCGGCGGCGGCCCGCTCCCCACGTCCTCGCACCGCCGCCGTGCATACGGGCCGGCCGCGCGGCCAGGCCGCGCTCGTACCCACGGGCCCGGCGAAGCTCGGTCAGGGCGACCTCGACGGCCTGCGCCCGCTCTGCGGACACTGGACGGCCTCCACCGCGCTCGCCCTGCCCCGCTCCTATGCTCGGAGACGCCCAACCGTGACGTTCCCACGCCCTCCTGGTGCGCAGCCCGGAATGCCTCTACCGTTTCGATCCCTTACCTGTCCCTGTCACCGTGAACCAGGGTGACGTGCGGTGATGTTCTTGCCTACGATCCCGGGATGGCTGGGATGTCGATCCCATTGTGTGCTTGCCGGGTTCGGCGTCGGGGCGGGTGGATGAGGCGGTCTCGGAGGCGATGTCGCCCTTCGCGCGAGACGGGGTGGGGGCGGTCGAGCGGGATGTGTGGGACAACTTCCGGATTTGCGGCGGGGTCGTGGGTCTGCCGGTGCTGGCCGGCTACGAGGACGACCCGGGGCTGATCGCCGGTCGTCCCCACTGGGACGGCACGCTGGAGCCCGGTCTGCCTGGAATGTGCGCGGGTGGGCCGAGGGGGCTGATCGACTTCGGGGATGCCCTCCGGGTGGAGGCCGCTGAGCACGCGGGCCGGGTCTGGGATCGATGGCGGGAGGTTGCCTCCTGCCATCCGGCCGCGGAGGACGAGTCGGTGTTCTACTACCGTCACCTCGCCGTGGCAGGCACCGGAACCTTGTACGAGACGTCGCAGGAGGCCGCCGACTACCGGGCGCAGCCAGCCGTCCGCGCCTGGACCGAGATCGCGCCGACACTGGCCCGACCTGACATTGCAGACCACTTCTCCTTCGGCTGGGACCCCGTCGGTATCGGCCAACGCAGCCGTGAAGAGTACATCGCGACCTATGAGTTCAGCGTTCTGCCCTCACGTAACGCGCTGACGCTGGGGGGATGGTGGTACGAACTGAACGAAGCGCCCCTGCACGGTGCGTGCCACAGCGGCGCCGGGTGCGGCCACGACCCGGACGTCGGCCAGAGGCACCAGAGCGTCCAGTCCTATCTCCTCGCACTGCCCGCCGACACGCTGCTCGTCAACGTGCGCTGCCACGTCTGACCCACCTCAGGGTCTCGCCGGGCCGGCAGCAGGCCCGGTGCGCGGCCCGATCCTTCCTCTTCGCTCAGTTCGCTGCCGCGCATACTCAGCCACCTCAGGGAAGACCGCAACGCGTAGCCGTCGGACCTCCACCCCTTACGGCATGCCAACTCAGATATCAGATCAGGGTTGCATTAGAGGGCGTGTGTCGATACCGTCCACGAGCAGGGCACGCCCCCGGACCCCGAGGAGGGCACCATGCTGCTCACGACGGGACAAGCCGCCGAGGAACTGGGCTGCGCAGTCACGACCTTCCGCCGCCTCGTCAACGCAGGCGTGCTTCCCGGCCTCTCCCACCGTGGCGTCCGCGTGATGACGCCTCTCTGGGTCGTCCAGGCCCTGCAGGAGCGCGCCCAGGCTCCCGTGCACCGCCTGGAGGCCAAAGAGCTCGGGGTCCTGCGTGTCGACGCGGCACGCCAAGTCGAAGACACCGACCGGCAATGGATCGGATACGCATCCGGCCTCGGACCCGACGACCTCCTCAAGGCCTTGAGGGGCTGGTGGCGTTGCGATGCTGCCAGTGTGGCTGCCGGGGGAGTGCTGCCGGTGACTCTGTCGGGCTACGTCGTTGCTGTCCTGATCGGTCTGGACACCTGGGAGAAAGGTGAGGGCGGGCGGCACGCCTTTCCGGACGCTGTCCTGGCCGGCTACGTCGCCGACCTCGCCACCCCCGTCAAGCACTTGACCGCCCCACAGCAAACGGACCGGAACGTGGCTGACCTCCTCCTGGGCGCTCGCCTCATCTCGCATTCGGGCGGCGCGATCGCCTACGTCTCCACCGGTAACCGCCTCACCAACTGACCTGCGGGCACGAGGGATCATGATGGACGCAAAGACCTACAACGCACAGCTGGCCGAGCTGCGCGCGCTGCGCGATGACATCAAGAAAGCCCAGGCCGCGCTCACGAAGCTGGAGACGGACCGTGCGCGGCAGATCACCGCGCTGGCCGGATACGAGAAGGCGAAGGCCGAGCGGATCGCACCTGCGGCCGGGCTCAGTCTTGCTGACGTTGTGGCAATCGCCCCGATCCTCGCCCCTGACCGGCTCACCACCGCCCCAGCGGCAGCACAGACCGTCCCCCTCCCGCCGACGCCTCAATCCGTGGCAGGTCCGGAACCCACCGGCCTTGCTGAGGAGCCACCCGCCCGGTCAGGCACCGTTGCACCGGACATGACCCGATCGACCCCTGAACCGGTGTACGGCCTGCCCTCGGAAGTCAGCGCCAGCGACATGCCGTCCGCGCCGACCGCAGTGACTGGGCCCGCTACACAGGCGCCCGAACAATGCACAACCGAACCCGTCACCCCTCCGGCAGTGACACCACCAACTGCGCTGGCTCCGCCTGTGCGGACGGGAGAGCAGCGCGACCTTCCCGGTGTCCCTGAAGGCCCCGATGGCGACCGGTGGTTCGCCCACACCGCGAACCTCACCTCCACACACCCCAACTTCACCCAGCAGGCCCGCAGCACCGTCTTCCTGGATACGCAGACGGGTGTGCTGGTGCACCGGGACCAGACGGTCCGCCTGGACCTGCCGACCGCCAGTGCCGCAGAAATCCTGAACACCGTCTTCCACGTCCTGCCCGACGGCGTCGAGCGGATCTACATCACCGCAGGTGCCCCCTGGCACCGCCAGGCTGACCAGCACCCCTTCCTCAAGGATGCTGTCGGAGCCTGGCTGAACGCCCCCACCCCGGGCTGGCGCACCGACACCGGCCGCGGCAAGGACCGCATGGCCGGTCACTTCGTCCACCCCCGCAATCCCGTCGGCCGCTACCAGCGCGAACACGGCGAGCAGCATGTGGAGATCCGCTCGGCAGGGGAGTGGTTCGACACCGACGGCACCGAACCCGCCATCATCCGCGACGCGTTCGTCCTGCTCTGGAAGGCCCTGCGCCGCCACTGGACCGACGCCGTCCTCATGGGCTCCCCCTCCCAGACAGGCCGGGACCTGTGGACCCGCACCATCCCCACCAAGGGCCAGTACGCCGACGGCTACCCCGTCCTGTCCGAAGAGCTCCGCGGCCTCTTCCACGCGACGGCCGGGCAGGGCCGCACCGAACTCATCACCCCGCCCCGCGTCCCTCAACAGCTCCCCGCCCTGGTCGAATACGACCGCACCTTCGCCTACGCCAAACACACCTGGAAAGCCGGCGTCGGCACCCCCCGCCGCGTCACCGCCGCCACGTTCGCCTCCTGGTCCCAGAAAGAACAGACCAAAGCACTGTTCGCTTCCGGGCACTGGCACGTCCGCGTCACCGTCCCCGACACCTGGAACCACGTCGGAATCCTCCCCGCACCCGCCCCCGGCGACCGCGCCTGGCACTACCCGGCCGCCCCCGGCACCACATTCACCACCTGGGCCGGCGGACCCGAAATCCACACCGCCCTGTCCAACCCCTTGGGCCCGTGGAAAATCGAAATCCTCGACGGCATCCTCTTCGACGACGGCAAACCACTCGACGATTGGTCGAAGAAACTGAAAGAAGCCTGGTCCTCCCTCACCGCCCAGGCCGACCTCAACGGCGACCCCGCACAACGCACCGCCGCCCACCTCGCCTCCCGGGCCGTCCGCGCGATCCTCCTGTACGGCATCGGCGCCTTTGCCCAGCGCCCCCGCACCGTCACCGGCACCACCCCCCGCACCGCAGAGCGCGACGTCCCCACCGACGCCGAAATCGTCGGCTTCAACGACGAGACCATCACCTGGCAACGCCCCACCGGCTTCACCCGCGACCCCAACGCCCACCCCGAATGGGCCGCCCACATCTGGTCCTCCGCCCGCGCCGCACTCCTCTCCCAGCGCCACCGCGACGACGACACCTACGCCGGAGCCCTCCACACCCCGCCCGGCACCGTCGTCGCCTTCCGCACCGACGCCGTCTACCTCACCCAACCTCAGCCATGGCCCTACCACGGCCAGCCCGGCGACTACCTGAACAAGGGCCACCTCACCGGTCCCGTCACCGCACCCGGCAGCGAAGACGAACTCCTCGCCCTGCGAGACAGCGGCCGCACCGCCCAGCAGCCCACGACCAACCATGAGGCACCCTGATGCCGCCCCACCGCTCCCGCCGCCCCGCGCCCGCACCGCACCTCAACGAAGCGGCCCGCCTCGCCGACCAGCTACAGGCAGCCGGCTATACCAAACGCGACATCGCCCGCATCATCAACCGCGACGCCTCCCTCGTCTCCCAGTTCTACACAAAGAACAAAGGCGCAGCCTTCGTCCCCGCCCTCACCCAGGTCCTCACCGCCATCCAGACAGCGGGCATCACCGACACCACCGAACTCGCCACCATCGCAGCCGGGCACATCACCCGCCGCACCACAGCCGCCGGCACCAAAGCCCGCGTCCGCACCAAAGCCCTCCTCATCACCCCCACCGGAACCGGCACCGGCCGCGCCGGAGCACAAGCCATCGCTTCCGGGTCCGTCCGCCTGCGCCCCCTGATCGCCGAAGCCGCCCGCCAGGGCCTACGCCTCGCGTTCACCGTGCGCCTGGCCAGAACCGGCTTTCTGCACGCTTCCGGAAGCAGGACCGACTCGCCGGGCATCCGCCGCGACGTCATTCAACGCGCCGACCACACCGAAGAACGCTCCTACGGATCGGCTGCCACCGGCGGGTTCGATGCTGCGGACTTCGCCCGCCGCGTCGACCAGCGCGGCGGAGACGTCACCGCCGCCATCCACCAATGGCTCGTCGATACCAGCCGTATCCACCCCGGCGCACACATCACCCACTTGGAAATCCGCACCTGGCGCCCCCGCTGACCCGGCCCCAAGGGGCTGCTCGCGAGATGCGAGTTCCATCGTCGGAGCTCCGTGAGGTGTTGCGTAATGCGGTGTAGGTGCCGTAGCCGACACCGTCCGCGGGTGCTCGACGTCCTTAAGCGTCCCGAGGTCAGCCATGCGAATTTCAGGGGACGTTGGCGGTGTGCTGCGCGTAAGCCTGGCCACGACGTCGGGGAGGGATCGGGTCCCTACGCGAACGGCCGGTGGGTAGGGCCGTGCCCTCCCTACGAGGACCTTCCCGCGCAGCCGGGCAGTACCCCGGTGCCGGCTGCGACATCCCGATGTCCTCAGATCTGCCTACCTGTTTGCCGCCTGGACCAAGACACCCTCTCGTGAAGCCCACACCCGTCTCCGGCGAAGCCCTCCCGCATCAAGCCGGTCCCATCGACCAGCTGGCGGGGTGCTGTCAGTGGCGGGTGGCACGATGGCTCCGGCATCCCGGGGAGTTGAACGTGCGGGCGATGCCGGGCGTCCTGCGGTGGGCCGGAAGCCGGCATGTTCTTCGAGCCGTGCTGGTGTAGCGGGGCATAGGGCCCATCCGAGCAGGCGCTGCTGCTGACCCACGGGCGTCCCATGCTGCCCGTTGCCGGCACAGCACCCGGCATCGGCGTCCTGACCACCTCTTATGGCACAACAACCACGCGAGCAGCGCGTGGCGTCGTGTTCCCTGACGCCACGCGAGTGAGCATGTGCCGACCCAGCCCTCTTCCCGCACCGAGGCGATGCGATGCCCCGCACCAACCACGTCCGCCCCGAGAGCGTCACACCAAGGTGGATCTTGCGGCACCGGCCGCCGGAGCAGTCGCTGTTCAGCGGCATCTACGGCCTGGTACTGGCCAGCGCCCTGGTGGCTGCGCTGGACGCGACGGGCGAGAAGGCCGATCCCGGTCCGGACGCGCTGTGGGTACTGCTCACCGCGCTGGCGGCGGGCGCCGCCCATGGGTACGCGCACGTCATCGCCCAGCGTGCGTCCTCCGACGGGGTAGCAACCATGAGCAGACTGCGGTTGGTGCTTGCCGAGTGGCCACTGGTCGCCGCCGTGCTGCCGACAGTGGGGATACTGCTTGCCGCGGTAGCCGGGTGGTGGTCAGAAGCCACGGCTGCGGACACAGCCCTGCTGCTCAACACCGTCGCTCTGTTCTGCTGGGGTACCTGGGCTGCTCGTATCGCCGGGTACGGATGGCCGTCCTCTTGCCGGGCGGGGAGCCTGGACATGCTGATCGGCCTGGTGATCATTATCGCTGATGCCCTGATCGACTAGGTGTATTGATCACGAGCGTTGTTGACACGGGGGTTTTGATCAAAGGCGAAGACCTCCGGTGTGGTGGAGCTGTCTAGGACTGCACCGCACTGGAGGTCTTCGTGTCCCACCGTAATGCCCGGCTGACTGTTCATGGCAGGCGGCTGTTGACTCCAGCGGGTCCTGGCTGGCCGTCCGGTCGCTCACGTGGGCCCAAGAGATGGGGATCTCTCGGGCGACCGCCCACAATGAGAAGCGTGTTGGTGCTGTTCGAGGCATGACGAACCAGGCCGTGGGGCGGGCGTGGGTTCAGCGAGGGAGATGCGGCCGGAGCAGGCCGGGGATCAGAGCTGAGCGAGTGCGGCGGTCGCCACCGGCTGAGCGACGCCCATGCGCGTGCCCAGGTGGGCGGCGGTGATGGGTGTTCCGTACTCGGCTCGGTGGGTGTCGGCGATGCGCGGGGCCGCGTCCAGCAGGGCGGCAGGCAGGGCCGGGCCGGAGGCCGGCCGGGGCATCTTGGTGACGGCGACGGGCGGAGCAGCGGCCGAAGCCAGAGCGGGCCGCGGTTTCTCGGCCGGGGAGGCGGCGACGACCGGGGCGGGTGTCGGGGGCTCGGGTGCGGTTGCTTCGTCGGGCACCGTTCGGAGACAGGAGCGGGAGTGTCCTCCAGATGCGGGGTGGGCGGGTGAGGGGTGGAACTGGGCGAGGAAGGCGGGGCCGACGTGGCCCCAGCCGAGCAGTAGGAGCGGGCGACGATGTCCAGGCAGGCCCGTCCGTAGCATCCGGCCAGCAGCGGCAACAGCGGTTCGTCACGCTGTACCTGGCCTTCTGCGGCTGTGGGCACAGGAAGCCGGACATCCCAGGGCAGTCGACCGGCTCAACCGGGTGATCACGACCGACGGAGAGTGCTTCACGGTTGCCAAGCCGGAGCTGTCGCTCGCGGCACCAAGACCTGCCAGGGCATGAACGAATGGCACGTCGAAGACGAGGCGGGGGCGCGCGTCAGCCTGCGCACGCTGCGCGACCGCGCGGTCGCGGCCGGCGCCCTGTAGCGCTTCCTTGTGGTGTCCGGAGGGGAACCTTTCTTCGTCTATCTGTTCAACTCCATAACTAAGCTCGTTTATCAGGAAAGCCGCCCGTAACACCCGTCCTGATGGTTACCGTCTGCGTTCATGCGGATCTTGCACACCTCGGACTGGCATCTGGGCCGTCAACTACATCGCGTGCCCCTCCTCGCGGAGCAGCGCACCTTCCTCGAGCACCTGCTGGACACGGTGCGCCAGGAGCACGTCGAGGCGGTGGCCGTTGCGGGCGACGTCTTCGACCGTGCTATCCCACCGCTGGACGCGATCGACCTGTTCAACTGGGTCCTTGGAGAGCTTGCCGACCTCCAGGTACCGCTCGTCATGATCAGCGGGAACCATGACTCGCCGCGCCGCCTGGGCGTCAACGCCAGGCTGATCGAACGTGCGGGAATCCACCTGCGGACCAGCGTGGAGGACTGCGCACGCCCCGCCGTCCTGCACGACGAGCACGGACCAGTTGCCTTCTACGGGCTGCCCTACCTCGAACCAGGCCTGGTCCACACGCACCTCGGGGCTGAGAAGCCCAGCCACCACGCCGTGCTCAGCGCAGCGATGGACAAGGTCCGCACCGATCTCGCGGCCCGCCCGGACAACACCCGCTCCGTCGTCCTTGCCCACGCCTTCGTCACCGGAGCCGACACCAGCGACAGCGAGCGTGACATCACCGCCGGCGGTGTTCCCTCGGTCGGTGCCTCCGTCTTTTCCGGGGTCGACTATGTGGCGCTGGGGCACCTGCACCGCTGCCAGCAGATCAGCGAACGCATCCGCTACAGCGGATCCCCCCTGGCCTACTCCTTCTCCGAGGCCGGCCACCCCAAAGCCACCTGGCTGATCGACCTGGACACTCACTCCACCCTCACAGCCCGCAAGATCCTCTGCCCCGTGCCTCGCCGCCTGCATCAGCTGACCGGCACGCTGAACGACCTGCTCACCCAGCCCGAGCACACCGAGTACGAAGACTGCTGGCTGCACATCACGCTCACCGACACCGACCGGCCCCACATGGCCATGGAACGCCTGCAGCAGCGCTTCCCCCACGCCCTGAAGCTGAGCTTCTCCCAGCAACAGGCCACCGAGGAAGAGTCCTACCGCTCCCGCGTCAACGGCCGCAGTGACCACGAGATCACCCTCGGCTTCATCGACCACGTCACCGGCGTCCCCGCCACCACCCCGGAGCACAATCTGCTGCAAGAAGGACTCGAAAGCGTCCGCACCGCAGCCGCCGCACGAGAGGCCAGCTGATGTACCTCCACCACCTGACGGTCCAGGCATTCGGGCCCTTCGCCCGCACGGAAGCTGTCGACTTCGACGCCCTGGCCAGCAACGGCCTGTTCCTGCTGCGCGGCGACACCGGGGCCGGGAAGACCAGTATCCTGGACGCCGTCTGCTTCGCCCTCTACGGCACTGTGCCCGGCATCCGCCCCACCCACCGCCTGCGCAGCGACCACGCCCCCACCGACACGCGCACCCAGGTCATTCTGGAGTTCAGCGCAGCCGGACGCCGTCTCAAGATCACGCGAAAGCCCAAGCAGACCTACCCCAGCACACGTGCCAAGACCGGCACCGCCACCGCCGAGGCCACCGTCGAGCTCCACCAGCAGACCAGCACCACAGACGGTGTTGCGGGGTGGGAGCCGGTCAGCGCCAACCACCAGGACACCGCCAGAGAGATCGAAGCGGCCCTGGGGCTGTCCAAGGAACAGTTCTGCCAGGTCGTCCTCCTGCCGCAAGGCGACTTCGCCACCTTCCTGCGGTCCGACGCCAAAGACCGCGCCGTGCTGCTGCGCCGCCTATTCGACACCGGACGCTTCCAGGAACTGCAGGTATGGCTCACCAACCGAAGCAAAGCCACACGGAAGGACCTCGACGAGGTCACCACCACCCTGCAGCAGCTCAGTGAACGCATCCACCAGGAAGCCGGCCCCCTCCTCCACCAGGACGGCACCGGCCCCGACGAGGTCGCCCGCCCCGATACCGAGCACGCCGCTGACGTCCTGCCCTGGGCCCAGCACCTGCGCACCCGCGCTCAGAGCGCCCACGCCACAGCGGTGGCCGACGAGGAACGCAGCGACACCGAACACCAGCACGCCAAGACCGAACACCAGCGCACCCACGAGCTCGCCAACCAGCAAACCCAGCACGCCCAGGCCCAGGCACGGCGTACAGCTCTCGATGACAAGGCCGCCCACCACCCGCGGCTGAGCGAGGAACTCGACAGCGGCCGGCGCGCCGAACGGCTGCGCCCCCTCCTGGAGGCCGTGAAGGACACGTCACGTGCCCAGGGCACGGCTACGACAGCCGAGAACGACGCCCGCACCCGGCTGTCCGACGAACACCGTCACACCAACATTCCCCAGCTGCGGGCCGCCCTCGAACAGCACCATGCCGAGAGAGGCCGCGTCGAAGGGCTGCTGCCCGACGAACAGCACCACACACTGCTCGGCGCCCAGATCACCGATCTCAACACCAAGGCAGAGCAGGCACAAGCCGACCTCGAGGAGGCCGGGCAATGGCTGGCCGCATGGCCTGTCCTGGAGGCCGAACACACCGGCCTCCTCGGCGACATGACCAAGGCTGCCGACCAGGTACCTCAACACGAGCAGGACATCCAGACACTCAACACCCACCTCAAAGCCGCACGCCTCCGTGACACCCTCACCACCCAGCTCGACACAGCCGCACAAGCGGAAACCGACCGTGCCACTGAAGCCCTCGAAGCGAAAAAGCGGTGGCTTGACCTGCGCGAACGCCGCCTGGACGGCATGGCCGGGGAGCTGGCCGCTGAACTCACCGACGGAGCCCCGTGCTCGGTCTGCGGCTCACCCGAACACCCGGACCCAGCGCAACTCCTACCCGACCAGCCCACGCGCGAGGACGAGGAAAAGGCCCGCACCCTTCACGAACAGGCCGACACCCTGCACGCCCAGGCCGGCCGTCACCACAACGACCTCGCCACCCAGCACGCCGAAGCGGCCGGAGCAGCAGGCCCCACCTCCTGCGACGAACTCAAGGCACAGCTCAAAAAGGCCAAGGCAGCCCACCGGGCCGCATGCGACGCCGCCAGCGCACTGCCCGCAGCCCAGGAGACCTTGACCCGGCTCCGCACAGAACACGAGACCCGCACCCAGCAACGCCAGGAAGCCCAGGACCGCGTGACCGAATGCCAGGCACGTACCAGAAGCCTGGCCCAGCAGCAGAGCACCCTCGCCGACACCCTGGCCGCTGCACGCGGCACCGCCACCACCCTCGACGAGCGCATCGCCGAACTCAGCCGCACCGCCAAGAACCTGTCTGACGCCATCGACGCCGCCCAGAAGGCAGCCGACGCAACTGCCCGCCACCGTGACGCGACGAGCACCGCCACCACCACCGCCCACGACGCCGGGTTCCCGACTCTCGACCAGGCAACCGCCGCCCTTAAAGATCCCCAGCTCCTCGACCAGTGGAGCCAGGAACTCGACCAGTGGGGCAAGGACGACGCTGTCGTCACCGACCTCCTGAAAACCCCGAACCTGCTCGAGGCCGGCCTCCAGCCCCCCGCCGACCTCCAAGCCGCGGCCACAGCCCTGCTCGAGGCCGAAGACCGCATGAAAAAGACCGCAGCCGCCCGTCAGCAGGCCGATCACCGGGTCACCGCCCTGACCGAACTGATCTCCACCCTCGAAGCCCGCCTCAGCGACCTGGAACCCCTGCAAGCCCACCATGCCCTGGCCGACCGCCTTGCCGGCATCGCCTCAGCCACCACCACCGCCAACACCCTCAGCATGGAACTCGAGGCCTACGTCCTGGCCGCCCGACTCGAAGAGATCGCCGACGCAGCCAACATCCGACTGCAGGCCATGACCTCGGAGCGCTACCTCCTCCAGCACACCGCCGACAAGGACGCAGGCCGACGCGGACGCCTCAAGTCCGGCCTGGGACTCAGAATCCTCGACACCTGGACCGGCACCGAACGCGAAACCTCCACCCTCTCCGGCGGTGAAACCTTCACCGCCTCCCTCGCCCTCGCCCTCGGACTTGCCGACGTCGTCACCCAGGAAGCCAGCGGCCGCCCCCTGGGGACCCTCTTCATCGACGAAGGCTTCGGCACCCTCGACGAACAGAACCTCCAAGAAGTCATGGACGTCCTGGACCAACTACGCGCCGGGAACCGGGCCGTGGGCATCGTCAGCCACGTCGCCGAACTCAGCCGCCGAATCCCCAGCCAGCTCAACGTGATGAAACACCGCAACGGCTCCACACTGCGCCCGTTGATCAGCACCGATCTGTAACGTCAGAGCCACCGGACAGGGAAAACCCACCAGCACACCCCGCCCGCCGGCCCGACCACCGCGTCCGCGGCACGTAAGAAGACCGTCCCGACCAAGAACGGCCAGGAGAGCATGCCGACCGCCGCGATCGAGCTCCGCCCCCATCAGAAGGAAGCCGTCACCGCCGCGGTCAAAACGCTGCGCACCCATGCGCGGGCGAGCGTGATCGCCGCGTGCGGCACCGGGAAGACGCTGATCGCGGCCCGCACCACCGCCCGCGTGGCCCCGCGCGGGCGGGTCCTGGTCCTCGTCCCGACTCTGGACCTGCTCTCACAGACCATCCGCTCCTGGCACACGGCCGGCCACACAGGCCCGGCGGTGGCCGTCTGCTCCGCCCGGCAGGCCATGGAACACCCCTCAGCCGGCAACGTCCCGATGACGACGAAGCCTGCCGAGCTGTCCGAACTCACCCCGTCCACCGGCCCGGTGACCGTCTACGCCACCTACGCTTCCCTGCCCACCGTCATCAATGCCCACCGCGACCACCACCTGCCGCCCTGGGATTTGATCGTTGTCGACGAGGCCCACCGCACCGCCGGCCGTCTCGGCAAAGCCTGGGCCGGGATCCACCACGACGACCAGGTCCCCGCCGCCCGGCGCCTCTACCTCACCGCGACGCCCCGCATCTGGGACCCCGACACCGACCACAGCGACACCCCCGTTGCCTCCATGGACGACGAAACCCTCTTCGGCCCCGTCGCCTGGCGCCTGACCCTCTCCGACGCCATCGACCTCGGCCTCCTCGCCGACTACCAGATCCTCGTCCCCGTCATCCAGGACACCGACCTGCGCGACTGGCTCGCAACCAGCCCCGGCGCAGGCGCCGACGGCCTACGCCTTGCCGGCCACCAAGTCGCCGTCCTCAGAGCTATCCACGACCACCAGCTGCGCCGCGTCCTGACCTTCCACCACCGCGTGGCCGACGCCCGCGCGTTCGCCACCACCCTCCCCGACACCGCAGCTGCCCTCCCCAAGGATCTGCAACCCGAAGGCCTCTGGTCGCAATGGATCAGCGGCACCCACCCGCCCCGCACCCGCCGCCGTATCCTCCTCGACTTCGCGACCCACACCCACCCCGAACAACCCGCCGTCCTGTCCAACGCCCGCGTCCTGGGCGAAGGCATCGACGTCCCCACCATCGACGCCGTCGTCTTCGCCGACCCCAAAAACAGTCCCGTCGACACCGTCCAAGCCGTCGGCCGCGCCCTCCGACAAACCCCCGGCGCAGGCAAAAAAGCCACCCTCATAGTCCCCGTCTACCTCACCCCCGACGAAGACCCCGACGACCTCCTCGGCGCCGACGCCTACACCCCCCTGTGGCGCACCGTCCAAGCCCTGCGCGCCCACGACGAACGCCTCACCGCACGCCTCGCCGACCCCCGCACCCACCGCCCCACCCTCGGAACCGAAGACCCCGGCGCCTGGCTCCACTTCGAACGCCCCACCCAGCAAGAAGAAGTCGCCCTCGCCCTCACCCTGCGCGTCCTCAACCCCAAAAGCGCCGAATGGCGCCGCGGCCTCACCGCCGCCCGCCGCTACCACCGCAACCACCACCACCTCGACGCCCCCCAGACCCACGAAGACCCCGACGGCTACCCCCTGGGCCGCTGGCTGACCTGGCAACGCCACCTCCACACCACCGGCGCCCTCGACCCCGCCCGAACCCAAGCCCTCGAACGCCTCGGCATCATCTGGAACCCCCAGCAGCACGCCTTCGACCGCGGCCTCGCCCACGCCACCGCCTACACCCACCACCACGGCCACCTCGCCGCCCCCGTCGACCACCACCACGACGGCTTCGCCCTCGGCCGCTGGCTCGCCACCCAACGCAAACGAGCCGACACCCTCACCCCCGCCAGAGCCCAGGCCCTCCAAGACCTCGACCCGCACTGGAACCCGCCCTGGCCCCTGACCTGGCACCGCACCTACCACGCTGCCCGCAGACACCACGAAGCCGGCCACCAGCCGACCGGCGTGCCCCGGGACTACACCACCGATGACGGACACCGCCTGGGGGAGTGGCTGCACAACCAGCGCCTCCACCCCGAACGCCTGCACCCCACCCAGCAACAGCTCCTAGCCGGCCTCGGCCTGATCCAGAACACCGAACCCGTCCCGGAGAAACGGAAGCCAGCGGCCCGCAAGCCAGAGCAGGGCTTGGCCGCCGCCCGCACTTTCCACCAGCGGGAGGGCCACCTCGAGGTTCCCCAGCGCCACATCGAATACCTCGACGGAGAACCCGTACGGCTCGGACAATGGATCAGCAACACCCGCCGCCGCAAGGAACGCCTGCCCACCGACCGGATCCACGCGCTCGACGCTCTCGACATGCGCTGGTAGGCGCTCCTTGCGGCGGGGCCGGATCCCGTTCAGATCTGCTGGCCGTATCTCGCAGCAGCCGTGGAATGTTGCGCGATCTGCGCACGGCAGCCGCAGCCAGCCCTGCCGGGACCCGTGAGAGTCAGGCGCCCGCCTGCCAGCCCAGTGCCGGGGCCAGCTTCAACGCAATATCGGTAAGCACCTGTTCGTAGTCCTCGTGTTCGAAGGTGAAGGGAAGCGCAAACGCCACCTCGTCCACCTCACGGAACGCCGCGTGCGCATGCAGCCGCTCGGCGATCACCTCCGACGTGCCCACCAGGTCAGGCGCGAACATCATGCGCGCCGGGCCCTGTGGTGCCACGATGCGGGGCAGCCGCTCGGCGGCGTACCGCTCGTACCTGGCCCGCTGCTCGGGTGACGCCGAATCGGTAGGGATGACGACCAGTCCCTGGGAGACACGAGCATCCTCCCCGTCGGGGTGCACTGCGCGGAAGGCGCGGATGTGCGAGAGCTGGATCGCGGCGAAGTCTACGGGCTCGCCCTCGGGGCCCTCGGCCTTGACGACGCTGCTGGTCAGCAAGTTCATTCCGTGCTCGCCCGCCCACCGGGCCGACCGCAGACTGCCGCCGCCGTACCACATCCGCCGCTCCAGCCCTGGTGAGTGCGGCTGAACCCGATCGGAGAAGACTTCGAACCCCTCCCTGCCGCTGGAATCAGTGGCGGATTTGCCCCGCACGAGGTCCAGCAGCCGCTGCACCCGCCCGTAACCGAAGTCCTCGGCGTCCGCGGTATCCGGATACAGGGCGTCCTTGACCCGGTCGTAGAACATAGGAGGGCCGACGCTGATACCTGGATTGAACCGGCCGCCGGACAGGACATCAACGGTGGCCAGGTCCTCGGCGAGCCGCAGCGGGTTTTCCCAGCCCAGCGGGGTAACCGCGGTGCCGAGTTCGATGCGCCGGGTGCGCTGCGTGGCAGCCGCCAGCACGGCGATGGGAGAGGAGATGCCGTACTGCAGATGGCGGTGGCGGACCCAGGCACTGTCGAAGCCCAGGCGCTCGCCCAGTTCGATCAGCTGGAGCGTGGACTCATGGCCCTGGCCCGGGTCGGTCTCGTCGAAGAGCCCGATGGTCAGGAACCCCAGCTTGCGCAGCGGTCGTGATGTGAGCGGCACTCAGCCCTCCAACGATGGATCGCGTCAAAACTACGGGCGTGCCAACAGGAAGCCGCCCTGCGATGTTCCCCGGCAGGGCATCACTCAGGTGACGCACGAACCGCTGGTCCCACAGAACGCTGCCCCGAGCCCGCCCCGCGCTTACGCACTGAAACCGCAGAACTCGCCTTTGTAGTTTGAGCTCATGGTGAGAACGGAACCTAGCGCCCCCGACCGGCACTTGATCCAGACTGTCGCAGCATCCGGACTGAAATTGAGCCCCCATCAGCCGGAGCGGTGGCGGGCGGGCGGGGGGAGATGACGTTCCGGGCTGTGCACGCCGAGGGAGCACCGTGTTCTCGCACCCGCACTCGCCCTGCCCCTTTGGCGCAACGCCGCGCACGGGCGGCACCGGCTCCGCCCCAGAGGCACTCTGCGGCGTCTCGAACCGGCGACAGCATCACCGTCAGTGCCCCTCGCAGGTGGCCCTCAGTCTGTGAGGAAGGCTCCCTCGCGACAAGGGCGGCAGACGAAGACGTAGCCCAGCTGACCGCCGAGGTTCATCGCGGTCTCCCGGGCTATCCCCTCCTCCAGGTGTGCCGCGAACTCCATCGTGCCGGTGCAGGAGGGACACGCGGGCAGGCGGTCGTCCTCAAGGTAGGAAGGACTGCCTCCGAGCGACCCGAGCACTTCGCGCTGCTTCCCGAATCGTTCCTCGGGTTCCCGCTTCCACCCCGAGCGGGCAAGGTCGTAGGCGTCAGGCCCGATCCCTTCCTCGCCGCAGACATCCTCGGGGTCGATCGTCACGACATGGGTGCGGATGGCCGAGGTGGCGGGCAGCAGCGTCAGTCCCGCCTCGGGTACGGCTACCGGCCGCAGTTCCTCCCGGGGAAACAGATAGACCCTGTTCGCGCTGGAGCTCGCGTCCCAGAACTCACACGCCCCGGGGTCGTTCTGGCACAGGAACACCGACAGGACACCGTCCTCGACGGGAAGATGGGCGAAGAACTGAAGCGGTCCCCCGCAGCCGCACAGGGGCCAGGCGAACCCGGCAGGAGCCAGCGGCACGCCCCCGGTACGCGGGACATCGGAATCGGCCGGTGCGGAGCCGTCGTAGATCATCAGCGCTGTCTGCATGGCGAGAGGCTACTGGCCGCCTGTGACAGGCCCGGGGGGAGAGTGCGCCTTGCGCGGGACACGCGGATCAGCCCTCGTCCTCGTCCTCGTCGTCGGGATCGACCTCGTCCGGGTCGCGCAGGGGCCGCAAGCCCTGGGCGGGCCCGCTGGCGGCCGACGTCGCGCTGATCTGGTTGGTCCACAACCATGTCAGCGGAGGCATCGAGCCGTTCAGCGACGACGAGCACCGGCCGGGCGGCGCGCGTCAGGAGGCGGGGGCGAAGTAGGGGTCGCTCACGTCGTCACCCTTGGCGTCCTGGATGGTGTCGGTGGTCGATGCCGCGTTGTCGGCGGTGTGCCATGTCTCTGGGAATGGTTTCCAGGAGACCCGACAGCTGTGCGCGGCCGAGGCTGAGCTGATCGCGGAGTTCACCGCGCTTCACGGAGCGCTCCCCTTCGCCAACCGGCTGCTCGGCCTCGCCGGTGCGACGGCACCGGCGGCGGCCTCCGGCGGCCGTCGTGGCCCCCAACTCGTCGGCGGACCAGGCCTGGGCGGCGGGCGGCTCGGACACGGTGCGCCAGGCGACCAGGAGCGGCCGGCGGGGCTGCGTGCGAGGAAGACCGGGGGCGAGGTGGCGGGGCGTAGCACGACATAGATGCCCTCCCCGGAAGGGACGGTGCTGTGTGGGAGATTAGCGAACGGTACGAAGCCGACGAAGCCGAGCTTGGCCAGCGTCGCGTGCGTCAGGGGCGCGGGACGGCCGGTTGAGGCCGTGCCGAGGTCGCTCTCGGCGGGTTCGGGCTTCGGCGTCATCGTGTGTCTACCTCCGGGGAGCGGCCTCCAGGCCCCTGCGGGTGCCGGAGGCGATCAGGCCCCGGATGAACACCGCCGGCGCGCCGAAGACGTGGAACACCAGCCGCCCGCCGGGCGTGGTGGTGTCGCGCTGATTGCGCAGGACGGGGTCGGTCAACACGCCCTGGCCCCACGGGTTGACGTCCTACCCGCGCCAGGTGAGTTCTCGGGCGACCCGCAGCTTGTGCGGGTCGCGCCCTACGGCCTTCCTGTGTTGAAAACTCGGCATAGGGGGAGTGTGGCGCACTGCCGTAGGTCCGAAACGAACGACCGCAGAGCGACGAGGTTCCGCCAACCCGCGACGGCGATTGTTGCCGGTCATGGCTGTCCATCAGTGGTCAGGGGTGTCCCACTCCGTATCGTCCGGCCCCTGTCGCACTTGTCCGGATCTCATCCCTGCTTCTTTGAGGCGGTGGCGGATGATCCCGCCGAGTCCGAGGCTGGGCGATGACAAGTAGGTCGGCATGGTGTCAGGCCTCTGCTGACCGAGCGGACAGCGGAGGCCTGACCTGTCTCCCAGAACGGTCGAGTGGTTAGCCTGCGGCGATCTCGCGGGCTGCTTCGTCGATGGCTGCTTCGTAGTCGTCATCGTCGAGGATGGGCGTGCGCGTGAGGGCGCGGCGGCTGAGCCTAGCGAGATGGACGAGTACCTCCTCTTCTGAGATGTCCCGGTCGAAGTCGCATGCGTCGATGTGGGCTCCGGCGTTGGGCCTCATCGTGTGCCTCCCTCGCGAAAGTCGTGACCGAGCGCGTCCTTGAGATCCTTGCGCGCGGCGCTGAGCCGGCTTTTCACTGTGCCGGGTGGGATTTGCAGGACATCAGCGATGTACGTCACGGAGTGCTGGAGCACGTAGTGCATGACGAAGCACTCGCGCTTGTCCCTGGTCAGGTTCCCCATGGCGGCGTGGATGGCTACCTTCTCTACCGTCGCGGTTGCGGGATTCAGGTCCTCGCATGGCACATCCAGGTCGTCAGACCCCAGAGGCCCTGCCGAGCGCTTGGCCTGGATCCGCTGTGTCTTCATTACGACGCGCCGACCGGTGAGGACTACCCAGCCCACAGGGTTGGGGTGTTCACAGAGATCTGGCCAGTTGCGGAGGGCTATCTCGAAAGCATGGCTGGCGGCGTCTTGTGCCAGCTCCCAGTCATTTGCTCGTGAGTTGAGGATGCGGCAGACGGATGGAAAATGTGTCTTGAAGAAGAGGGCGAAATCATCTCCCACTTCCGTATGCCGGGGCGGCGCGTCGACTTCAGGGGCCACATCGAGGGGCTTCTCCGGAGCCACGCTGCGAGGCTCCCGTCCATCTGGGACATGGACGGCACAGCGGAACGGTTCCAAGAGGCTGTTGACCAGCGACGACGTGAGAGGTGAAGACTCGGCCTCGGTCAGGAGGCCGGAAGCGCAGCGGTCCTCGAACAACACAACCAGGTTCTCTGGGTGACTGTATCGAGAAGGCCACACAAACCCCTGTGCCCACGGGTTGTCCCGGCGCAACAACGCAGCCCAGGCCCGCGAGGGGGCACCTCCGTCAGACATGACGAGCTCATTTGACGCACCAACGCTCGCGAGGGCGAAGGCGTTGGTCAGGTCAAGGAGAGCCAGTGGCTCGGTGGTCCGCAGATGGGACAAGCAGCGCCCGTGGACCGCTGCCAGAGGGACGATGCGCGCACCACTCTCACCGAAGGGAAGGGTGCGCAACACTGCCTCTGCGAGAGCCACCGCAGGGGTGAAGGCGGCGTAGAGGAAGGGGTACGGGTCCTCAGGGGTGGCGTCGAAACGCCCGCCCGAGAAGGGACTCGCCAGCAGGGGATTGAAGGCGGTCGAAGAGCGCTTCTCATGATGGACCCTGTGGAGCGGCGTGCCCGCAGGGACTTGCAGAGCCTGACCGCCCAGATGCCGTGGCGGAGGGGGAAGGACAGACATAGATCACCGCTCCTCGGTGCCACGGAGGATGGCCCGCCGGACACCAGGAGGCGCAAGAGGTGCAGCGGCGAGGTGCTGCCGGGCCAGCCCATCAATGATGACACCAGCGGGATATCCCGGGGAAGGAACACTGATCTCCAGAACGCTGCCGTCGGCCCGCTGATCGTAGATCCTGCCGCCCTGCTGAAGAGCCGTCGGAACCATGAGCAGGGTCGTACGTCGCTCACGTTCGAACTTCGCGGCGTTTTTCCCACCAAGCCAAGCCGCGATCGTGTGCCACATCCCGCCCGTACGCCCCCTCAGAGTGCCGCCCGCGACCGACAGCGCTGTTTGGATTCCTTCAAAGACCATGTCCGCTCCAGGAGTGTCTGTTGACTGCCTTTACTTCGGTAAGGCACCGCACCCTCGGATGGTTCAGATGAATTTCTCGGAAGCCGGACGATTAGTCCTTCCTGCTCTCGGAGCGCCCCTCACCGCTCGGCGGCGCTTCCCGGCTGGCCTGGGACGGAAAGCCTCGCGATCGTCGCGGGCCGGGGTGGCCCACAGCGTGGCCTCTGAGGTGTAGGCGTCCAAGAGTTGGTCGCCGACGCCGTTTTGCCTGCTGTCCAGGGTTGCTGTAACAAGATCGAAGCGGCTTCGATTGCTCCGGTGTTGATCAGGCTCCAGCGAGCGACGGCTAAGGGTCGGGCACGGGCTCATGTGTCCACTCGCAGGGGCACGCCTTCGTGCTGAATCGCGAGTGCTTTCACTTGGGTCCACAGCTTCTCGGGAGGGACCAGGCCGGCGGCGGCGGTTTCGCTGTGGCCGCCCTGCGGCATCTGCTCGGCGGTGAGGGCGGGGGCGGACAGGGCGCGCATCCATGTGAGGGTCGCCCGTTCGACGCCGAGGGCCTGGCGGTGAGTCAACCGGTCCAGTTGCGGTCCGTGTGGGAGCGGAGGCGGCTCGCGCGGGAGGCTCGGGTGGAGATGCCAACCTTCACTGCGGCGTCCTGCTCGTGCGTGATCACGTACACGTACGCGGCGTCCGAACCCCGGCCGGCCCAGAGCCGGTCACGGCGTGCGCATTCCTCGCACGCCGTCGCGCGCGCCAGCTCGACGTTCAGGCGTTGCCGGTAGTCCTCTTCGATCTCGCGTAGCCGCCGGTCGTGCGCTACCTCCGCGGCCTGCCTGACGCGGAGCATCTGTGCCGCATGGTCGTCGCCGATCGCGGCCAAGGCGGCTTCATGCCCGCGAACCTCTTCCTCGGCCACCTGTCTCGCATCGGCGTGGGCCGTCTCGGCGTCAGTGACGATCCTCGCCACCCGAGCCTCGGTGTCGGCTGCGTCGATCGTGGCCGTCCGGTGCCGCAGGCCATCAATGGCAAACGCTGCTGCGATTGGCATGAAAAGCCCGAAGAAGGCGAACAGGACGGCGGCGGTCACGAGGGCGGCGGTGCCCTCCCTTGGGGTGGGCGCGTTCGCCACATAGCCCGTGGCGGAGACGGCCGCCGCGCCCAGGCCGGCGGTCACGCCGAGGACCGTCCACGCGAGGGTGGCCCAGCCGGGGGCCTCGCGCCTGCGGGTCAACATCCATGCGGGCCCGGACAGGAGTGCTGCCCCGCACGCCGCGCCGGAGGCGAGCCGCCAGGGGAGGGGGAGGTTCGAGACGCTGACGATCGACACGACCCTGACGACCGGGATCATGAATACGAGCAGCAGGCTCAGGGCGATGACAACACGTATGCCGCGATCGCGGGGCAGATCGTTGAGGTTCGACCACTGGGGCGGTGTGGGCATGTTGAGTCATCTCCGGTCCGGGACGGTGGGCGCGGCCGGGTGCCACGATCCCGTGGATGATGGCGCGTCAGGCGCTCGGACGGTCCGGTTCTGCGTGATCCGGTCCCATTCTTCCGATTGGCGCTAGACCAGCGGACGAGGAGCGGAGGGGCTGCCCTGGTGTGAGATCTGTAGAGTCCGGCCGACGCGGCCCCGGACCGGGGAGTTGTCGGCCCTCTGGCGCACCTTGTCCTGGCGGCGAGTACTCCCTTGGCCGGATGGGATGCAGCAGTCCCAGGCTCGCGAGGGCGTAGCCCCGCATCCTCAGACTCACCTCACGTCATCCCGGGCAGGGCAGAAATCCAGCACACCACCACTCAGCGCACAGAACCCTGGTATCCGTACGTCCGAACCGACAGGCCGTCAGGCAACCCGCGAACTGCCCCACCACCAGGGCGTGACGGGAGAGAGACACCAAATCAAATCCCTGCCCAAAAACCAAGATGACATCAACAGCGCCGGCAGGCGCTCACACAACCCCCTCCCTGACCGGCAGGGAGGGGCAAGTACGACTTCAACTCACTGTCATGCCGTCAGGCATGACACGTCACCACCCATCGGGCCGTCAGGCCCGAACCCAACCCACTGTCATGCCGTCAGGCATGACACCGTCACCTTTCCGGCCGTCAGGCCGGAGTTGGGCCGTCAGGCCCAACTTAAGAGCCTCCAGGCTC